>JAFGAO010000200.1 GCA_016933615.1 Acidobacteriota bacterium
AGAAACTGCTCGTAATTCGGCGGCCCAATATCGGTGATTCTTTTACTCATATCAACCATATTCCTATCTCCTTTTCGTTTGCTTGCCTATACCTTTTCTTCTTCCTTGAAGAATATGTAGGGGTTGTCTCTCGGGGCGGCGATCATTTCCGGAATCGGGTCCAGACCGATCGCATCCAGGAAATTGGCCATTCCCACGCGCTGGATCAGTTCTCCCACCCGCTCGCGGTTGTTGCCGTATTCGTCCCAGAATTCCCAGACGCGGCTGATGAGCTCCTTGGCGGTTTCAAAAATTTCCTCAGCGGGCACGAAGGGCACCATGACCGAAGAGAGCAGGGCGCCTTGAAGAATCGGGGCTTTGGCGCCGATAAGGAAAGCCGCGCCCTTTTCCTTGCCGGGCCGGAGCGCTTTGGGCATGACGTTGATGCAGTGCATGCAGTGCACGCATTCCCTGTTGTTGATTGTGAGTTTGGAGCCGTCCCAATCCATGCATTTTGTGGGGCACCGGTCGCAAACGTCTTTTTGAATATTGATTCCCTTGGCCGCGTATTCGGCGACCATGGCGTCGTCCTGCTGGATGTCGTCCTTCCAGGTTCCGATGATCGACAGATCCGCGCGCGCAATGGCGGCGACGCAGTCGTTGGCGCACCCGGAGCATTTGACCTTGAACTTGTACGGAAAAGGCGGACGGTGCAGCTCATCCTGATACTCCTGCGTAACGTCGTTGCAGATCTTCATCGTGTCGTAGTTGGCCCACTCGCAGCGCGCCTGGCCCACGCAGGCGGATGGGGTCCGCATGCAGGACCCGGAGCCGCCCAGGTCGAATCCGGCCGCCGTCAGCTCCGCGAAGGTCGGTTCCAGCTCGTCCGTCTTGGTTCCCAGGAAAATGATGTCGCCGGTGGATCCGTGCATGTTGGTAAGGCCGGAACCGTGCCGTTCCCAGATGTCGCACAGAGTGCGCAGGGCCTTGCTGGTGTAGAACCACCCGGAAGGCATGTTGATACGCATCGTGTGGAAGTGCGCGACGTTGGGGAACTGGTCGGGGACGTCGCTGTACCGGCCGATAACGCCCCCGCCGTACCCCATGACGCCCACAATGCCGCCGTGCTTCCAATGTCCTACTTTCTGGTTGTAAGAGAGCTCAAGCTGTCCTAGGAGATCGTCGCATGCTGCACTGGTCTCCCTGGCCTTCTTGATCTCCCGGACGAAACTCGGCCACGGCCCGCTTTCGAGCTGGTCGAGTAATTCGGTTTTTCTGTTTCCGTTGTCGGCCATGTTTTCTCCTGTATGGTTTATTAATGATTCAAGCGTATTACCCACTGATACATCAGATTTACATATCCTTGTAAGGATTCGGTCCGATCTCCCGTATCTGATCCGCAAACTCATTGATGAGATTGGCCAGCTTGTCGGGCTCGTTGATGGAAAGCTGCGTCAATCGCAGTCTTTCCGATTCCAGCTGCAGGCGCTGGAGCGTCTCTTTGACGTTTTCCATGCGGCGGTCGGCCAGTTCGCTGCCTTTGATGAAATGGCACTGGTAATCGTCGCCGAATTTGCAGCCGATGAGGAGAATCCCGTCAAACCCTCTGGACAGCGCATCGGCGATCCAGACGATATTCATGGATCCCAGGCACCGCAAAGGGATCACCCGCACGCTCGCGTCATATTTCAACCGACGCAGCCCGGCAATGTCAAGTGCGGGATAGGCGTCGTTTTCGCACATGAAGACCAGGATCCGCGGTTTCTCTTCCTCTTCTTCCGGTATCCCGATCGCCTTGATCATCGAAGCGATCATGTCGACGGAGTAATTCTTGAATGAAATGATCCTTTCCGGGCAGGCCCCGAGGCAGACGCCGCATCTGCGGCAGCGGTAGGGATTGGGCCTGGGCGTGCCTTTTTCGTCCTCGTCGATGGCGCCGAAGGGGCATTCCTCGGTGCAGCGCTTGCACTGGGTGCACCGCTGCAGGAAGAAATCGGGGAAGGACATGTCCCCCGCCCTGGGGTGCACGGCCTGGCCCTGCGCCGCCAGCTCCACGCTCTGGATCGATTTCATCGCCGCGCCCAGGGCGTCCTCCATGGCATAGGCGGAATCCATGGGAGCCCGCACGGCGCCCGCCGTGTAAATGGCCGTTCGGCGCGTCTCGTAGGGGAAGCATATGAAGTGGGAGTCCGGGAATCCGTAGCGCAGCGCCGGAAGGTCCGGGCCCTGGCGGTACGCGAGATTCAGTATTTCGGTCCCCTTGTGGCGCCGGAGCTCTTCCGCTTTCCGGGCGGCCTCGGCCCTCTGCTTTTCCGAGTCGCTGGTCCGGGCTTTCAGCTCCGCATCTTCCAGCGCGCGGATTGCTTCGCCGTCGGCACTGTTGGGAACCATGCCTGCCGCCAGAACAACCAGGTCCGCTTTTATCTCGATATCCCCACCAAGGAGGGTGTCCGCTACCGTGGCTGCGAGCCCAATCGGAGATTTTTTCTCTACGGACACCACTTCGCCCTTGGTGAAGAAGGTCAGGGGATCTTCCTGGGCCGCTTTATAGTACTTCTCATATTGCCCGGGAGTCCGGATATCTTTGTAAACGACGTAAATCTTTGCGTCCGGGTTCTGCTCGCGTATATACCCCGCCTGTTTCAGAGTCGTCATGCAGCAGACGGACGAACAGTACGGCAGATGCGCCTTGTCCCTGGACCCGGCGCACTGGATGAACAGGACGCTCCCGACGGGTTTGCCGTCCGACGGCCGGAAAATGCGGCCTTTCGCCGCCATTTCTTCGAATTCGATATTGGTAACGATGTCGGGGCTGGAGCCGTATCCCAGATGCCCGAGCTTTGAGGGGTCGTAAGGTTTCCACCCCGTCGCCTGAACGATGGCGCCGACCCGGTCTCTGACAATCGATCCGCCGACCTCGATTTCGACGTCGAACATGCCGGGTTGGCCCTGGATTTTATCGATGTGGGCGGAAGTGAGAACCTGGATCTTCGAGTGGTACAGGACCGCGTCGATTGTATCCCGGATCCCCTCATGAATCGTTTCCGCATAGGGGGGGTGGCCCGGAAAGCGCGATTTGACGCCGGCGACGTACCCGCCCAACGAGGCTTCCCGTTCGACCAGAAGGACCTCGTATCCGGCATCGGCCGATTCCTTTGCGGCCGTCATGCCGGTCACGCCTCCGCCGACCACGAGGATTTTTTTGGAGATCGTCTCGGAAACCGGTATGAGCTTTTCCATCTTGCGCGCCTTGGCGATTCCCATGCGCAGGTAGTCTTCGGCCATCATCTGCGTGTCTTCGTCCCTGGGCTTCTGGCACCAGGCGACATGTTCCCGGAGGTTTACCCTTTCCATGACGGTGAAGGGATCGAACGCGAAGGCGTCGGTTTTCACGCGGGGCGAGCAGGCGGCGATGACCACGGCATCCGCCGTGTCGTCTTCAAGGTCTTTCCGTATCCAATCGACGCCTTCCCGGCTGCAGAGAAAAGGATGCACCCGGCAGCAGGCGGCTTTCCCCTCGCCTTCGGCGATTTTGACCAGGCTTCCCGTATCCAGGGAATCTCCGATCGAACATCCGCTGCAGATATAAACGCCTAATTTCTTATCCATGGCGGGCGCTCCTTACGGCGCACTGGAAAGCCTTGAGCGCTGCGCCGGTGGCGTCTGCAAGTGCAGCGGAGACCTCCCCCGGCCGCCGCACGCATCCGGCGGCGTACAAACCGGGCTTTTCCATACGATTGTTGATGAATCGGAACTCGTCCGGTTCGAAACCGGGCGGCAACCCGTCGGTCTGGGGCACGATGCCCGTGGCGAGGACAACGAGATCGAAGGTCTGCTCCGTCCTGTCGCCCCGTATCGCATCCTCGGCCGTGACCTTAAGGCTGCCGGTCGCCGGATCTTCCTCCACTTTGGCGATCTTGCCCTTGTTGAATCTGGTTTTTTCGTCCTCACCCAGCTTCTGGAGGAAGTCCTCCAGTCGGCCCGGAACCCTGCGATCGATGTAGAATATGGCGATGTCCGCGTCCGGGTACTGGGCGCGAACGTAGTTCGCGTGCTTGAAGGAAGCGGCGCAGCAGACCGCGGAACAGTAGGGAAGATGGTTTTCGTCCCTGGATCCCGCGCACTGGACAAACGCGATGGATCTGGGTTCCTTTCCGTCGGAAGGCCGCAGGATCCTGCCCGCCGTGGGGCCTTCCGGCGCGGCCAGCCGTTCCATGACGACGTTGGTGATGACGTTTTTGAACGAACCGAAACCCAGGTTTTGGATCCTGGCGGCGTCGTAGGGCGCCCAGCCGGTTGCCGCAATGACGGCCGACACTTGTACCGTTTTCTTTTCTTCTTTCTGCGTCAAATCCACCGCGTCGTATATGCAGGCGTCGGCGCACGCGCGGCAGCCTTCCTTGCAGGCGCTCCGTTCTATGGCGTACATGGCGGGGAAGGCCATGGCGTAGTCCAGATACACCGCTTTGGTCTTGCCGATACCGTAGTTGAATTCATCCGGCCTTTCGGAAGGGCAGGCATCGACGCACGCGCTGCAGAGCGTGCAGGAGTTTCTGATAAAACGGGGGGATATTTTGATCGTCGCTTCGTAGTCTCCCGGGGTTCCCGTCAGGCTTTCCAGCTGCGCCAGCGTGAGCACGGTGATTCTGGGATTGTTCTTGATGCGCCTGTAGTTTATTTCCAGGCCGCAGGTCGGAGGGCACAGCTTCGGAAAATATTGGTACATGCGCGCGACGCGTCCGCCGAGAAAGGCGGATTTTTCCATCAATACGACATGACATCCGGCCTCGGCCGCCTCGAGCGCGCTGGTTATTCCTGCGATGCCGCCTCCGATGACGAGGACGGGCTTGGCGTTTTCATCCATCGTTCCTCTGTCCCGTTTCTGCATCTGTTCCGAGTTTCGATTCCATTACGGAACGGTTTATTTTCATCGATTTTTCCTTAAAAAGGCTGAACTTCAGCCACTGCATGGCGAAATCGGACAATTCCAGGTCGTCCGTGCGCATCGCCTCGATCCTGGCTTCGTCAATGTCGAACAGCCGCAGGAAGCTTGTTTCAAAAACAAAACGGCGGAAACGGTCCAGGTCGTAGCAGGCCATATGATACATGTCGATCTGCTCAGGCTGCAGCGTTTCCCCGCCGTTCCAGAAGGGATGCAGCATGAGTTCCTTGAAAGGAGCTCCGTATGCTTCGTATTCTTCGATGCCCTGGTCGGCGATCCACTCCGCTACGGTGATGGAGCGGCCCTCCCTGTGCCCCAGGCAGTTGTCTTCCTTGAGAAGAAAATAAAACCGGCGGTCTTCCGGGGTGGGATTGTCGGGCTCGGCCATCCCCAGGGGGTACATCCTGCAGGCCCAGGGACGGTTTGCGTATATACGGCAGCCTTTTTCCGACGAGACGAAAGGGCAGCTCTTGGTCTGCGGATCCATTTTCAGGAGCACCGCCGGAATCTTCTGGTCTCTGGTAAACGGGGAGATCGTGTACTTGTCCAAAAAGGAAGACGAATCGATCTCCAGTGCGCGTTTCATGCGGATAATGTCGTAGGGGGTCAATACAATGGATACGTCCCGGCAGCAGCTTGTAAAGCATTCCAGGGATTGGCAGCACCGGAATGCAAATCTGTCGTCCGGACCCAGCCTGGGATAATCCCTGATGATGGATTCCGGATTGGCGTTGTTCTCAGTCATCCTCTTGCTCCCGCAGAATGCTTCCCCTCAATGCGGATTTCGACCAGACGGGTAGGGGGCCCCTGTCTCCGGTGGCGGGGTCGATTCTGAAGCGGTAGGAAGCCGTGGCATTGTAATGATCCTTCATCCATGCCCAGCCCCTTACAAAATATGGGCATTCGTCGTTAAAACACACAAACTGGTATTCTCCGCCCCACGTGCTCTGCTGGGGGTTGCACCAGCGCACCATCGGTTTTTGGCAATGCGGGCAAACAGGTTGCATGGTTCAGACCGCAACGGCCTCAATTCCCAAGTCTGTCTGGGCCTTGAACTGTTTTTGATCGAGGGTTTGTCGCTCTTCCACAAAAGGGGATCCTCGCTTCGGCGGCGAAGATCCCCCGTTTGAGGAGAAAACCTACCCGGTCTTAAAAAACCTGGTAAGTTATATTATTTGAATATCCTGTAAATGGGACGCGTCGTCATCTCCCATGCGCCGGAACCGGGAACGTACTTGCAATTGACGAATTTGAGCCAATTCTGTTCGTCCAGTTTGGGCTTGTCTGCGCGGAAGTAGTACCCGGGCCAGCGGGTTTCTTCACGGTGCAGGATGGTGCGGACGTGCGCCTCCGCCTGCCACATGCGCTGGACGTTTTCCCAGCACCGCATCAGCTCGTGCAGGTTCTCCGCCGCCAGCTTTGCCGAATCCTCCTTCAACAGCGCCAGAAGCTCGAGCGCGCGTTTGAGCTGGGGTTCGTTGGTGATGAACTGCGCCGTAACGCCGGCTGCGTATTCATCCATGATTTTCTGGAGACGGAACATGAACATTTTGGGCTGGATGTAGTTCGGGTTCACATCCGGGGTTACGGTGGTTTTGCTGAACTGCTCGTAGGTGTCGAGCGGCTTCAGGATGGTGGCTTTCATGGCTTCCACCGCGGCCATGTCCACGTTCGGCATCGTGTTGTTTTCGACGATGAACCGGATCGCGGCCTTGGCTACGGAGCGTCCCTCCGCGTGGGAGCCCGAAGAGAACTTGTGGCTCGAAGCTCCGGATGCGTCCCCGGCGCAGAATAGGCCCCTGACCGTCGACATTCCGTTGTAGCCCCAGAAGTACTCGCCCTTGCTTTCCTCGGACTGCAGGTCTTCGGGACCGCTGACCCAGGCGCCGGACGCGCCCGAGTGCGAACCGATGAAGTAGGGTTCGGCTGCGGCGATTTCGGAGCTTTTCTCTTCCGGCTGCACATCGCTGGCCGCCCAGAGAATTGCCTGGGAGATGGTCATGTCCAGGAAGTCTTCCCAGGCCTCCGATTCCAGCTCTTTTCTCTTGGCCTTGTAGGCTTTCGGATCGTCCTTGTACTGGTCGGCGAGCTTCTGCATGGCTTCTTCGGTGCGCATGAAGATCGGCCCCTTGCCTTCCATGACATCGAGCATCCCGAGGTAGTTGCGCAGGTTGGCCGGAATAGGTTTTACCTTGCCGTAGGGGGCCCAGTTTTCCAGCTCGTCCTTGCGCTCCACCATGTACTCTCCGCCCATGGCGTTGGTGGCCCTGGATTTGAACAGCAGGAACCAGGCGCCGACCGGCCCGTAGGCGTCTTTGAAGCGGACGGGAATGAACCGGACTTCCTGGCAGGTCATTTCCGCGCCGGCTCTCAGCGTGAAGTAGGCGGAGGATCCGGAATTCCATGGCGGATACCAGGCGCGGCCCATGCCCTCGCCCGAACTGCGGGGCTTGAATACGTGGACGGCGCCGCCCATGGCCACGAACACGGCCTTTGCCTTGAAGATATAGAACTTGTTTTCACGAACCGAGAAGCCGACCGCGCCGGCTACACGATCGCCGTCCATCAGCGGTTCCACGATGAACACGCGTTCGTAAATTTCTCCGACGCCGCTCTGAAGCAGCGCATTTTTGGCGGCCTCGGCGACGACCACCTTGTAGGACTCGCCGTTGATCATCAGCTGCCAGCGTCCTTCGTGGACGTAGGCGCCGGCCTCGTCTTTCCAGATGGGGAGTCCCCATTTTTCAAAGAGATGCACGGACGAATCCACGTGGCGGGCGATGTCGGCGACCAGATCCTCGCGCGTGACGCCCATCAGATCGTTGCGGACGTAGTCTACGTAGTCCTTGACGCTGTTCTGCCCGTCCTTCAGCCCGACATACTGGTTGATGGCCGAAAGGCCCATGGCAACGGCACCGGAGCGGTCCATCGCGGCCTTGTCGACCAGCGTGACCTTCATCCCCTGCTGCTTGGCCCAGTACGCGGCTTCGACCGCCGCACCGCAGGCGGCCATGCCGCCTCCCAGGATAAGCAGATCGGTTTCCACTACAACATTTTCAAAGTTCGCCATATGATCCTCTCCTCCTATCCTTTAAGTGTGTAAACATTGGGCAAACCGAGGGATTCGGGTTCCGTCGCCAGTGTGGGACCGTTCAGGTCCTTGTGTGTGGCGAAACCGCCGTCGGGTACCGCGGTGCCTTCCGGCGTGGTCCGGATGGGGAATTTAAACCGTTTGATGGAGCCGTTGCGGAA
>JAFGAO010000201.1 GCA_016933615.1 Acidobacteriota bacterium
CAGACCATCGATGAACTCAGGGAATCGGGATATCAGCCCAAAACGGTAAAGGCCGAGCTGCGCGCCAACCTGATCGAAAAGATGCAACGGGGGGAGCGGCTTTTCAGCGGCATCATCGGATACGATCACACCGTGCTTCCCGAAATCGAAAACGCCATCCTCTCCTGCCACGATATCATCCTGCTCGGCGAGCGGGGTCAGGCAAAAACGCGGATCATGCGCTCCCTCACCGCCCTGCTGGATGACACGATCCCGGTCATTGCCGGCTGTGAGATCAATGACAATCCCCTGCACCCCCTCTGCAAGCGATGCCACCAGCAGCTTGACGAACATAAGGGGGACACACGCATAGCCTGGATTCCCCGCGAGCTGCGGTTTTCCGAGAAGCTGGCCACGCCGGACGTCACCATCGCCGACCTCATCGGCGACATTGACCCGGTCAAAATCGCGGAAGGCCGCTATCTCTCCGATGAGCTGGCCATACATTACGGACTGGTCCCGCGCACCAACCGCGGCATCTTTGCCATCAACGAGCTTCCCGATCTTCACGAAAAGATCCAGGTCGGGCTCTTCAACCTCCTCGAGGAACGTGACGTGCAGATCCGCGGATACAAGGTGGCCCTTCCCCTGGATATCATCATCATCGCCACCGCCAACCCCGAAGACTACACCAGCCGCGGGCGCATCATCACCCCGCTCAAGGACCGCTTCGGCGCCCAGATACGCACCCATTACCCGCAGAGCCCTGAGGATGAAATACGCATTGTGCGGCAGGAAAGCACGCCCTTTTCCGCCGGGGGGTTCCGCCTCGTGCTCCCCCGCTTCATGGAGGAAATCGTCGCGGAGATTTCCCGCCTGGCCCGGTCGCGGCCGGACATCAATCACTACTCCGGCATCAGCGTGCGCATGAGCATCCACAACCGGGAGAACCTGATCAGCAATGCCTTCCGCAGGTCGATCCGCCTGCGCGAAGCGGAGGTGGTGCCGCGCATCAGCGACCTGGCGCATCTCGCCTCCTCCATGAAAGGCAAGATTGAGTGGGACTTCGCGGACGAAACCGGCGAATCGGAAAAGATCAATCTGCTGGTACGGGACGCCGTTGGGCAGGTGTTTAAAAAAAGCTTCCCCCGCGAATCATTTGCGGACTTCCTGAAAGCCTTCTCGGCAGGCGGGGGCATCGAAGTTTCAGAAGCTGACGCCTCTTCCCTGTATCCCGCCAGGATCAGCGTCTATCCGCAGCTGGCGGAAAAGGCGGCACAGATCGCGGAAGGCAGCTCCCCGGCGCTTCTGGCCTCGGGAGCCGAATTCATTCTCGAAGGACTTGCCGTCGGCGGGAAAATAAAAAAAGAAGTGCGGGAAACCGGTGCCGCGTACCGTTGCCGACCATGAAACTGATCCACTACAAACCCCTCTCCGGCCACACTGCCCTCCCCCCGCCGCCGGAACCATTTCCCGTGGAGGCCCTTGCCGAAGTCATCTTTCGCAGCACCTCCCTTGAAGAGGCGCTGGAAGCCCTGAAGCGCGAAGGGTACCACAACCCGGCCGGGAGCACCATCGTGGCCGGAATCGCCGATCTGCTTGAAGGCATGAAAGCTTTGCGGGAACAGTTGTCCGCTGCAGGCAGCATCAAAGAACAGCCGGCCGCAGAAGATAGCGGGCCGGTGAAGTCAGGGGCATCACGGAAAAGGGCCGGCGGCAGGAAGTCTACCCGTCTCATCCCGGAAAGCAGCACCGGCAAAAAGCCTCTCCGCGCCCCGAAGGGACAGCAGCTGGTCGGCGATGACCTCGCCCGGCTTGACCTTCTGGAAAAAACAGTGCGCCGCGTCTACTGGGGCTATGATCCCGCAAGCGTTGATGAGGAACTGCTGGAGAAGCTCCTCGGCAGTGAGGCCCTGCACAACTGGCAGGCCATCAAGGAGCTCACCGCGACCATTTTCAGGCAGGGACTGGCGACCGCGGGAACGGGTTCAGGCCTGCGGCTCACCCACGCGGCGCTGCACAAAATCGCCCGGAACATTCTCAAAAACATCTTTAAGCCGGGCCGGCGGGAACCGCGGGCGCGCCGCGACACCTCGGATCTTTCAACCGAGCCCCACCTGAGCACCGGCGTTCGACCCTACCGGTTCGGCGATCCTCCCCTCATCGAACCGACGCAGTCCCTGTTAAATGCCATCAGGCGCACCGGCGCGCGCCGCCCGGTCAAGGTGGGCGAAGAGGATCTCATGGTTTACGACCGGGAGCCCCTTTCGCGGTACGCGACCGTCATCCTGCTTGATCTCAGCCGGTCCATGCGCTTCGAGGACTGCTACATCGCGGCAAAAAAAGTTACCCTGGCCTTACTGGGACTGATTGAGCGGCGCTATCCCCGCGACCGTATGTCCGTGGTTGGATTCTCCACCAAGGCCTACGCCATACAAAACTTTGAAATTCCCTTTCTCACCTGGGATGAAACCAACCCCTATACCAACATGGAGGAGGCACTCGACCTCGCCCACGGGATTCTCTCCAAGCAGAAAGGGTTTCGCCGGCAGCTTTTTCTGTTGACTGACGGAGAACCGACCGCACACCGCGAAAACGGCTTTCTCTTCTTCCAGTTCCCGCCCCATCCCAAAACCCTCGCCGTAACTCTGAAGCGGCTCCGGTCGCTGTCCCGCAGCAACATAGACATCAGCATTTTCCTCCTTTCCCGTGAGCAGGAGCGCGTTCGCTTCGCACACCTCCTGGCGGAAAACTGCAAGGGGAAGGTGTTTCACATCCAGCCGGGGGACCTGGGACGGTGCCTGCTGATGGATTATATGGAAAAGAAGAGCAGGTGGCTGTGACCAACTGGAGG
>JAFGAO010000202.1 GCA_016933615.1 Acidobacteriota bacterium
GACCAACCGCGCTGGTGGCTTAAAGTCCGGCTCGATCTGGAGACGGAATCGGCGATGGCAGACAATTCCTGATGCTAAACCACTGTCGGCTTTAGCCGACAGTGGTTTAGCGATAATTTCTTTCAGGGATTTTGGGATTGATTTTCGAATACTGAGGGAAAGGGGTAAGTAGTTGCAAAAATCGTTCTATTTTCAGGGTTCCAAAGAAGTGAAAATTGAAATCGGCCCTTATGATTCCATGCCGGATTTTCCCTAAACCAACAAAGCAATCCGGGGAATTTATTTTAAGAATAGATCCATTATCATCGGAAGTTCCCGGCTACCGGAAAAATTTCGTTATGAATGAATTTGGATGTGTCGTTACGTCCGTCAATAAATCTCAGAAGGAAGAAAAAGGCACTCCTCCAAAAATCACCGCATTATCAAAATCCTCCCCAAAGACAGGGAGGGCCGTCGAAAGCGAATTAATTTAAAAAACAAATCCGGAATACCCCGCACTCGCTAGAAAATTAGGAGTGTCAGGAACGATCGTGTTAACAACACGCATCGATAAAGAAGGGCATCCTGAAGTAAGAGATATCGTCAATCCACTGGAAGTCGGCCTGGATGAAAGCGCCGTCGAGGCTCTCTCAAAATGGGTTTATTCGCCGACGTACGTGGATGGCGAACCCATAGAAGTGATTGCAACCATCACGGTCCATTTCATCCTAGGCAGATAAAGCTCGCATGAACATGCATAAATGATTTAGGTACGAATTGTCTGCTTCTTTTTTTGTTCCCAACTGCCGGCGTCCAGCAGGGCTTTGATCACGCCCTGTTCGTGCCTTTCGTACATGCGGAAAGCTTCTCCCGCTTCGGCCATGGGCATCCTGGGAGCGGCCAGCGGGGACAAAACCGCCCGGTTATCCCTGTACAGGTCCCGGGCCCTGGCCAGGTACTCCTCCCAGTCCGGAGTCACCGTCGCCATCAGGCGGGCGTTTTTCCGGAAAAAGACTTCATATTCCAGGGCGTAAACCGCCTGGTCGGGCACGCCGAACGCGACCACGGTGCCGTATTTGCGCACGAGCTCCAGGCAGTCGTTGATCGTGGTCATCTGGTGGCCCACGGCTTCGATGCAGACGTCCGGCGGATCCCATTCCCCCGGGAAACGCCGCGCCGCGTGAACCACTTCGAGGCTGTGCCGGCAGACCGTGCGGGCCGCGCCCAATCCGCCCGCGATGCGGCAGCGCTCTGCGTTAGGGTCGATTCCGACAACGGCGCCCGCCCCCCGCAGGTTGGCGTACCAGCAGAGCAGCAGTCCCATGGGGCCCAGCCCCACGACCGCGACGGATTTCCCGCGAATGTCCCCCAGCCGGTCTATGGAGTTCATGACCGTCGACAGGGGCTGAATCAGGCAGGCGGCCCCGGAATCCCCGATATCCTCCGAGAGAGCGACCGCTTTGGAGGATCGGGCAAGGAAAAATTCGGCCAATCCCCTGTTGTCTTCCGGGATGGCCAGGACCCTGTCGCCGGGGCGGAAACGCCCGCCGGAACTCTCCACGACTTCCCCGACGCATTCATGGATCGGCGCGCCGGGTTCGAGCGGGAAGGCCCGGTGTCGTTTGTTTCCCGCGTAAAACGCGATGTCGCTGCCGCAAAGGGCCCCCCAAAGGGTCCGCACCAGGATTGCATCGCTCTCCCCGGAGGACAGGCGCGGCACGGGAACCCGGACCGGCTCGAAGACCCTGGGGCGCACAAGCTGCAAGGCTTTCATCATCATAGTCGCCTATTCGTTAATTTCCATTTCCATTGGACAGACTGACAAGATCCTATGGCTGATTCCTTAAAATTGAAGATTGAAAATTAATAAACAATCCGCATTCATGATTGGACCACCGGCAAGGTCAGCAGCGCGTGCGGCACAATAAGGACGTCGCTTGAAAAACCGGCATCCCTGCCCGCGGTCTGAAACGCCTCTTCCATGGTCGCGGCGGGAATCATTTTGCAGTCCGCAACCGCATCGGGGCATTCGCTCCCCACAATGACCACTTTTATCTTTTCAAGGACTTTCGCCATGACGAAAGCCCGCTGCTGACCCGGCGGGTATCCGTTCTTGCGCGCATCCTCCAGGATGGATCCGATATCCGGCGCATCCCGCATCGCCCCGTAAAACCTCCGCTCTCCCACTCCGTTCCCGACACCCTCCGGGCAGCGGGCCGGAATGATGCAGTACCCGCCGGGACGCACGGCACATGTCGGGGCGAAAAACAGGTACGATGCCGCCCGGCTGGCCTGGTACAGGTTGACGTCTTTCGGATAGCCCACGCCTCCGACGGCGATGTCGTACTGCCGGGGAACGGCGACTTCGTAAATCGAACGGGCGAAAGCCACCTGGTCGCGAAACGCTTCCCCGGGATCGCCTGCCGTCACCCGCAGCAGGCGCCCGTCGTCGTCGAGGACGACATTGACGATAAAGCGGAGCCCCGCGCGCCGCGCCGCCTCGGTCACCGCCTCGTGAAACGGGTTGCCCTCGATCCGCCCCAGCCGGGTGCCCGGGTGGTCCACGAAAGCTGGGCCGTGGGTATGGGCGATCAGGTTTTCGCCCGCCGCGCCGACGGCCAGCGTTTTGGGGCCGCCGGAATACCCGGCGTACTGGTGGGGCTCCACAATGCCGGTAGCGACGACAACGTCGGCGTCGACGACCGCGCGGTGCATGGATACGGGCACTCCCGCTTCCGTCATTCCCAGATCCGCCAGCGCTGCGGCATTCTGCGGCTCGTTGTCGATCACGCGGTACCGGGAGACAATTTCGGCGCCCAGTTTTGCAACCTTTTCTTCGTGCGTCGAGGGACGATGCATCCCGATGCCGCAAAGCAGGGTTACGTCTTCATCCCGGACGCCGCCGCTGTTCAGTTCCGCCAAAAGGGGAGGAACGAGCAGATGGTCGGGGCAGGAACGCGTCGCATCCGTGAAAACGATACAGACGCGATTCCCTCTACGAACGATACTGCCCAGGCGAGGCGTACCGGCCGGATGCGCCAGGGCTTCGGCAACCGCGGCGCGCGCATCCTCCAATGGGGGGGCGGTCCTGGAAACCGCCACAGTCGCGCGCATCCCGGATGGGAGTGAAAACTCCAGCGACTCCTTACCAAAAGGCACCCGATACATGGTTGAAAGATAGCACCTGTTTGCCTTGATTTAAAAACTTTTAGCGATTTCATATTGCGGAATCTTGTTCCGTTTGGCAGCATTAAATCATAAACAACGATACCGGTTCGCCGCTCTTCTGAGCCGGGTAATTTCCGTTATGCGAAATTGATTGACATAGAGTGGAAATTTACATAAAATGAAACGCGATTCCGCATAATGGAACAAAAAGGAGGATGAGTATATGAGCAAACCGCCTTTTGTAAGAGCTGCTGACGTAGAAGGCGAGTTCAGGAACCCGCCGCGCACTTCAAAGCTTCTTTTGGCTCCCAAGTTCGGCGGAGTCAAAAATGTATCGATGGGAATGAATATCACGGAGGTCGGAAGCCAGATTCCCGACCATACGCACACGGAATCGGAAGAGGTTCTCTTCCTGATCAGCGGGAAGGCCCGGATTGTTCTGGAAGGCGAAGGATCCTGGGAAATCGGTCCGGAGACCGCTTTCTATTCGCCCCTCGGCGTGAAGCACCGGGTCGAAAATATCGGGGACGAACCCCTGAAAATCGTCTGGTGCTACTGTCCGCCGCTACCGCAGCATTGCAGTTAAATTCAATTTTTCTCAAGGAGAAAGCAGTCATGATTTTTGCAGAAACCCGTAAAGCATTGAAAAAACTGGGGCTTCCAGAAGGCGACGCCTTCGATCTCCCCTCTTCAGACAAAAGATTTCCCGACGGGGCGCATTTCCGCATTGAGTGCCCGACCGTCAATTCCGCGGTAACGGTCGAAGCCCTTCTGAACCGTTCCGTAGAGCTCGGCATCACGATCAACCGTATCACGGAAACCTTCGGCATGTTCCGCCACACGGCCCAGGAAATCAAAGA
Source organism: Acidobacteriota bacterium (assembly GCA_016933615.1). GTDB lineage: Bacteria > Acidobacteriota > UBA6911 > UBA6911 > UBA6911 > UBA6911. The sequence goes on from JAFGAO010000202.1 coordinate 4,008, forward strand.
GTACTGCAAGCTCTGCCACGACTACGGCTGCGAGCTTCTGCTTTCCACCGGTCCGCGCGCCACTTATGACACCGGCGCCACCGTTCTGTCCCCCCAGGGCGTTCGCGTCAGCTACCGCCTCCGCGGCCAGGAACAGCTTATTCGCGCGATCGAAGACGTCAAGCGCGGCTATGAATACGGCTGCCGCGGCTTCCTGATTTACGACGAAGGCATGCTCTGGGTCGCCAACGAGATGCGCAAAAACGGCGATCTCCCCAAGGAAATCGTTTTCAAGACCTCGGCCCATCTCGGCCACTGCAACCCGGCATCCGTAAAGCTCCTGAAAGACCTGGGCGCCGACAGCATCAACCCGATCCGCGACCTGCAGATCCCGATGCATGCCGCCATCCGCCAGGCGGCCGGCGACACGCCGCTGGACATTCACACCGACAATCCTCCGGGATCCGGCGGTTTCATCCGTTCCTACGAAGCGCCCGAAATCGTCCGCGTGGCGGCTCCGCTGCACTGCAAGACCGGGAACTCCGTCATCGGCGGGCACGGCGAAATGACCGGCGCGACCGAAGGAAAGAGAATGGCGGAACAGGCCGCCATCATCGTCGAGATGATCAAAAGGTACTATCCTGAATTCAAACAGTCCGGAAAGAATGCGCCCGACATGTGCATTCCGAAAATAGTCTAAGCAACACCTTTTTCGCGGAGCTTTATTCCGCAGATAAGGAGGGATCATGGCTAGCAAATGGGGAGACTGGGGACAATGGGAGCTGCCTCCAAAAGGCGGACTCATGGAAACCCCGGGAGTGTACCTCCAGACCATGAACATGACGCAGATCAATGAACGTATCAAGAAGAACGATCTGATCATTATTCCGGTCGGAAGCACCGAATGCCACGGGGCGGCTCAGCCTATCGGCGAAGACACCTTCCTCGTCACGCGCATGGCCGAACAGGTCGCCGCGAAGATGGGATGCACGATCGCGATGCCGGTGTGGTACGGATCCCATCCCTACAACCATCTCGGCATGCCGGGCACGGTCGTCGTTCCCGAAGACGCTTTCCTGGCCAACCTGCGGGCCATCATTGCCGGCCTGTGGAATATGGGCTTCAGAAAGCAGATCTTTCTGAACGGCCACGGGCAGGAAGAAGTCATTCCACTCGCACTGCACCAGTGGGCGAAAAAGTACCAGGTCCCTTCGATCCTGATTTCGCTGCACTGGGAGACGGTCATTCACGATCACCTCAGGACCAAGGAGTACGGCGGCCCCTTCGAGACGCAGTTCTCGCATGCGGACGAAGCGGAAGCGTCCTACTCTCTTGCCCTCTTTCCCGAGTTCTGCGACATGAAACTGGCCGTGGACAACAAACCCTCCGGGTTTCTTCCCAAGGGGCACGTGGACGGCGGGGGCGAGGTGTATCACCGGCCCATCAAAGGACACGAACACATCGGCCTGAGCGGTTCGGAAGTCAACGTCTACCCGGAAGGGGTCATCGGCCATCCGACGCTTGCCAGCGCGGACAAGGCCTATGCCGGAATCAATGAGCTGCTCGACTACCTGTGCAAGCTCATCAACGACATCATGACCGCTTTCCCGGCCGGCACGCTGCCGCCTCCGGACAAAGTCACCCAGCGCGATCCCAAGGAAATCGAGGACGTGCTGAAGGGCCCGCTCAATGGCGGGAAGCATATATATACGATCGCTTATCCCCCATAAAAAGCGCCGGCGCCTGACGGATTTTCCGCAGGCGGCCGATTTTTATTCCGAACACCGGGATCCGCCGCCGGACATTATCTTCATAACCAACCGGCGGCGGGTTCTTTCGGCCGGCCCGCAAAAGCCGGCTTTCGTTCATCAGGATCCGCCCGCGGCCGCGACACCGCTGCCGCCGGCAAAAGGGCAGCAGAACTGAAAAAACCAGGTTTGGCGATTCGCGCCTGTCAGCAACGCCTTTCGGCAGGAGCCGGACATGGAAAGAAGCATTTAAACAAGGAGGTGTGCCTTGTCACAATCCGTGCGCGCCGTCGAGAGGGCTCTAGACATCCTCCTCTGCTTCACACGCGAAGAGCCCACGCGCTCCCTGACCCAGATCGCGGAATCGATTCAAATGTCCAAGACCACGGTGCACCGGCTCCTGGCGACGCTCGAGAGCAAGCGCTTCATCACCCGGGACAAAGTCACAGGTTTTTACCGCCTCGGTTTCCGCTTCATTGAAATGGCGTCCCTGGTCCTGCAGGACGTGGACCTGCACCGCTGGGCCCGGCCCTACCTGAAACAGCTTTCGGAAGAGTGCGGCGAAACGGTAGACCTGTCGGTTCTGGACGACGCCCACGTCATTTACCTGGACGTGATCGAAAGCCCCCAGCGCGTCAAGCTCGCCGCGGCGGTCGGGCAGCGGCTTCCCGCCCTGTTTACGGCTTCCGGGAAGGCGCTGCTGGCATACCTGCCCGAAGAGCAGGTGCTGAAAATCGTAGACAAGAACCTGGCGGAAAACACCGATCGCCGGCCGGTGACGGTCGCGGGCATACTGGCGGATTTGAAGCAGACGGCCCAGCGCGGCTATGCCGTTTCCGAGCAGGAGTACGAAAAGGACATCAACGCCGTCGCCGCGCCGATATTCGACGCAAACAATCGCCCCATCGCCTCGATCGCGATCGTCGGCCCCTCGTTCCGGTTCACCAAAGACCGGCTTCCCGCGCTCGGAGAGTCCATCCGCCGCATGACCCGGGTCATCGCCGAGGAGGTCGGGCTCGTCGCACTGTCCGCAATCGTCACCCAGACCCGCAGCCGGTAAATAGCGGGGTCTTACATCATATTATTACTTCTATCATCTCGGCTATTACCCGAACGCTGCCCTCGTCCTCACATGTCAGCGTGATGGGCTTAAATTCAGGATTATTTGGTTTGAGCGTGACCTTCAGATGGCGCCAGGTGCCTTCCGCCGAAACGGCCTTCTCGCTCTCATAACGCTTTACGGCCTGTCGTTCCGTTGATACTTCAAATACGGGCATCTCGGCCCGCTGTTCGTCAATATCACGATGAAATCTCCGGGCGACAAAGAAGAACGCGCCGACGCCGCAGATAATCCAGAAGGCTTGCAACACCTTCCTTCATATCTTCCGGCGCATCCCCAGGCGATGAGCGCGTTGCTGAATCCATGGCAACGCGGCATGGAGGCCTTCGTATTCGATCTTCATCCGGCCCCATGGTTCAAGACCAATAGACTGTCGCGAGGAAAGAGTGACTTCACGCAGGACCCGTATCCTCAAAAACTTCCGGCGCTCCTGTTCATGTCGTCCGCCGCCCCTTCTTTACGAACCACCTGCCACACTTCAGGCACAAGCGCCCGCGACAGTCCTTCATCCTTCTCCAGGATATCATCGAGATATAGAGCAAGATCGCCCACCGAAACCGCGCCGTCTTTCATGCCCTCGGCCATCAGGGCGCGCAGACGGAACCGCCGGGCATGATCTTTCATCCAGCCTGCCTGAAATGCGGCATCCTGCCGGTCATCGCAAAACACGAGCAGCCGTTTTCGCTCCGCATGGTGCACCATGTCCTGCGCCAGAACATGAACATCGGCGACATTTGTAGCCCGCACAGGACGTAAAAAAAACAGATTCTGCGCAAGAACTGGAGCAAAAGCAACAGAGTTTATGTAATTGGCATCGCTGTGCACATATTCATTGCTGCCCCGAAAAATTTTATGGCTTTCGGCTGATGCGGATGTGACCCGGCTGCACGACAACAAAAGAATTCGGCAACTTGTCTTTTTGTTCCCGAACAACCTGAACGACAGATTGAACCATTGATTGACGGGAATTGCCGGGGAAACGAACGAGGATGACTCCTGCCGACTCAGCGCCGCTGACAAAAACCAGCCATCCGAAATCTTTGTCTTCCGTAAGCAGAATGCGCTTTTCAGCGTAGGCAAGTTTTATCAAAGTGCGGTCGTCGGATCGAGGCATCGTTTCGCTGACGGCCACAACATCGCAGCCCTCAGCCCGCAAGACTCGGACGACAGCGATATCGCAGCTTTCATCAGCCAAGAAACGAAGAGAGGCGGTCATCAGGTGGTCTGCAACACGATAGTTTCGTGAGCCAGAGAATCAGCGGCAAATGCCAGGGCTGCCTGGATATCAGCGGATGCAAGATTCGGATACGCATCCAGCAGGTCGCTTTCTGTGGCGCCTTCACTCAATTTTCGCAGTATCAGTTCAACCGGGATGCGGGTACCGCGTATAACGGGTTTTCCTAGCATTATCTCCGGGTTAATTTCCACCCTATTATTTACCATAGAATTAACTCCTGAATGAGAACGCCATAGTAAATGGCACTCTCATACTGTTATTTTACGGCCAATCAATCTATAGAGTTAAGGTTTATTTTTTCAGTCTTTAGCCCAGGCTGATTGCGGTCATGCAATTTGAAAAAGAGGAACCGGCAGGCAAGTTGCCTCCTATATGCAGACCCAGGTGGTCGTCATAGATGACCATACCGACAGGCCTCAGGTCCAATTTAAGATAAACGGTTTCCTGATCCGGAAGTGTGGCGGAAAGAATCAAAAAATCTTTCCAAAAAACGCTGACGTTGGTCTTCCCCGGAATCACCCGCAAATCAGGAATGGGGTCGCCTTGCACCGCATTATCAACGATCTCGAAATTAACTTTGGAAGGAAGATCCCGTGCAACTTCAAATGAATGCGCAGCGGGGAGAATTCTACGTGAAGCGGCGGCTGATCCTTCACGCCAATCAAGGTCCGGCAATTTGAGATTTTATTGGAGCCGACGATTACGCTGCCTATGAAATGGCGTCCTTCAGATCAAATCTTCTGCCCTCGCCATCCGGCAGGATTTCGACCATGTTTTCCGGTTTTTCCTCCGGTATTTGGAAAAGATCAGGCACGGCCAGAGGCCGTGGATTTAGTTGGTACTAACAGGGACGAGTAGGACAGTAGGCCCGCGGCGCCTGAGGGCTTCTGGGAAGAGGCCCCGGACATCCTGGCCGGGAGGGATCTGAACGAAGGGGGGACGTGGCCGGGAATCACCCCGGCGGCCGTTTCGGAGCAGTGACCAGCTAACGGGATCCGAAAACAATCCGAGAGGATGCTCCCTCGCGCGGCGGCATTATCGGCAGCTTCCTCCGAAGCACCATCCCTCCCGCCCCGTTTATGGAAGAATTGATTACTCGGGATTCGGCATACAACGATTTCAAGCTGCTGCGCGGCAACAACCGGGACCTGTACTGGTACTGCAACAGGACGCGAGACCTGCAGCGGCTGGCGCCGGGGATTACCGCCCTCAGCAATGCCCCAATATACAGCTATCCCTGTATCAATCTTCCCTTCGATGGTTTGGCGCCAATCCAGCCTGACACCAAATTATCAATTATCAATAACCGCCCGACATGAAAAGCATAACGGCGAACGCCGTCAAGAGCTCTTCCTGGGTGAAGGCGCAGTGGCCGTAGCGCGACACCGGGATGTTCAGGTGATGCAGCAGGGAGCCGCTGAACAGGGTTTTCAGATTGTAAATAGTCTCGTGCCAGTAGGGGACGATGGGATCCTGCGTCGTGTGCGCCGTAACCAGCGGGCTGGTGAGCCTTCCCGAGGTCTGTAAATAGTTATCGATATAGTAGAGAGCCGGGAGGTCGGCATGGAAGCGGTCAATGCGCCGGTTCAGGCGCCAGTCGTTTCTGGAACCGGAATACCAGCGGCGGCTGTTGTCGTAAGGGCTGCCGCCCATCTTCTCAACAGCATCGTTGGTCGCGAAAATACCGTACCAGAGAGCTCCCAGTACGGTTGTTGCTGCGGATGCCGGATCGTCGGGGTCCGTCGGTGCGTTTGCGACTTTCAGAAGCTGCCGCGTCGCGGACGGGTTGGAACCTATTGCCGCAAGAACCGCCGGAGCAATTTTGGTATCCCATAGAACCTGATCTACCAGGCCATCCGGGACGAATGCCGGTGTCGGGATCACTCCTCCGGTAAAACTTGCCAAAAGATCCGGGAAGAAATAATTGAAAAGCACCAGGAAGTCGCCGAAATAATTGATCTGCTTCCTGAAATCCCCGACAGGGCCGCAGATCGCCAGGCCCCCGTCGAAAAATTCGGGATACTTCTCAAGCGCCAATGTCGCTACCAGTCCCCCCTCGGAAGCGCCTACCAGGTAGATATGGTCAACGGTATTGGGAGGATGCAGACTTAAAAAATGATCCGCCAAATCTTTGATGTCTTCCACCGCCTGGGGAATGGCCAGGCCATTGTCACTATAACTCGTGGTCGCAAACGCGTATCCCAGACTGTTCAGGATCATGGATACCTTTTGGCCGCTGCCGGGAGGCACCTCATAGTCCTCAATCACCGGCGTCTCGATTGTGGGACTTATATACCCGTGGGCAAAAACGACCAGATCCCCGTTCCATGCACCTTCTCCGGGCACACTGACAGCCACGCAGGCCGTTCCGACCTGATACGACCCCGTGGGACATTTCAGGCCATCGGCTTGCAGCGGCATGGCAGTTATCAGAAACAGGATCATGCAGGAAAGCATGATTTCCCAAATCCGTATTTTTTCATTCCTGGAAATTCGAAACATGGCATCCCTCGCTTTCCATGGAAGCCTTTTTTTTAAACCCGTATCCTGCATCGGATTGCAGGCTTCCCGTCTTGGCATTTTGTAATGGCGGCTGCGGGTCTTTTCCCGTGACCCGGTCGCCAGAAAGTGCTTCCGTCCACAAGGCTATAATCGAGAAACTTTTTGAATTATTAAGAACTTATCGCGCGGGGAGTCTGAAATCAAGAATATGTTGAGGTGGATGACACTTCTCTTTCGACCGAAAAGGAAGAAATTGGTGACAGGCTGGAATTTCACCAATTGACACGCTGCCCTGCCTATGAGGACGGGTATGAATTAATTGGTGAAATTCCAGCCTGTCACCAATTCCATTTCTATCCGCCGGTGATGTAGGGGAAGAAGCACAGCCTGGAACCGGGCTCCACCGCGTCTTCCAGGCTGCTCTGCACTCCGTTTACGGTGATGAGGCCGATCTCGTCCGGGTTCAGCCCGATGATCACGGCAAGCTCCCGGGCTGTTTCCGGTTTCCGGATTTTCACGGTCTGTTTTCTGGGCTTTCCGGGAAGAAGCTGTCCGAAAACCTCAATTTCGACTGCCACCGGGTTCTCCTATAGAGTGTCGAAGATCGAATCCAGGTCCGAATCCGGCACATCGAAAACCGCGTTGTGGGGCGGCAGGGGCTCCTCGCGCATGTACTCCGGAATCCGGTAGTCCTTCTGGCTGATTCCGGCCCTGCGGTTGAATTCCAGTTCCGTGCGCAGGACGTCCCTGTTGAACCGGTCATAGTCCTTCAGGGTCCATCCCCATCCGTGAATCCCGTTGATCATGTCTAGCATGAGCTGCGGATTGGAAATGATGGGAGGCCGCGCGAACAGGCACAACCCGGTGCTGTCGAGCATCGCGGCGATGATCTGCAGCTTCAGGGAAAGCTCCTTCTGGCCTTCGACGCCAAGGGGATTGACCTCGTTGCGGGCTCCGAAAGCGTTGCCGGCCGTGTGGTCCGCGCCCTGGGGCGAAGTCGCGTAAGTAACGCCGTTCCCTTTCAGCGTCCGCGGATCGTAGCCCGGCATCGCCTGTCCGAGGGCGACCGGCACGCGGCGCACTCCCAGAACGCGGCCCGTCGTCGCCGCGCCGCATCCGAGAACGCGGCCCAGAACCGTCCCCTCTCCGACCTGCTTCAGCAGTCCGAGGATCCTCTCGATATCGCCGAATTTCACTAGGCCGGCTTCGATCGCCACGCCCAGCGCCGCTCCGGTTTCGATGGTGTCGAGGCCGAAATCGTTGCACATGTAATTGATTTGGGCGACATCTTCCAGATTTCCTATACCGAGGTTGGAGCCTACCAGCGCGATGGTTTCGTACTGGAGAGTGCCCACGATGGGCTTGCCCGAAGCATCCGGGAAAAGGTTGCGGCACGCGATCACGCAGCCGGGCATGCAGCGCGTCCCGACCTTTCCCTCGCGCGCCAGCACCAGTTCGCGCAGCTTTTCGCCGCGCAGCTCGGCGGAGTGTTCAAACCGGCCTTCGGAGAAATTCCTCGTGGGCAGGGATCCCATTTCGTTCACGGCGCCGACAATCGATGCCGTTCCGTACAGATGCTGCGACCCCTTGGTTCCCAGCTTCGGGCTCTGGATCAATTCCTGGGCGAAGGCTTTCGCCGCCTTGCGGAAGAGCTTCTCGTCCTTGAGCTCCACGGACCGGCCCAGGGGTTTGCGTATGACGACGGCCTTCAGCCCCTTGCTGCCCATCACGGCGCCGAGTCCGCCGCGCGCGGCATGGTTGCTGCGCTGATCCTTTTCACCGGTGCAGGAGATGCCGGCTCCGGTCATCATCCGTTCGCCCGCCTGCCCGATGCAGATCACGGTGGCATCCACCCCGTAGCGCTCCTGCAGTCTGTCCGAGGTGGCGTAGGTGCCGGTGTTCAGAAGGTCGTCGGCCGGGACCAGTTCGGCCGACTCACCGTCGAGAACCAGGACAAAGAATTTTTTCGGCTTGCCCTGGTCTTCGACCACGACCGCCTTGATCCGCAGTTTCCCCAGGTTGTCTCCGCCTGTTCCTCCGGAATTCGCCTCTTTGATTCCCCCGGTCAAGGGGCTCTTGGCGCCGACGGATAAGCGCCCGGCGGTGGGAACGATGGCGCCGCCGAGTATTCCGGGGGTAAAGATCAATTTGTTGTGCGGGCCCAGGGCATCGCAATCGGGCGGAATTTCATTGAGCAGCAGCTTCGCGATCAGGGCCCTGCCGCCAAGTTGTTCATATTCAGCAGGAACGGACTCCCAGCGGACCCCGGCTTCCTTCATGTTCACGCGTAGTATCTTCACGGACGACCTCCTGGATACATTGAAATAAAAGCATTTATCATAATGCCGTTTCCGCTCTGCGTCAATGGTTTTCACAGTACGGAAACTCTCTAGTCATTATAAACGGGGGGGCCTTCCCCCGATTTCTGATAAATATAATGGAAACCCGAGAAAAATAGCAGAGCAAATTCCGCTGTTTATTCCGCTCATAGGAGGGTATATTCCTGGAAAGATCCGGAATACAGCCCCCCCTGCAGGACCGGGTTTGATTTGAGGCCGCTTTCTGTGCGTGCGTCATTCTGGAGGAACAGCTATGCATCGGTTTGCGAAAATAGCCCTGTTTTTATGTCTGCTGCAGGCTGCGGGCTCCGTCTCTTTCTCTCAGCTCCGAAACAACAGCCCCTACGTCGAGAACCGCATCAATGTGGAACACACCTGGTTCGTTCTTTACGACTCGAATGAAGCGGGCTTCGGCTGGGCCTCGGAATGGACCGAGGAGACGGCCCGGATGCAGGCGGATAAAACTGCGCTGCTCCAATGGCACTTCAAGGACGGTTCCACCGCCTATACGCAGCAGGGGAAACTCATCGGCGATATCGGAATGTTTCTGCCCTACCTGCTGACCGACGAGTCGGAAAAACTGAAAAGCATTCACGGCGACCCGGTCCAGCCGCTGACCCTGTCCAATTACCCCGTGAAAATCGAGCTCTGGATGGGTGCGACCGGGGGGCAGGCCGGGTTCAAGCCCGAAATCCTGGTCGATGCGGTCTGCCTCAGCGAGGAAAGTATCGAATACGGCTACGCCTACTATTTCCACGATTGCGCCTATTCCGAATAAGGGATTTCAATTCACGGAATTCAGCCTCAATTCCGAAATTGCCTTTGCTGGGAAAGTCTATTCCCTTGGTTCTCAGTACTTTAACACAAGCAAATCCAACTTCGGAATTGAGGTTCAGTCCGCAATCTTCAGCCGGACGGCTTCAATCCCCAGGAACCGGGATCGTCCTTGACAACGGCGACCCGGCCCTCCAAAGGAACGCGTTGCGGAAGGCTCTGCCGGGCGCAGGCTTCAAATATCATCCGGGCCGGGTTTATCCCGGCCACCTGCCGCAGGCCGATATAGGAAGTGGTCAGCCGCGGGTTGATCTCCACCAGCCGGACGGAATCGTCCGCCAGGATCAGGTCCACCCCCACGTACCCGTTCAATCCCGGGATCAGCCGCGCGGCCGAGCGGGCCAGGTCGAAAGCATCCCGGATTCGAGGGTGGCCGAAGGGGACTTCAACGCCCCGGTATTCAAACGGAATGCCGGGCCGGATCCGCTGCCGGTTCAGGCTTAAAGGCAGGCACCGGCCTCCGCCCACGAGCAGGGAAACGCTCGCGTGGATTCCGCTGACGTATGGTTGCAGCAAAACGGCGTCGCGCGACGCAACCCGGCGCGCACACGCCAATGCGGCCGGAATATCCGAACCGCTCCCGGCAAGGCAGACGCCCTCGCTTCCGACGCCGTCGGGGGGTTTGACGACCAGCGGAAAGCCTATTTCCCGCGCTGCCCGCTCCGCGCAATCAAAACCTGAAACGCTCGTCTCCAGCGCCGGCAGGCCTGCGGCGCGAAAGATCCGGTCACAGGACTCTTTGTCGCCCGCGACGGCCGCCGCCGAAGCTCCGGACCCCAGCAAAAGCTTGCCCGCGCTCTCGACCCGGCCGGAGAGTCCTGATAGAATGCCACCGGTTTCCGGCGCAATCACCAGCGCGGCGTCACAGCGGCTTACTAGATCAAGGAAGACAGCGTCATACTTGCCCGGAGGTACGCGCACCACTTCATCCGCGGGAAGAGTGTTCCGGTTCAATCCCGGGATGCGCTCCTCGAATCGGGGGTCCAGGGCCGCAGCGGTGCGCACGCCGCCCCAGGCCCGGAAATCGGCCAGGAGCGCCCAAAGCATGCCCAGGGCTTCCGCCGCGAGACCGCCCGGCGGATCCCCGCAGCGCGCGCCTCCGCCGCAGAAATATTCATGGACGAAAACATAGAACGGCGCCGACATGCGCGTGATCCCCGTAATCGATCTGATGAACAATCAAGCGGTGCATGCCGCAGCGGGCGAGCGGAAAGATTACAAGCCGGTACAAAGCCTGTTGTGCCGGTCCTCGGATCCGCTCGAGATCGCCGGGGCGTTTCGCGATACCCTGGGGCTCGACGAAATCTACGTCGCCGACCTGGACGCCATCCGGGACCGGCATTCGAAACGCCACGGCGACACAATCGGCAAGCTGGTTGCCCGGGAAAAAATCCGCGTCCTCCTGGATGCGGGGATATCCGGCCCCGAAAGCGTGGGCCGGTGGCTGGACCTCGGCATCCATAAAGCCGTTGTCGGATCGGAAACACTGGACGACTGGAGCGCGCTACGGGATATCCCGGCAGCATTTGACGGAAGCCGGCTCGTCTTCAGCCTGGACTGCCGCAACGGCAAAATTCTTTCGAAGTGCCCCGAACTGGCGGCGATGCCCCCGGCGGAAGCGTTCAAACACCTGGAATCCTCCGGCTGGCGGGAGATCATCCTGCTGGATCTTGCCCGGGTGGGGAGCGGCATGGGAATAGACCGCTCATGGATTGTCCAAGCGCAGGCAAGCCTCCCCGGGCTGACGCTGCTTGCGGGCGGAGGCATTACCGGCCCGGAAGAACTGAAAGAGCTTCACTCCCTCGGTATCAGCGGAGTTCTGGTCGCTACCGCGCTTCATAACGGCGCAATCGGGCCGCAACACATTCGGGCACTGACGCTCAGCCGGCTTCTGTCCCGGAAATAAATCGAAGCCCGGACCCGCACCACAGGGGCGAACACTTGGTGCACCCCGCGTGAACTCCCCGCATGCAATCGCCGAGAGAAAGGCAAACGCCGGGTTCGCCCCTGCGTGCACCGTTGGGCAGGATCAGGGATCGCCCCCGATCGGGCCGCGTCCCGGCGGCGGGTTTTGCCGTTGCCGGTATCGCTTACCGGTGCGCGGCGAACGGATGCGCCGCCTCGCCCTTCTTCGCAACCACCTCGCTCGCTTTCGGTTCGCCGGCTACGGCGCGCTTGATCGAAAGCTTGGTCGCTTCGTAGTTGAAATCCTGGATCTTGGTGTCGTCCTTGGCTTCCCAGTGAATGAAAACGCCGACGAGGATGAAAATATCGTCCGCCTCTTTGATCGGAATCGTGCCGTCCTCGACGCAATCGGCAACGGCCATGGCCACGGCGCGCTGCGCCGGCCCGAACATCTGGACCGCCTGGGCGGCATTCTTTATGGTGACTTTGTTGAACATGACCGTGGAAGGCTTGCACGGCAGGTTCGGGGCAACCACGGCCAGCAGGGACGTAAAGCCGTCCTTGTTGTTGGCAAGCGTGTTGCAGAACGCCGTCTCGGCGGCGCTTCCCCGAGGGCCCAGAATCAGATCGATATGGGCGACTTCGTTTCCTTCTCCAACCAGGGCTTCCCCAACCATCACGCGATCAATCTTTGCCATTTCACTCCTCCTGACTTTTATTCCGCAAACGGGAAAAATAGGGCTGAATTAGACCAGCGATTTTTTAGGACCGGCAATTTTCTATTTGACTGAGATCTCGATCTTTATCCGGACATCCCTGTTTTGTCAACACGAATCCGGGAATGTGGTGATAAAGCGGCTGGAATTGCACCATCCGTTTCGGGGCCGGCATCGGGATCGGGATCTATATCACGGCTGATTTTGGCTTCCCGATTTCGAAAGCGACACCGACACCGACTTCGGCCCCGATCGATTTGGCGCCGCATGTATTATTAATGTTGGGCACCCACCGCTGAATTCTTCCAGGATTTTTCAAACTTTTACCGCCACCCCGGTAGAGCCGTGGATCTCCAGAAAAATCAGCGGAAGCGAAGATAGCCGCACGCCTTTTGCAGGCGGAGCGAGGGCCTCCCGAGAGCCTCGATGCCGCCGATTCTGCATGCTCTTCTCTGCTCGAGGATCCGGTTCACGGTGATTTCGCCCAGGCCCGGGACGCGCAGGAGCTCGTACCTGGAGGCCTTGTTGACGTCGAGAGGGTAAAACTCCGGGTGAAGCAGCGCCCAATGCTCCTTGGGATCGACATCGGGCGACAGGTTGCCGGACCGGTCGAAGCATATATCCGATCCTGTGAACCCGTATTTGCGCATCAGGAAATCGACCTGGTACAACCGATGCTCGCGCGTGAACGCATCGTCGGCACTGCGGCCTTCATGCCCGTCCATCGGGGCGTCGCCGAGACCTTTCTGATAGGCGCTGAAGTAGATTCTTTTCAGATGGAGCCTGTCGTACAGGCCCCACATATACCGGACGATTTCCGAATCCGTTTCCCCGGCGGCGCCGACGACAAACTGGGTGGTCTGCTTGACCCTCTCGTAGCGGTTGCCCCTGCCCGTAAGCCGGCTGATAAGCTTGATGGGTTCGACGATATCCTCGATGAAGCGCTTGCGGGAGGAAAGCCGGGCCAGGTGTCCGGCTCCGGGAGTCTCGATATTGAGCGAGACCGCCGTCGACAGCGAAACGGCCTCTTCAACGGCCGCTGCGCCGGCGCCGGGTATGATCTTCAGATGGATGTATCCCCTGAAACCCCTTTTGTATCGGAGAATGCGCGCGACGCGGTTGAGCCGCTCCATGGTGGCGTCCGCGGTCCCGAGCACGCCCGAAGTCAGAAAAAGCCCGAAGACTTCCCGGCGGTTGAAATAATCCAGGAAGGTTTCGACCGTTTCCTCCTCGCTGAGAGTGCAGCGGCGCACGTCCCGGTCGGCCCGCAGCGGGCAGTATTTGCAGTCATTGGTGCAGACGTTGGAAATGAGTGTCTTGAAGAGAACGCTCCTTCCACCGTTGGGCAGGGTCACGGGGTAAATCCATTTATCCTCCCTTCCGCGCCTCCGGCGGTCGTTCTCATTCGTGCCGCACGCGCAGGCCAGGTCGTACTGGGCGTCCGTACTGAGGATTTCCAGTTTCCGCTGCGTGTCCGGTTTGCTTATGACGGCGACCATGGATACTCCGGAATCAAATCGAACTGCTCAGGATTCTACCTCGGAATCGGGGATTAAAAACACGGGAATAACCGTTTTCTTTTTTTAAAATACTTCTCGGCGTTACTCGGCGATCCCCGTCTCGGCGGTGAGTTGGTGCACGCGCAAGGCTTCCCTTTCAACCAATTCGAGAAAAACTGTCGCCGCGGTCAGGTCGGCCGTTGCGCCCGGGTTCAGCTTGTGGGCGCCGTCTCGCAGCGCGCGATCCATTTCCCTTAGCCTGGCCCGGCCCTCGGGCGTGTAAACTCCTCCCTCGAGGAGAACCTCCTGTGCCGACTTTGAAACCCGGCGGGAGGTTTCCCTTCCGCCTTTTCTGGCGATCAAAGTGTCCGGCACGCGGCCGAGGATTGCAAGGAATGCCTGCACTACCGCATCGGAGTATTTCAATCCCCGGGACAAAGCTTCTTTCAGGGCAGGCAGCCCCGTCCCGAAAGTGATTTCAAAGTTCGTCCCATATTCCGACGCCACGGAATCCCTGTCTTTGGCTAACTCCATCGCTTCCAGAAGGGTCACGGACGGCTCTTCGGAAATATCCTGCTCCGGGGCCCGGCCCAGGCCGGCGGGATCCGCGATCCGGATGGCTTCATAGGCCAGCCGGGCGTCTTGCACCGTAAGCGCATTCAATACGGCGCCCAGGCTTTCCCTTATTTTCAGGACGTCCCCGGCCTGTTCCCGGGCAACGGTGCAGCAGGCTTTGGTCAGCGGCGCCAGAAGCAGGATGATTCCCAGGTTGGTATTCGACCCGGCCCTCCGCCGGCTGTCTTCGACCGCTCTCAGGACAGTCTCCCCGACGGCCGCATCGCCGGCATTTTCGAAAGCCGCACCGACCGCAATGGCGCCGAGCAGGAAATCTTCAAAAGAGGTGTCGGAAAAATCATGATGCGGATTCACATTGCCGGGCTTGGGCGCGCAGACTTCCCGGATGCAGGCTTCCTGCACAAGCTCGGCGATCCTTTTTCCAAAATCCATCCGCCGTCCCCAAGCTAAAAGCAAACCGCGGGGCCGCAGGGAACGCAGAGATTCACGGAGCATCATATTAGTTATTATTCCCTGCGTTTCTCTGCGCTCGCCCGATCGGCGGGTTCAGATGCCGCTCTGACCTGTTGTATTCCTTCTGCCGACCGGGCCGCTCCTCCGCGGTGAATTCTTTTCAGCACATGATCGACAATCAGCCCCGGGATGTCTTCCCGCGTAACCTTCTGCAGGGCGCGCCAGCCGGGGATGCTGTTGATCTCGATCACATGAATTCTGCCGTCTTCCGCCTGCATCAGGTCCACCCCCGCGTAGTCGAGCCCGGTTATGCGAACGGCTTGCAGCGCCAGCGATTCCATTTCCGGGCTTAACTCCATCGGCAGGACTTCGGCCCCTTTCGAGCAGTTCGTCTTCCATCCGCTGCCGTTGCGCTGCATCGCGGCCGCAACCCGGCCCCCCACGACAAATGCCCGGACGTCTTTCCGGAAATGCGGCACATACTCCTGGATATAATAGACATACCGGTTCAGTTCCCAGGCGCGCAGAACCCTGTACGCGGTCTCCTCATCCGCCGCCCGGACCATCCCCTTCCCCTCGGAGCCGAACAGCGGCTTGATCACGACATCCCCCATTTCGCGGCAGGCCGCCAGGGCGGCTTCAAAATCCTCGGTCACAAGGGAACGGGGGGTCGGAATGCCTGCATCGGCAAGAAGAAAAGAGGTGCAGTACTTGTCCACCGTCCGCTCGATCGCCGTCGGGGCGTTCACCACCGGCACTTCCAGGCGCTCGAGGCGGTGCAGGATGTCCATGCGGAAGATGATCTGTTCCAGGGATCCCGCCGGGATCGTCCGAACCAGCAGCGCCCGGCAGTCGCCCAGGCCTTCTCCGCGCACCTCGGCATCCGGGCTGCCGCCGATCCGGCCCGCCATGCGGGTGATGTTGAAGAAAACCGGCTCGCAGCCCCGCCCGCGGACGGCTTCTTCGAGAGCCAGCGCGTGAAAGCCTCTCTGGGAGGACAGGATCCCGATGCGTGCGGCCATATCTCAGCTTTCCAGAAGCGAACGTTTCAGAAGCGCGGCGTTGATGCTCCCGGAGCGGAAGGTGCGCCCCGAATTCAGGTTGTTGATCGCAATCCGGGCAGGGCTGAAAAGCATGGGATCGATCCGGTAAAAATCCCCGCCGCAACGCCGCAACAGTTCGTCAAACGGGGTCCCGTAATCGGGCGACGCGTCCGACGGCACCTTGTCGATCATGCCGGCCAGCTCCCCGTCTTCCGCCTCGACCGCAAAGAAAACCTGGCTCCCATACAGGATGGCGTCGTTGGTTCTCCCGATGGCGCGCGCGTCGTCGGCCGATACGGGGGCCAGCGGGCAGACGCCTGAAGCCGCTTTCACTTTCCGGACGTCGAATCCGAGTTCCAGGAGCTTGTGCATTCCGGTTTCGGCCGACCGCGCCGCGATCTGAATCGATCCCACCAGGGACGCCGTCGGCGCGGCGAACAGGAAGACGCGATCCGGGGCCACGCCGCATTTATCCGCCACGAATTCGGCCAGGTCCTCGTCGGGCATGGAGCGCCCTTCCAGCATCAGGACCGCCGTATCGCACTCGTCCCTGTATCCCAGCTTCCGGAAGATCCCCTCATCCGCGAACAGGGCCCGCGCGGGCCCCGACCCCATGGCAGAAAACGTATCCGTTTTCACGGCCCAGCCGGCGTACTGCGAGGCCATGCACGCGATCGGGGGAGAGCTGACACTGACTGTAACCGTCGGCAGCCAGAATCCGGCATCGCCGCTCGAATCGCGAAGAGGATAGCTCTTGTCTCCGAAACCGACCTGCGCCAGACCGCCCATGCAGGCGCAGGCAAACAGCCTCCCGGCTTCCAGGCTGCCGGCCGCTTCAATCCCGCCGTCCAAAACGGCGGCCCCGTTTTTCAGCTTCCTTACGGCAATGCCGAGAGCTTCGCACTCTTCGATCATCCGAACCGCAATCGATGCGGCCCGCCGGTTAACGCTGATCATAGACGAGGATTTCCCCTTTCCCCAGCCGGTTGAAATCTCCGCTGTATCGCCGGTAGCGGCCGCCCGCGCAGTCACCGGGAACCGGCATTCCCTGCAGGCGGAGATCCTCCAGAAGAAGCCTCAGAAAACCGGGGGAATAGCTGCAGTCGTAGCGGAACGTGGGCAGCAGCTCCGGCCGGGTGAAAGTAACGATCGTGCCGCGCAGCAATCCCGCACCCGCTCGCATGCCCAAATGGCCGAAAACCGCGAGGGTGCCGGCTATCATGAAAGCCCCGGCGAAATCGCCCGCGTCCCCCGCAACGGCGATCAGGCCCCGCCGCATTACGGAGCCCGCTTCGTTTCCGGCATTGCCGTCGACGAGAATGACGCCCCGGTCCATGCCGCGGCGGCTGCCCCGGTAGGCCCCGCCCAGGCCGTGCCCCGCGTTGCCCCGGATGCGGATTTTCCCGCCCTTCATCTCCGCGCCGGCCCAGTCGCCCGCATTGCCGTGGACCTCGATCTCGCCCCCGCGCATCTCCGCCCCGAGATGCATGCCGGCGTCGCCCCGGACCGTGATTTTTCCCCGCGACATTGCGGCGCCGATGTTTTTCACGCGGCTCATGTCGCCCTCGAGGACGATCTCCAGGGAACCGTCGCCGTTCACACTGAAAAAATCTCCCAGGCGTGCGGGTTCATTGCCGTAAGTGACGGGTATGCCGGCTATGGCGCCGGACGGCCGGCCCGCGAACCGCTCCGGTACGATTCCCGCCGCTTCCAGCGGCGCTTCAAGCCGCGTTTTGAGCGCCAGCGTGGTCATTGCGAATTCGCCTTTTTCATTATTTCATGGAGGTAAAACTTGAATTTCCCCAGGCTGCCGCCGTAGTTGCCGGCCGAGATGCGGCGGATGCCCGGGATGCAGGCCGCACGTATCCCGGCACGGGTCGCTTCTTCAATGGATGCCGCGTCCAGCCCGTTGATCACGATTTCAAGCACTGAATGGACCCCGTCGGGCAGCGCCGTATCCACGACGCCGCGCAGGGTGGGACAGAAGGGGTCGTTTGTGGAAGCCTTCAAAAATTTATACCGGGACCCGACCTTGCTGCCGCTGCGCACGATCCCGCCCGGGAAAGGCATGATAACCCCGGGGACCCGCCGCATCGCCTCCACGGCCCGCTCCGCCGCATGCAGGGTCGCCTCCGGTTCGCTCCCGAGAACCAAAAAATTTCCCCCGGCAACCGCGGGCTGGACCCCGAACCTGTCCTCGATCAGGAACTCGCCTTCCATGACGGGAACGCGCCAGTAGCGGCGGCCGGCGATGACCTTGCTGCCCTGGTGCCCGTCTCCGAAAAACCGGATCTGCCCCCCGACGGAGACCTTTTCTTCCGCCTCCAGCCCGTTGAAACAGGCCGTCGTGGGGCACGTCAGCACGCACTGCCCGATACGGTCGACGAGCTGCTGCGCCAGGGAGTTTTTAGAAAATCCGAAGAACAGGACGCTGACCCCGGGCCTTGCGTCGGGAGTCCGCTCCAGGTCCGCCTCGATCGCGCCTTCGCAGCGGCAGCCGATGACGGAAGTTGCGAATCCGGTCATTTCGGAGGCCGCCTCGCGCGCCCATTTCCGGTTCACGGCCGTGATGATCACGCGCGAACCCCACATGCCGAAGGCTTCCGCGAACGTGTCTTCGATTTCGACCCCGTTGATGGAATAGGTCATAGGATTCATAATTCCCGGTTTCCCGTCCCGCATCAAAGGTTGAACAAGGGCGGACACGAGGTTCGCCCCTACTTTTCGCAAGGTCGGACCAAGGGCGAACACAAGGGCGAACACAAGGGCGAACACAAGGGCGAACACAAGGGCGAACACAAGGGCGAACACAAGGGCGAACACAA
>JAFGAO010000024.1 GCA_016933615.1 Acidobacteriota bacterium
CGCAACTCTTGAGTTGCGCCGCCTTAGCATCTGCCCGTCCGGCGCTCGCGCCAAAATGTAAACTTATTTTTGCGCGAACCCTAAGACCGCAAAGACCGCGAAGAAAAAATATATCCCTCATTCAGCGGACGTTCCATCGGCTGGAAGGTCGCGCGCATCAAGCATGGAATCCAGTGCACGATCCGGCAAAAACGATAACCAAGCAGCCTGTAAATAGAATTTTCTTCGGGATCTTAACGGTCTTCGCGGTTCAACTTTTAATGTGGTTACTTTTTCGGTTAAGTCAGGAGGCTTCGTTACACAACAACAGCGAAGTCCTTTGACCTTTGACCTTCGACTTTTGACTTTAGACCAAAAAAGAAAGGCGGCTCCGGGGAGCCGCCTTGAACATCGATCTCGGCGTAATACATAAAGGTACTGCTCTGCCTTATCCTAATTCTGCAAACCGATCGGGTCGCCCGCGACGCAGGCTGCGGCGCCGCACATGGGAGCGGGAGCGCCGCCCAGGGCTGCATTGAATCGTACGACCTGGTCGGAAGCGATTCCATATTCGTAACGGCCGGTCGATGCCGCAGCTGTCGGGGTGCCCAGGAAGCCGAACCCGTTAGGAAGCGTACCCACTGCCGCCGGGACGGTCGCCGGAATGCCCGCGGCATAGCTGTATCCGTTGAAGTCGGCGGCAAAACGGGCGTCAAGGAATTGCCCGAGGGCCGGATTCGTCAGTGTGACCAGATCTGTATACATCTGGTTGTTGACGGCCGCATAGGCCACTTCGGCCGATCCTATTGTCCGGCATCCCTGGATGGCGCCGGCTTCGTTGGCGGCCATACGGGAGGTCAGCATGCTCGGCACCGCGATGGCGGCGATGATGGCGATGATCGCCACGACAATCAAAAGCTCGATAAGTGAAAATCCCTGTTCCTGTTTCATTGAATCGTGTCTCCTCTCTGGTTTTTATCCTTTTTCATTGCATACCCGCGAATGAACAAAGCAAGATGCATGCCAGAAAATCCGGAATTTTTCGGCGAGGAGTGGGGGTTGGTAAACAGCTGTTTATAAATGACTTATTACGGAGTGAATTTATTTCTGCCGATAACGGTTTCTGCCCCGGCCAGGATTGTGCGGATTTTCAGCACCCGGGGTGTCGAAAATCCGCACTTTAAAAGCCTTCCGCATTCATCATTTTCAACCCAGAAGTAACAAGCCTAAAATAGGGACCAAGGAATGTTGTAGGGGCGAACCTTGTGTTCGCCCTTCTTCGCTTCAATCAAGCAGTATCGGTAACAGATGAACCTCATGCTTCCTTGTTGACGAGGCCGGGAAAAGGGCGAACACAAGGTTCGCGTATATTTGTTGCCAAAGCCGGTACGAGGGCGAACACAAGGTTCGCGTATATTTGTTGCCAAAGCCGGTACGAGGGCGAACACAAGGTTCGCCCCTACCATTTTTGCTGTATTTCCCGAATCCAGCTCTTATTTTTATTGGTTTTGTGCTGAGGCAGGTTTTTTGCAGGCCAAGGATGGATAATCACCGGAACTTCTGAATCGTCAAGGTTCCCGACTCCCCATCGTCCCAATCTTGAATCTTCAATTTTGAATCTTAATTTGTAAAGACTGGATTTTGTGGCGCAGCGATCCTTTTGTCAGCTTCAGTCTTTGCGCGGTTGCGGTTTGGTTTCCGTCGGACTGCCGCAGCGCCTGCCCGATGAGGCTGCTTTCGACCCGGCTAAGAAAATTCTCCAGGTCGAAGGGCCCGTCCGGGAGTGAAAAGATTTCGCGCTCCGGAGTACCGGACCGGCCGAGGACGCTATCCGGGAGACGTTCCGGCTGGATGGTTTGCGTCGTTTCCAGCGCGACGGCGCGCTCGATCGTGTTTTCCAGCTGACGGACGTTGCCGGGCCATGCACACCCTTCGAGAATTCGCAGTGCCTCGGGCGATATGCCGCTGATATATTTGCCCGCCTTCTCCGAATAATGGCGCAGGAAATAATAGGCAAGCAGCGCGATGTCCCCCCCCCGTTCCCGGAGCGCCGGAAGGTGGATGTTGATGACCGCGATCCTGTAGAAAAGGTCCTCCCTGAAACAGCCTTCCCGGATACGCGACTGCAGATCCTGATTGGTCGCGGCGATCACGCGCACATCCGCCGGAATTTCCTCGCTCCCCCCCAGGGGACGGAAGCAGCGCTCCTGCAGCACGCGCAGAAGCTTTACCTGCATGGCTCCCGTCATGTCCCCGATTTCGTCCAGGAAGATGGATCCGCCGCCGGCCGCTTCAAAAAGGCCTTTTTTGTTGGCCGTGGCTCCGGTAAAAGCCCCCTTCATGTATCCGAAGAGTTCGCTCTCGAGCAGGGTTTCCGGGAATGCGCTGCAGTTGATGGATACGAACGGTTTTCCCTTTCTGTGCGATGCCTCGTGAACGGCCCTGGCGACCAGTTCTTTGCCGGTGCCGCTTTCGCCCGTGATCAGTATGGTGCTGTCCCCCGCCGCCACGGTGCCGATCGTCCGGTAGACCTCTATCATCTTCGGGCTCTTGCCTACCAAGTGGATGCGGTGCAGGGCCTGAAAAAGCCGCTGCCCCTGCCGGGCTTCGGTCTCTTCGGCCGGTATGGAGGGTTTGGGCTTTCGTTTCGCGTTCTGCTCGAGTGCCCGCGCGACGACGGCGCGCAGCGCGTCCATGCCGAAAGGCTTCGTAATGTAGTCGAAGGCGCCGTGCTGCAGGGCTTCAATGGCCGATTCCGTGCTGGCATAGGCCGTGATCATGATAAAGACAGTGCCTGGCGAGAACTCCTTGGCTATGCTTAACAGCTCGACCCCGGAAATATCCGGCATTTTAATGTCGGAAATGACGACATCCACATCCTTTTCGCGCAGCATGTCGAGAGCGTCGCGCCCGGATCCGGATTTCATGACGTCCATCCCGTCTTCCCGGAGAGCGATCTCCAGAATTTCCGTAATGTTGGGCTCGTCATCCACGACTAATATTTTCGGCATGGAACCTTCTCCATTCTGTCTCGAAAACATAGCGAAGCACGGATTCGCGTATATTGTCGCCAAGGCCGGTGCGAGGGCGAACACAAGGTTCGCGTATATTGTTGCCAAGGCCGGTGCGAGGGCGAACACAAGGTTCGCCCCTACGCGCATGCCGGATATTAATGAATCCCGGCTTCGGCGCTGTTTAACAGGTCATACCTTTCTTCCGGGGGAAAGCTGAGACTGACCTTGGTTCCTTTCCCCGGTTCGCTTTCGAAATACACTTTTCCCCGGTGATCCTCCATAATCTGAAAAATGATCGAGAGACCCAGCCCGAGACCTTCCCTGAATTGTGAATGGAAGGGTTGAAAAAGCCTCTCCCTGTCTTCGGGACTTATCCCTATGCCGGTGTCTTCAAATTCTATCAGGCCCCCGCCCTCCCTGTTTTTGCCGACGCCGATTCTCAGCTCACCGCCGTTGGGCATGGCGCGTATGGCGTTCTGGGCCAGGTTCCAAAAAACCTGATTGAGCTGATCGGCGCTCCCCTGAACCCGCACCCGAGGCTCCCCGACGTGGAGGACAACGGAGTGTTTTTGCCTGATTTCGGGCGTGTTCCGCATAAGGGTCACCGAATCCTCGAGCAGCGGAACGATGTCGATCGGGTGTTTGGCATATTTGCGGGGGCGGGCGAAGTTGAGAAAATCCTCCACGAATTTGTTCAACCGGTCGCTTTCGCGGATCAGTATTTCCAGAAGCCGTTCGTCCACCTCCGGCAGGGTCGCGTGCGAACGAAGAATCTCCACGGATCCCTGCATCGCGGCCAGGGGATTCCGGATCTCATGGGCGATGCCCGCCGCCATGCGCCCTATCGCGGCCATCCGGTCTTTCAGGCGGATTTCCTCCTCCAGCCGCATGATTTCCGTCAGATCCTGAAACGACAGGATGTAGCCGAGCAGCCTGTGGCCGTGATCCATAAGCGGTGAGACGCTGAAGCCGAGAAAGCGCTTTGCGCCGCCCGGCTGCGAAATCCAGATCTCGCGCCGCATTGCTTTGGCATTCTCCAGGAGGTCCGACTCGAGGATGCATTTCCATAAATCCTCTCCGATGATCCGGTCGATGGGTTCGTCGATGACCTCCTCCGCCTTGCGCCCCGTCAGTTCCTCCGCCGCGCTGTTGAACACGGCAATGCGGCCCCCGAGATCGGTTGTGACCAGTCCGCTCCGGATGCTGCGGACGATGTGTTCGTTCAGTTTCCGCAGCCGGCTGAGCGATTCGATCTTCTCCTCCAGCTGGGATTCCACCGACTGGAGGCGTTTGTGGAGGTACGTTCCCAGGAAGGCGACCGCCCAGAATCCCAGCGCGTGCGCGGCGATGCGGAAGGTCGCCTGTTCCGGGACCATCGCGTTCTGGTTCAGATTTTCTATTCCGATCCTGCCGGCCGTGATGGCTCCGGCGTACAGTATCGTACTGAGCGCCGCGACGGCCGTCCCCCCGGTCCGTCCCAGATTCAGGCAGCAGTAAATGATGATAAACAGGTAGAGGGAGACAAACGGGCTTTCTATGCCCCGGGTGTGGAAGACCAGGACCGTCGCCAGGATCAGATCGGTTGCGATGTGAAGGAAAAGCTGGGCTCTTTTGTCTGCGCGGGAGCGGGCGATCACCAGAAACAAAAGTGTCAGCGCCGGCACCAGGATGTTGAAAAACGGCAGGAAGGAGAAAGGCCCCAGGAAGTCGGGGAGCAGGCCGAGCCGGCCCGCCAGGTTGACCCCGAGCAGCAGCACCAGCGCCCGCACGGCAATGATTTCGAAAAGGTACATTCGACGTCCGGCGCTCGGTGTTTGAAGATTGTGGTTCTGAAAGGCGCCCATAGTGAAAATACCGGGTAAGAATCAAGGATTTCTCTTAGCCCGGGCTTTATAAATCGTGTACGGCTCCGGTTGGTCCGATCACCGCCCGTCCGGGGCTGTTCGTCCCGGACGGGTGCGTTGCGGTACCCGCGCGATTCCGCGGGCCCCGCAAGCCCTACCGTAGCGGCACAGGGTCGGGTTTATCCGCCGGACAGGACCTGAATCAGCTTGAACAGCGGCAGATACATGGCAACGACGATGCCTCCGACGACGACGCCCAGAAACACCATCAGTATCGGTTCGAGGATGGTCAGCAGGTTGGCGACGACGACATCGACCTCCTCCTCGTAGAAGTCGGCCACTTTCACGAGCATGGAATCCATTTCCCCCGTGGACTCTCCCACGGAAACCATCTGGGTGACCATGGGCGGGAAAAATCCCGACTGCCGCATCGGGTCCGCCATGTTTCCCCCCTCTTCGATTCTTTGGCGAAGAGTGTGGATGGTATCTTCCAGGACGGCGTTCCCTGCGGTTTTGGCCGTAATATCCAGCCCTTCCAGTATCGGGACGCCGCTGGTCAGAAGCGTTGCCAGGGTGCGGGTGAAGCGGGCGACCCCGATTTTACGCAGGATGTCCCCCAGCACAGGGCATTTCAGGAGGAGCCGGTCCACGACATGCCTTCCTTTTTCCGTCCTGTAATATTTTACGAACGCGATGGTGCCGGCCACGATAAACGCCAGGAAGAAAAGGAAAAACCGCTCCACGATTTCCGAGAGCGCGATCACGATGCGAGTGAGCAAAGGAAGCTGGACGTTGAAGCCCTGGAACAGGGTTCTGAATACCGGGACCACTTTCCACAGGATGACGATGACAACCCCGACCGCGACCGTAAGGATGACGGAAGGATAGATCATGGCGGACCGCAGGGCGCTTTTCAGCTTGACTATTTTTTCGATGAAAGTGCTCAGGCGCTGCAGGATGGTGTCCAGGATGCCGCCGGTTTCCCCCGCCGCGACCATGTTGGTGAAGAGGCCGTCGAAGACTTTCGGGTGCTTGGCCAGCGCTGCGGAAAGCGTGGATCCGCTTTCGACATCCGACCGGACCTGGGTCAGAACGGCTTTGAATGTTTCGTTGGGGTGCTGCTGCGCGATGGCGTCCAGCCCCTGCACCAGGGGCATGCCGGCATTGAGCATCACTGAAAATTGGCGCGTGAATATGGCTATTTCCGATTGTTTGACTTTTTTCCGGAAAGAGAAAGAGAATGACGCCTTGCTCTCTTTTTTCTCCCGGATGTTGGCCGGGGCGATCTGTTCCCGGCGCAAAACGGCGGCCAGCGCCTGGGAACTGCTCGAGAACCGCTCTCCGGCCACGCTTTCGTTGGTTCGGATGTTTCGACCGCGATATGTATAGACTGGCATAATATTTTCCTTGTTTTTCAGGCACCCAGGCCGGCGCCGACCGCAGCTTCCTGACGCTGCGCCATACGCTGGCTCAAGGGCTTGATGTTCAGACCGATACCCCTCTGGATGAGATCCTGCAGCTCATCGGGGTTGGACGACTTGTTCATTGCATCTTCTTTTTTTATTTGATTCGTCAGAACCAGGTGGGACAGGGACTGGTTGAACGTCTGCATCCCGAATTTGTCCTGCCCCGTCTGCATCTGGCTGTAGATCTGGTGGATCTTGTCTTCGCGGATCAGGTTCCGGACCGCCGTTGTCGGCACGAGGATTTCCATCGCCATGCAGCGCCCTGAGCCGTTGGCTTTGGGAATGAGAGACTGGCACAGGATGCCCTCCAGGACCATGCTCAACTGGGCCCTTATCTGCGACTGCTGGCTGGAAGGGAACACGTCGATGATCCGGTTTATGGTTGTCGCGGCGCTGTTGGTGTGAAGGGTCGCCAGGGTCAGATGCCCCGTTTCCGCGATACGCAGGGCGGATTCCACGGTTTCCAGATCGCGCATTTCACCGATGAGCACGACGTCGGGGTCTTCACGGAGCGAGACCCGGAGGGCGTCCGAAAAAGAATGCGTATCGGCGCTGACCTCCCTCTGGTTGACGATGCATTTCTTGTGGTTGTGGATGAACTCGATAGGATCTTCGATGGTCAGTATGTGTTCGTGGCGTTCGGAATTGATCTTGTCGATCATGGCGGCCAGGGTCGTGGATTTTCCGCTGCCGGTCGGTCCCGTCACCAGAATGAGCCCTCTCGGTTTATCGCAAAGCATTTTTACGATCTGCGGAAGGTTGAGGCTTTCAAATCCTTTGATTTCAAACGGGATCACGCGGAAAACGGCGCCCACGGAACCCCTCTGTGTGAATACGTTGGCGCGGAAACGGCACAGGTCCTTGATGCCGAAAGAAAAATCGATCTCCCATTTTTCTTCGAAAAGGTGCTTCTGGCTGTCGGTCATGACGCTGTAGGCGAGTCTTTTGGTGTCTGCGGCACCAAGGACGGCTTCGTCGATGGGGCGCAATTTGCCGTCCACCCGGATCTGCGCGGGCGTCCCGTTTGTGACGTGCAAGTCCGAAGCCCCGGAATTGATGGTCTTTTTGAGCATTTCAGGTAAGGTGATCATGCAATGTCTCCACGGCGGATATCCGCCCTCCGGACCTCTATTAAAGAGCGGGTAAAGAGCGGGCTAATTCACCACAGTTTCTCTGAGCACTTCATCCAGGGTTGTGAGGCCGGCCTTTATCTTCTCCAGCCCGCTCCGGCGGAGCGTAAACATCCCCTCTTCGACAGCCTTGCGCCTGATTTCCTGCGCAGAGGCCCCTACCAGGATCAGCTCCTGGATGTCCTCCCCGATTTCCATGACTTCATACATGCCGATTCGGCCTTTATAGCCCGTTCCATTACATGTCTTGCACCCGTTTCCCTTGAAAGTCTGGATGTTTTTGGCATCCTCCTGGGAGAAACCGGCCTTGATCAGGGTCTGCAGAGGAGTTTTCACCTCGGTTTTGCAGGACGGGCAGATTTTTCTTATCAGCCTTTGCGCGCAGATCAGGTGAACCGATGTGGCTACGAGAAAAGGTTCTATGCCCATATTCAGCATCCGTGAAATGGTGGAAGGGGCGTCGTTGGTGTGAATGCTGGACAGGACCAGGTGTCCGGTAAGCGCCGCTTTGATGGCAATTTCCGTCGTTTCAAAATCGCGGATTTCACCGACCAGGATAATATTGGGATCCTGCCTCAGGAACGAACGGAGGGCTGCGGCGAAAGTAAGCCCGATCTGTTCCTTGATCTGGACCTGGTTGATGCCCCGGAAATTGTATTCCACCGGGTCTTCAGCCGTCATGATATTGGTTTCAGGCGTGTTCAGCCGATTGATCGCCGAGTACAGGGTCGAGGTTTTGCCGCTTCCCGTCGGTCCCGTCACCAGCACCATGCCGTAAGGTTTCAGAATGGCATTCTCGATTTTTTTCAGCGACTCTTCTTCGAATCCCAGTTTGCTCATGTCCAGCGGCAGGTTGTCCTTGTCCAGAATCCGCAGCACGATCTTTTCGCCGAAAAGCGTGGGGAGGGAAGACACGCGATAATCGATTTCTTTCTTTTTGCCGTTGAATGCGGTCCGGACTTTGATCCTTCCGTCCTGCGGCAGTCTCTTTTCCGAAATATCCATTTTCGCCATGATCTTGATGCGCGAAATCATGGCGTCCCGGAGCCGGAGCGGGGGATTCATCATGTTGTAAAGGATCCCGTCTATGCGGAAACGCACCCGGAAGTCTTTTTCATAAGGCTCCAGATGGATGTCGCTGGCACCCTTTTTCAGGGAGTCGGACAGGATCAGGTTCACCAGCTTGATGATGGGCGCCTCTTGGCTCGAGCGCTGGAGTTCGTCGAGCGACACCTCCTCATCTTCCGAGTTCGTTTCCAGGTCCAGTTCCACCGGCTCCCTCTCGGAGTCGGTAATCTCTTCGTAAACTTTCTTCAGCTCTATGGAGTGCTGGGAGCCGTAGTATTTTTCAATGGCTTCCAAAATGGAGGCTTCGCTGGCCACCACCGGCTCCACGTTGAATCCCGTCATGAACTTGATGTCGTCCATGGCGAAGACGTTCGTGGGATCCGCGGTGGCGATCGTGAGGGTGCTGCCGACCCTGCTGAGCGGGATCACCAGGTATTTTTGAGCTACATCCGAGGGGATCAGTTTGATGGAGGCCTGGTCAATTTCGAAAAAGGACAGGTTGATCGACGGGACGCCGTATTTTCTGCTCAAAATCGAGGTGACGTCCTCGTCATGAACGAAGCCCAGGTTTATCAGGATCGAGTCCAGCCTGCCTCCGTGCTGCTTCTGATGATCCCGGGCGGTCTGAAGCTGGTCCTTCGTAATGATTTGTTCTTTGACTAGAAGCTCGCCTATCTGAATGGACATTGTTTAACCCTGTCCGTTGCTAAGAATATCGATCGCCGTCGTAACGCAAAGAAGGATGCTGATCCAGCCGTTAATTGTGAAAAAAGCCGTGTTCGCCCGGCTGAGATTCCCGGGCCGAACCAGGCTGTGCTCGTACGCGAGCAGCAATCCGACAACAAGGAGTCCGGAAAAGCCTACATAGCCGATGCCTTCCAGAACAAAGAGATAAGCCAGGATGCCCAGCATGACGCCGTGAAGGATTCCGGAGATCCACAAAGAAGCACGGATGCCGAAACGCTTGGGAATCGAAAAGAGAGGTTCCTTCCGGTCGAATTCCACGTCCTGACACGCGTAAATAATGTCGAAACCGGCGACCCAGAGTGCAACCGCAAGGCCCAGGATCAGCGGCGCGGCGCTGACCGAACCTTTGATCGCGATCCAGGCTCCGATCGGCGCTCCTGCGAGGCAGATTCCCAGGAACATGTGCGCCAGCCAGGTGAATCGCTTGGTAAAGGAATAGAAAAAAAGGATCCCGAGAGCCAGGGGGCTCAATTTCAGCGACAGCGGGTTCAGCATCGCGGCCGAGAGCACGAGCACGGCGGAGCTGGCTGCGATGAAAAGGATCACGAAGCCTTTTGAAATCTTTTTTCCCGGCAGCGCCCTGCCGGCTGTGCGCGGATTCCGGACGTCGAAAGGAAGGTCGACCAAACGATTGAATGCCATTGCCGCGCTGCGCGCCCCGATCATTGCCAACACGATCCATCCTGTCTGCCGGAGCCCGGGCAGCCCGCGGGCCGCCAGAAAAGCGCCGAGAAAGGCAAAAGGGAGGGCGAAGATCGTGTGCTCAATCTTCACCATCTCCAGCACGATTCTTATCCTCTTGAACAATTTCCATATCCTGCGCGGATCTTCTCCGATGCAACGGAGATTCAGCCGCATTTATAGTTATCGGCCGAAAAACATTTTTCATGAAGCTCTAATCAAAGTTTTGACACAGGGCGTCAGAGTATCAAAACACCGGCAGCGGGTACAAGGATCCCGGCCTGTCGGATTCCCCTGCCGGTATAAACAGTCAGGATCCGGAATGAGCGGATTTTTGTGGGGATTTTCGGCGGTATTTTTTATGGATTCAGAGCCGGATTCTCCGATTCAGAGTCCAACCACTCCGGGTTGAAGCTTGATTATTATTAAAGATTGGGACTGATTTGGAGCAGGCAGTGGGCCGTACCCTGCTTCGGATTCGAAGTTTGTAGGGGCGAACCTTGTGTTCGCCCACCTTGTGTTCGCCCACCTTGTGTTCGCCC
>JAFGAO010000004.1 GCA_016933615.1 Acidobacteriota bacterium
AGGGTATCATTCCTTCCGAATCCTAAATTTCCGATTCGGGGCGAACACAAGGGGGCGAACACAAGGGGGCGAACACAAGGTTCGCCCCTACTTTAAGAGCTCCTTCCCTCCCATGTAGGGCCTCAAAGCTTCCGGGACCGCGACCGACCCGTCATTGCGCTGGTAATTTTCAAGAATCGCCAGCCAGGTTCTGCCCACTGCAAGCCCCGAACCGTTCAACGTATGGAGGTATTGCCTTTTTCCGCTCCCGTCCCTGAAGCGGATGTTGGCGCGCCGCGCCTGGAATGCCTCGAAGTTGCTGCAGGATGAAATTTCCCGGAACCTGTTCTGGCTCGGCAGCCAAACCTCGATGTCGTATGTTTTGGCGCTGGAGAAACCCATATCCCCGGTGCAAAGCGTGACCACGCGATAGTGCAGGCCCAGGCGCTGCAGGATATCCTCGGCATCGCGGGTCAGAGATTCCAGCTCTTCGTAGGAGGCCGCTGGATCGCAGAACTTCACAAGCTCCACCTTGTTGAACTGGTGCTGGCGGATCAACCCGCGCACGTCCTTGCCGTAGGATCCCGCTTCGCTGCGGAAGCAGGGAGTGTAGGCCACATATTTTTTGGGCAGCTCCTCCCGCTCCAGGGTCTCCCCCTGGTGGATGTTGGTGACGGGCACCTCGGCCGTGGGGATAAGGTAGTAGTCGGTCCCCTCGATCTTGAAAAGGTCCTGGGCGAACTTGGGAAGGTTCCCGGTCCCGAAAAGGCTTGCGGAATTGGCCACAAAGGGAGTCAGGACTTCGCGGTACCCGTGGTGCCGGATGTGCACGTCCAGCATAAAATTTATCAAAGCCCTTTCCATAAGAGCCCCGTCGCCGCTGAGAAGCGCAAACCGCGCCCCGGCAATTTTCACGGCGCGGTCCGTATCCAGGATGCCCAGGTTCGCGCCCAGATCCACGTGATCCAAAGGCTCGAAATCGAATTCGGGCGGCGCCCCCCAGCGGCGGACTTCCAGGTTGTCGTTTTCACCCGCGCCGGCCGGGACCGACGCGTCCGGAAGATTCGGGATGCCGTGGAGAATGGAATTCAGGCGGTCCTCCAGGGAACGGACGGTCTCTTCGAGCAGCTTTATTTGGCCCGATATCTCCTTGACCTTCGCCTGCTGGACTGAAGTGTCGACGCCGTCCCGCTTCAACTTTCCTATAGTTTCTGAAGCTTCATTGCGCCGGCGGCGGAGGTCTTCGCTCTGCGCCATGGCCTTCTTCCACTCCGCGTCGGCGGAGACAAGCGCATCCAGGGCGTAATCGCCTCCCCTGGCCGCCAGCCTCTCCTTCACCAGATCCAGGTTTTCCCGCACAAAATTTTTATCCAGCATAAAGAATCCTTATGGTCTGCCGGGAAGAAAGCGCCTTCCGGCTCTCGCTTTTCGACGGGTGTCTTGGCCGTCCGAATCCGCCGCAGATACCCGGGGACAATGCGCCGCACTGCACCCGCGCCGGGGGCGACCGCCCGCTCGACCTGCATTCTACCATTGACTTTGGGAGATGCCATTGTTTCAATCAGTTTTTGAATCTTAACAATACGGGGGACAAAAAAGGTATGTCAAAAATCCGCAGAGCCGTCTTTCCCGCCGCAGGTTTAGGCACCCGGTTTCTGCCGGCCACCAAGGCCCAGCCAAAAGAGATGCTCCCGTTGGTGGACAAGCCCATCATCCAGTACGCCGTGGAGGAGGCCATCGCCTCGGGCATCGAAAACCTCGTGATCGTTACCGGAAGGGGCAAAAACTCCATCGAAGACCATTTCGACGTCGCCTTTGAACTGGAAAAAATCCTGGAAGATCGCGGCAAATCGGACCTGTTGAGCATCGTGCGCTCCATATCCGGCATGGTGCCCATATCCTATATCCGCCAGAAAGAGGCGCTCGGCCTGGGACACGCCGTTCTCACGGCGCGGGATCTCGTAGACAACGAGCCCTTCGCCGTTCTGCTCGGAGACGATGTGATCGTTTCGGCCCCCCCCTGCATCCGCCAGATGATCGACGTATACGACCGGTATCAAACGAGCGTCGTCGCCATAATGGAAGTCCCGGAGAGGGAGACAAACCGTTACGGAATCATTCAGGGCGATCCCCTTCCGGAAAGCGGCGGCAGGCTCTACGAGGTGCGGGACATGGTGGAGAAACCGCCGGCTGGGGACGCGCCTTCGAACCTTGCCATCATCGGCCGATACATACTCACCCCGCTCATTTTCGATTGTCTGGCGGAAACGGGCAAAGGGAGCGGGGGAGAAATTCAACTGACCGACGGCCTGCGCCGCCTGATGGCGAAACAGAGGGTTCTCGCCTATAAGTTCGACGGCAAAAGGCACGACGCCGGCGATAAACTGGGATTCCTCAAGGCAACCGTGGAGTTCGCCCTGGAAAACGGGGAACTGGGGCCCGCATTCCGTTCCTATCTGAAATCCCTGGACATCGATAATTTATAAGCGTCGGGCGGGTATCTTCAGGGATATCTTGAGAGCGAAACATTCAAGCCCGCATTTTGCGAGAGGTGCTATGAGAATACTTGTCATCGGTTCCGGTGGAAGGGAGCATGCCCTGGCCTGGAAGCTGAGTCAAAGCCCCCGCGTCCGCGCGGTTCTTTGCGCCCCGGGAAATGGGGGCATCGCACGGATCGCCCGCTGCATTCCGGTAAACCCTCAGGACGCCGCGGCGCTGTCCCGGCTGGTTCAGGAGGAAAAAATCGATTTCGCGGTTGTCGGGCCGGAAGCGCCTCTCGCCTCCGGCCTTGTGGACGCCCTGCAGGCGACGGGAGTCGGGGTCCTGGGCCCGACCAAGAACGCGGCGCAGCTGGAATCCAGCAAAGTGTTCGCCAAGGATTTCATGCGGCGCCACGGTATCCCCACCGCGGATTACACTACGTACCGGGATCCGGATTCCGCGCTCGCTTACCTGGAATCTTCCGATGCCCGCTACCCCCTTGTCGTCAAGGCGGACGGGCTCGCCGCGGGGAAAGGCGTGGTCGTCGCCCGAAACGAACAGGAGGCCTGCCATGCCGTGCGGCGCATGATGATGGAGAAGGAATTCGGATCCGCGGGGGACCGGGTCCTCATCGAAGACTGCCTCCGGGGCGTGGAGGCATCCTACATCGTGTTCACCGACGGCGACACCATCCTGCCCGCCGCGGCCTCCAGGGACCACAAGGCGGTCTTTGACGGCGACAAGGGGCCCAACACTGGAGGCATGGGAACCTATTCGACCGACGACATCCTGGGCCCGAACCTCGAGCGGGAAGTGCTCGAGACGGTCATCCGGCCCGCGGTCGACGGCATGCGGCGGGAAGGCACCCCCTTCCGGGGTATTCTCTATGCCGGCCTCATGCTGACCGAACAGGGTGTCCGGGTCCTGGAATTCAACGTCCGCATGGGAGACCCGGAATGCCAGGTCATTCTTCCCAGGCTGCAGAGCGACTTCGCCGAGCTCTGCGCGGCGCTGTGCCGGGGCCGGCTGCGGGACTACAGGGCCGAATGGAATCCGGGCGCCGCCGTATGCGTGGTTCTGGCTTCCGGGGGCTATCCGGGATCCTACACCAAAGGGAAGGCGATATCCGGGCTGGACATGGCGGAGGAAGACTCCCGCGTCGCCGTGTTCCATGCGGGGACGCGCCTCGAAAGCGACAGGCTGGTTACCGACGGCGGACGCGTCCTGGGAGTGACGGCCGTCGAACGGGACCTTGCGTCCGCCATCATGGCTGCCTACGAAGCCGTGAATAAAATCAGTTTCGAAGGCATGCAGTACCGGCGGGACATCGGAGCCAAAGGGCTGAAATAAATGCCGGTTTCCGGTTCCCCGTTCCACGTTACAGAAACCCATCCGGAAACGGGGAACCGGAAACGGGAAACGTTTTTAATGGAGGGAAGCATTGAGCCAACCTAAAGTGGCGATCGTTCTGGGCAGCGATTCCGATTACCCCGTAATCCGGGATATGCTCCAGCGCCTGGACGATTTTAAAATAGAGCACGAAGTAACCATATCCAGCGCCCACCGGTCTCCGGGACGCACGCGGGAGTACGCCGAGGGCCTGGAAAGCCGGGGCGTCGAGGTCGTCATCGCCTGCGCCGGCGCCGCGGCCCATCTGGCGGGAGTGATCGCGGCCCATACCATCCTGCCCGTCATCGGGGTTCCCATCGATTCCTCCCCCCTGAACGGGCTGGACGCCCTGCTGTCGACCTCCATGATGCCGGCGGGTGTGCCCGTGGCGACCATGGCCATCGGCAAAGCCGGAGCGGGCAACGCGGCCGTTCTGGCGGCTCAGATACTGGCCCGATCCGATCCGGTCCTGGCCGAACGGCTCCATGACTATAAAAAGAAGCTGGCCGCGGGGGTCGAGGAGAAAGACCGGAAGCTGCGGAAAGAGCGGAATGCCTAAATTTTTCATTCAGACCTTCGGGTGCCGCTGCAACCAGGCCGACAGCGCCGCGATACGGGAAGGGCTCCGCCGCCGCTCGATGCCGGAATGCAGGGATCCGGCAGAGGCGGATGTCATAGTCGTAAACACCTGCACGGTGACGCACCAATCGGACCGGCAGGCGCGCCAGGCCGTTCGCGGCCTTCACCGCCGCAACCCGTCCGCGAGCATCGTCGTTGCCGGCTGCTATGCGGAGAGAGATCCCCATGCGCTGGCTGCCCTGGAAGGCGTCGAGCTGGTTTTCGGCAACGCCGCCAGGGAACAAATCCCGGATATCCTGAATAAACGCAAACCATCCGGCGCGCCGGCCATTTTCCGGCCGCCCCTGGACGCGGGCGGCGAATGCCCGGTTTTGCCCATGGCGCAGACCGGTGGCAAAACCCGCCCTCTGGTGAAAGTGCAGGATGGATGCGACGCGCGCTGTTCCTACTGCATCGTGCCGAAGGTGCGGGGGCCCGGAAGAAGCGCCCGCCCCGGGGACATTCTCGCGGAAATACGCTCCCTGGCGGATCAGGGTTTCCAGGAGATTGTCCTCACCGGGGTGCACCTCGGCACCTACGGGCGCAAACAGAAAGGTCACGTGCGCCTGGCGGGCCTCCTCGGGCGGATTGCCGGAATTCCGGGCCTTGGAAGGATCCGGCTGAGCAGCATCGAACCGATGTTTTTCGAGCGCGCCCTTGTGCGGCTCGCCGCGGACAGCGAGGTTTTCGCGCACCACTTCCACATTCCGCTTCAGAGCGGCAGCGACAGGGTCCTCTGCCGGATGCGGCGTCCCTACAGGGCCTCCAGGTTCCGGGACCTCGTGCTTTTCATCCACAATGAAATTCCCGACGCCGGGATCGGAACGGACGTGCTGGTGGGATTCCCGGGAGAAACAGACGAGGATTTCCTTGAAACGTGCGATCTGATAGAGGCTCTGCCCCTGGCCTACCTGCACGTTTTCCCCTTCTCTCCCCGTGAGGGAACCGAGGCCTGCTCCTTCCCCGACCGGGTGCCAGCAGAGAAGGTCCGGGAGCGCCGAAAGCGGATGCTGGAAATATCCCGGGACAAAAACCTTGCTTTCAGAAGACGGTTCGCGGACCGAATCCTTCCCGCCATCACGCTTTCCAGCGAAGAGGAACAGGGGTCTTGCATCGTTCTCACCGGGAATTACATCCACGCAACCATTCCCGCGCATGCCGTCCCGCCCAACCGGCTGGTGCAGGTCCGGATCTTGGAAGCGAAGCCGGACAAAACACTGGCCCGCATCTGCCCGTAACGGCGCACAGGGCGTGTTCGCCCTTTTATCATACCGGGATAATCCCCGAATTATCGTCAACCCGCCCACGGCTCACATTCGTGACTGGAATCACAAACAGAATCCTCTCACCGCCGATTAGATGAAACGAGGCGGCCAGAGCCATGCTCCTAAATTCAATTTACCGGATACTGAACCAACAGGCGGGTTCCCGGGAAGCCGACGGGGCCGGGATAAATGCGGCGCCGTCCAAACCGGACGCCGGGGCGGAGGAGTTCTCGAAGGTTGCGGAAAAAGTCAGGATCCCGGCCGGCGAAGCGACCCTTGAAGCCGCGGCGAAAGCCAAAGGAATGAAAAAAATTGAATTGGAGATTGCGGCCGCGGCCGGACTTCTGAGGCCCATAAGCCCTGAGCCTCCCGGGAAACCGAACAGGCACGCCCGGGGCCTCGATGATCTGCTGCGCACCATCGGCGAGTTGAAGGATCCTCCCAGATCGCCCAACCTGGACCTGTTCAAATAACCCGCTTAGCTTTCCAGGATCACCATGGCCACGGCCCATTGATCGGAATGGGAAAGGCTCAGGTGCGCCCGCTTCATCCCCAATCGGACACACTGCTTTAGCGCCTCGCCCCGAAGAACCAGAACGGGCGCCTGCCGATCCTGTCGCAGCACCTCGGCGTCGAGCCAGCCAACGCCCTCGGCCCACCCGGTGCCCAGTGCTTTAAAAAGCGCTTCTTTCGCCGCAAACCTGGCGGAGAAGTGAGGGGCGGGATCCCGATGCCTTTTACAGAACCGCTTCTCTTCATCGGTAAACACCCTGCGGATAAAACGGTCCCCCTGCCTTTCGGCCAGGCCTCGAATTCTATCGATCTCCACAATATCCACACCGGTGCCTATAATCATGGTTTTCCTCCCGCTCCGGTTGACAGACGGCGCCGACAGGATTCAATATGGTCTGCATGCCGGAAAGCGCATTTACTCTGAACCAATCCCGCGGGCTCCCCTTTTACAGCTGCCGCGCCTTCGAGGAACTGCCCGGCCTGCGCCACGGTTTCTCCACACGCACCGGCGATGGGGATAACCGCCCCTCTCGCCCATTCAACCTCGGCTACACGGAATGGGACACGGCCGGGAGGGTCGATCGAAACCGGCGGCGGTTTCTTTCCGCCCTGAGCCTGCCTGAAAATCCGCTTTTTACGCTGCGGCAGGTTCATTCGAACCGAGTTCACATAATAAAAGAAATGCCTGCCTTTTGGAATCCTCCGGAAGGCGATGCGCTTTTGACTCGAATTGAAGGCGTTTCCATCGCAGTGCAATCGGCCGACTGCCTGCCCCTGTTGATCGCGGATCCCCAAACCAATGCCGTAGCGGCGGTTCACTCGGGCTGGAGAGGGACTCTGCTGCAGATCGCGGCCGGGACGATCCTGTCAATGAAGGAGGTCTTCCGGAGCGACCCGAAATGCCTCCTCGTAGCCATGGGCCCCGGAATTCGATCCTGCTGCTACGAGGTGGGACCGGAAGTTTTCTACCTTTTCGATCAAAAGCACCCGGGAGCCGGACTGGCTGTCGCGGCATCCGGCCATCCGGGAAAATTTCACCTCGACCTGGCAAAAGCTTTGAAAATAGAGCTTCGCGCGGCGGGCGTCGAGCCGCAGAACATATACGATATCGGCCTGTGCACCTGCTGCAACACCGATATCTTTTTCTCCCACCGGGCCGAAGGGGCCCGTTCCGGCCGCATGCTGGCCGTCATCGGCCGAACAGAAACAGGGCCATAAACCTTAATTCTGAGAATAAAGCATTATGCCCCTGTTTTATCATGAGCGCTATGGGCCGGACATTTTTTGAAATCCTGGGGACTTTCCTCAGTCTGGGCTGCCGCAGCTTCGGGGGCCCCGTGGCCCATCTCGGATATTTCCGGAACGAGTTTGTCGCCCGCCGGAAATGGCTGTCCGAAAACGCATTTGCCGACATCGTCGCCCTGTGCCAGTTTCTGCCCGGGCCGGCTTCGAGCCAGGTCGGATTCTGCATCGGGATCCGCAGGGGAGGCACGGCAGGGGGGTTCGCAGCATGGCTGGGCTTCACGGCCCCGTCGGCCGCGATCATGATCGCCTTCGCCTACGGCGTCACCTTCTACGGCGACATCCTTTCGGGAAACCTGCTCCGGGGATTTAAGATTCTGGCCCTGGCGGTCGTGGCCCAGGCGGTCGTGGGCATGGCCCGGACACTTTGCCCGGACCGGACGAGAATCATCCTGGCCCTGGCGGCGGCCGGTTTTGTCCTGGTTTTCCCCGCATCCTGGACCCAGGTGGCGGTCATCCTGCTGGGAGCGATCGCCGGATGGATCCTGTTTCACGGGGAAAAGGCCGCGGCGGGGAAAAAGCAAATTCGTACCAAAGGCTCCGGCGCCCGGGGGGGCGTTTTCCTGGCTGGTTTCTTCGCGCTGCTGCTTGTGCTGCCGTCTCTGTCCGGGGTCAGCGAAAACCGGACTCTTCATGTCGTGGACAGTTTCTACCGCGTCGGCTCGCTGGTTTTCGGGGGCGGGCACGTGGTGCTGCCGCTGGTTCAGGCCGAGGTCGTTCCCCGGGGATGGATCACCGAAAACGCCTTCATCGCCGGCTACGGGGCGGCGCAGGCGGTTCCCGGGCCCCTGTTTACCTTCTCGGCGTACCTGGGCGCGGCCATGGATTCCGCCCCCAAAGGATGGCAGGGAGGTCTGATCGCCCTGGGCTCCATTTTTCTGCCGGCCCTGCTTCTGGTGCTCGGAGTGTATCCGATCTGGGAATCCCTGCGCGGGAAAACATCCGTTCAATCCGCGCTTAAAGGCGCCAACGCCGTCGTGGTCGGAATCCTGCTCGCGGCCCTGTACCACCCCGTCTGGACCCAGGCCGTCGACGGCGTCTGGGATTTCCTGATCGCGGCCGCCGCCTTCTGCCTTCTCCAGTTCGCTAAAGCGCCGGTCGTGCTCGTTCTCCTCGGTTGCGCCGCGGTTTCGCTTCTACGATAAATGGCGACAGGCTGGAATTTCACTTTTGAATTCATGAAACCCATGCTATGTCTCCAACATGCAGGCAATT
The DNA here is from genome assembly GCA_016933615.1 of Acidobacteriota bacterium. Taxonomy (GTDB): domain Bacteria; phylum Acidobacteriota; class UBA6911; order UBA6911; family UBA6911; genus UBA6911. The sequence continues at coordinate 8,763 of JAFGAO010000004.1, forward strand.
CTATCTTTCAAAGGAATATATGGATTTTAAAAGTGAAATTCCAGCCTGTCGCCATCTACACTACGGGAGGCTCCCATGAATCGGCCCTGTATTTCGCGTTGCACCTTTCTCAACGCCGCCGCCGGAATCGCTCTGCTGGCGGCCGCGGCGAGCTTCCCCGGCTGCGGCCGGAGTGAACCCGCACGGAAACCGAACATAATTCTTATATTCTGCGACGACCTCGGATACGGGGACCTCGGCTCCTACGGCCACCCGACAATCCGGACGCCGAACCTGGACCGCCTCGCGGTAGAGGGGCAGCGCTGGACCAATTTTTACGCCGCCGCCAGCGTCTGCACGCCCAGCAGGGCCGGGCTCCTCACCGGCAGATACCCTATCCGAAGCGGCATGTGCGACGACAATATCCGCGTCCTGTTCCCCTGGTCCGCCGGGGGGATCCCTGAAAATGAAGTCACGCTGGCGGAAGCCCTGAAGGCGGAAGGGTATGCCACCGCCTGCATCGGCAAATGGCATCTGGGCCACCTTCCCGGGTACCTGCCTACAAACAACGGTTTCGACTACTATTTCGGCATTCCCTACAGCAACGACATGGACAAGGTGCGCTACCTTTCCATGGCGGAAGAGATGGATCCAAAAACGGAAGAATTCAACGTGCCGCTGATGCGGAACGAGGAGGTCATCGAACGGCCCGCCGACCAGAACACCCTAACCAAACGCTACGTGGAAGAGTCGGTCAGCTTCATCAGAAGCAACCGGGACAAGCCTTTCTTCCTGTACCTGGCGCACACCATGCCGCATATCCCCCTGTTTGCCTCCGTAGAATTCAATCGTCGGAGTCCCCGCGGTCCATACGGCGACACCGTTGAGGAAATCGACGCCGGCGTGGGGCGTATCGTAGAGACCCTGAGGGAAACGGGGATCGACGAAAACACCCTGGTTGTTTTCACCTCCGACAACGGACCCTGGTGGACCTACAGGGAACATTCGGGATCGGCAGGCCTGCTGCGCGACGGCAAGGGATCGACCTGGGAAGGCGGCATGCGCGAGCCCGCGATTTTCTGGTGGCCCGGCCGCGTTCAGCCCCGGGTGGTGGCGGATCTCGGTTCCACGATGGATATCTACACCACCGTCTGCAGTCTCGCGGGCGCCCCGGTCCCGGACGACCGGATCGTCGACGGGATGGATCTGGGCCCTGCGCTGCTGGAATCGGGCCCCGGCCCGCGGGAAGTCATGATCTATTACAGCGGCCGCAGGGTATTCGCCGTCCGCAAGGGGCCGTACAAGGCGCATTACTTCACAAAAACCGAGTACATCGGCCAGAAGGAACTGGAACACGACCCTCCCCTTCTTTACAACCTGAATCACGATCCGTCGGAAAAATACGATATTGCAGCCGACCACCCGGAAATCCTGGCCGACCTCGAGCGCGAACTGCAACAGCACGCCAAAGACCTGGTACCCGGCGAGAATCAGCTGATCCGGCGCATCGAGTAATTGGTGTCAGGCTAGATTGGCACCAAATACAGTGGCTGATAACTGCAATGGTTTCTTCTTTTAGGTAATTGGTACCAATCTAGTCTGAAACCATATTTCACCGTAACTCTTTAATTACAATAGTTTCCGCTTAAAATAATTGGTGCCAATCTAGCCTGACACCAATTATTTTATTGGGCGGCGAGCATGCCGCAGGCCGCCGCGATGTCGGCGCCGCGGGAGCGGCGGATGTTGGCCGTAATGTGGCGGTCGATCAGGATTTTCTGAAACTGCAGCACCCGCTCGGGATCCGGGGGCTTCAGGGATATCGAGTCGGCGGCGTTGAGCGGGATAAGGTTCACCTTCTTCCTCATTCCTTTCAGAAGCTTCGCCAGCCGGTGGGCGTCGATCGGGGAATCGTTGACCCCGCCGATCAGGACATACTCGAACGTGATGCGCCGCCGGGATTCGAGCGGGAAACCGCGGCAGGCCCCCAGAAGGGCGTCGATGTTCCACTTTTTGTTGATGGGGACAAGCGTGTCCCGGACCGCATCGGTCGTCGCATTCAGGGATATGGCCAGGTTGGGGACCACCGGCTCCGCGGCCAGCGCCAGGATGCCGGGAACGACCCCGGCGGTCGAAAGCGTGATGCGCCGCGGAGAGACCGACATGCCGCCGCCGTCGGCCATCAGCCGGATCGCCCGCATCACATTGTCGTAATTGAGGAGCGGCTCCCCCATCCCCATGATCACGACGTTGAGCCGCTTCGCCGCCGCCGCGCGGTCCTCTTCCAGGGCCAGGACCTGGCCGACGATTTCCCCTGTCGTCAGGTTGCGCTGCATCGGCAGGCGTCCCGTGGCGCAGAACAGGCAGCCGACCGCGCAGCCGACCTGGGTGGAAATGCAGACCGTGTCGCGCTTCTCCTCCGGGATGAAAACCGCCTCGATCCTCTGCCCCGGGGAAAGCTCGAAAAGAAAACGCCGGGTGCCGTCTTTCGATTCAAAAACACGGAGCACCGGAGGGTACTCGAGACTGAAGCGCCCTTTAAGCCTTTCCCGGAGAGGTTTTCCCAGTTCCGTAAAGGCATCCCAGCTGCGCAGGCGCCGCGCGTAAATGCCGGCATAGATCTGGCGCGCGCGGTAGCCCGGCTCCTCCAGCCCCGCCAGGATGTCCCTGATTTCTTCCGGGCCCGCTCCAACCAGGTTGCGCTTTCTTTGATGTTCCATTTCCCCTGCACAATACCATTTTCGCCGCCGGGATGATAATCCCGCCGCCATTTTCCAGGGTCCGCCCGGCCTCCGGCGGCGCCGGCAACGCCGTCGAATAAAACAGCCTGCGACCCGCGAGACGGGGATACCCCCGCCGTTTATCCAGCGGGCGTCCCCGGACTATCGGCGAACACGGGGCCCGCCTCTAAAATATTTTTCTTGACAGAATCAAACAAAAGTTTTAATCATACGTTTGTTTAAAATGGATGTTTAGATGACGGACACGAAAGATTCCATTCTGAATTCGGCGGAAAGGCTTTTCGCCGAGCGGGGCTACGAAGCGACGTCCCTGCGGGCCGTCACGTCAGAGGCCGGCGTCAACCTTGCGGCCGTCAATTACCATTTCCGGTCCAAGGATCAGCTTTTAAAGGCCCTGTTCACCCGGGGCATGCAGCGCCTGAACCGGGAAAGAACGGCGCTGCTGGACGCCTACGAAGCCGAGTGCGGGGGAAAACCGGTTCCCCCGGAAAAGCTCGTGCACGCCCTCATCGGGCCCATGCTGGACGCTTCGAGGGACCGGTCGCGGGGAAGAGAGATATTCGGCATGCTTCTGGGACGCATGTACGCCTCCCCCAAGGGCCCACTGGACGACATCCTGGTGTCGGACATCGAGGCGTTCTCGGAACGTTTCAAATCCGCCATCCGGCGCGCCCTGCCGGGAACTTCCCTGGAAGAACTTTACTGGCGATCCTTTTTCGCCATCGGGGCCACAGCCCACACCCTGATCTCGTCTCGCCTCATCGGAATCATTTCGAACGGCCTCTGCGACGCGGACGACAGGGAGGCGGTCCTCGAAAGGCTGATCCGCTTCATCGTCGCCGGGCTTCAGGCGCCGGAGCGCCAGGGGGCCAAGGGGAAGAAGGCCGGCCCAACCGGAAAAAAGTGGAGGGGAAAATAATATGACCTGTCGATCCGCGTTGCTCCTTTTCCCGGTTTTGCTCTTGCTAAGCCTCCCGTGCCGGGCGGACGGCGGCGGCGACCCGCCGGAGACCGTTGCCCGATACTCTCAGGCGATCCCGCTGAGTCTCGCGCAGGCGGTGGGCATCGCCCTGAGCCCCGGCGGGAACACCCGGATCCGGATTGCGCAGGAGCTGGTGCGGCAGGCGGAAGCCCGCTCCGTCCAGTCCCGCGCGGCTCTTCTGCCCAACATCGACGCCTCCGTCAGCCAGCAGAGCATGACACGCAACCTGGCCGCTTTCGGGATCCGGATCCAGCTTCCGATTCCGGGTTATGAATCCCCTACTTTTGTCGGTCCGTTCAACATATTCGATGCCAGGGCCGGCGCCAGCTTGAACGTCCTGAATCTCAGCTCCATAAGGCGCTACCAGGCGTCCAGGCGGGGCATCCGGCAGGCGGAAGCGGAGCAGGAGTACGCCCGGGACGAGGTCCGCAGCACAGTCGCCCGGGTTTACCTGTCGCTGCTGAAAGCCCGGGCAGGCGAGGAGGCGGCCCGCTCGAGCGTCGCCCTGGCCGAAAGGCTCCTGGAACTGGCGGAAGACCGGAAATCCGCCGGGGCCGGAACCGGAATAGAAATTACCCGCGCTCGGGTCCAGCTGGCCAACGAGCGGCAGCGGCTGCTGGCGGCGGAAAACGAAGTCGAGCGGGCGCGCTTCCAGCTTCTGCGCACCCTCGGCCTGGACATGGATCTCGAGGTGGAGCCGATTGAAAAGATGACGTTCGAACCGATGGAAATTCAGGATCCGCGGCAGGCGCTCGAAACCGCCCTCGAATCCCGAGCCGATTGGAAAGCGCAGCAGAAAAAGGAAGAAACGGCGCGCCTCAGCCACAGCGCCGCCCGGATGGAGCGCCTGCCTTCGGTCAGCCTCTTCGCCGATTACGGGGCCATCGGATCGAGCATCCACAACGCGGTTCCGACCCGGGCCTACGGATTCGCCGTCGAGGTGCCCATTTTCGACGGCGGCCGCCGAGACGGCCGGAGGGCGGAAAGCTCTTCCAGGCTGCGCCAGGAAAGAGAGATCCTGGACGACCTTCGGAAGCAGATCGAACTGGACATCCGCCTGGCTCTCGACAGCCTGCAGTCGGCCGATCTGCAAGTTGCGGCAGCCGAAGAAGGGCTGAATCTGGCCCAAGACGAGCTGGCCCGGGCGCAGCGGCGTTTCATGGCGGGCGTGGGGAGCAGCATCGAAGTGACCGACGCCCAGACCCGCCTGGAGCGCGCCCGGGACAACCGGATCCAGGCCCTGTTCATCCATAACTCGGCCAGGATCGACCTGCACAGCGCCATGGGCACCATCCGGCAGATGATTCCAGGAGACGGAAAACATGATCAGGAACATTAAAAACCTACACGCAGCGGCCGCCCTGGCCGTCGCCCTCGGCTGCACCGGCACGATTTCCTGCAGTATGATGAACGGCGGAGACGAAAACAGGATCGCCCTATCGGGCAACATGGAATTCACCCAGGTTCACATTGCCTTCAAGACCTCGGGCAAGCTGATCGATTTCCCGATTGAAGAAGGGGATGAAGTCCGGAAGGGGACGATCCTGGCCCGCCTCGACATGCAGCAGCAGCAGGACCAGCGATCCCGCGAACAGGCCTCCCTGGCCGTCGCCGAAACTTCACTGAATCAGCATCTAACGGGAATTGAATATATGAAGGCTTCTCTTGAGGCGGAAATCCTCGGCAGGGCGGCCCAACTGCGCCAGGCCGATGCCATGCTGGGGCAGTTGCTGTCGGGATCGCGGCCGCAGGAAATCGAGCAGGCCGAAGCGTCCGTCCGGCAGTCGCGGAGCCAGTTCGCCCTGGCGCAGGAAGAGTGGCAGCGGGCCCAGGTCCTCTATAAAAACGACGACATCTCCACATCCCAGTACGACCGCTACCGGTCACAATTCACCGGGGCGCAGGCCGCCCTCGAGCAGTCCGAACAGCTTCTGTCGCTGGTGCGGGAGGGGCCCAGGAAGGAAGATATCGAGGCCGCGCGCGCGGCCGTCGAACAGGCGCGCGCCGCCCTCGAGCAGGCCGAAGCGTCCCGGCTGGAAATCCGCAGGAGAGAACAGGAGACCGAAACACGCCGGGCCCAGATCGAACAGGCCCGGGCCCAGGCAGCGCTGATGGATACCATCATTGCGGACGGCACGGTAAGGGCTCCGCTCGACGGCATCATCCTGGAAAAATCGGCCGAAATCGGAGAAGTGGTGGCGGCCGGAACGACCATCGCCACGCTGGGAGACATCCACAGGCCCTGGCTGCGGGGATACATCCGGCAGCAGGACCAGGGCCGCGTGAAGCTGGGAATGAAAGCCCGGATCACGACGGATTCCTACCCAGACAAGGTCTACGAGGGGCGCGTGTCCTACATGGCTTCGGAGGCGGAGTTTACGCCCAAACAGATCCAGACGCCCGAAGAGCGCGTCAAACTGGTATATAGAATCAAGATAGCGGTCGACAATCCCCGGCAGGAGCTTAAGCTGAACATGCCGGCCAGCGCGGAAATCGTGCTTGAGTAAACGCAATCCCCTTTTCGCATCGCGGCGATGTTTTAAGGAAAAAGTGCAGCCATGACGCCTCCATCGCTATCCGCTGTGGTTCAGGCTGAAAACCTCACGCGGCGTTTCGACGAAACGACCGCGGTCGACCGGATCAGCCTGGACATCGGCAAAGGAGAGATCTTCGGCCTCGTGGGCCCCGACGGCGCCGGCAAAACCACAACGCTGCGCCTTTTCTGCGGCCTTCTGGATCCTTCGGAAGGACATGTTTCCGTCGCCGGTCACGACGTGTCAAAAGAAGCCTTCGCCGTCAGGGACCGGATCGGATACATGGCCCAGCGCTTCGGCCTGTATGCTGATCTCACGGTCGAGGAGAATATGAGCTTCTATGCCGACCTGTTCGGCCTGCAGCCCGCACAACGGGACAGACTGAAGCCCGAACTGCTTTCAATGACCCGGATGGACCGTTTCCGGGAAAGACCTGCCGGGAAGCTGTCGGGAGGAATGAAACAGAAACTGGCTCTCATGTGCACCCTGCTCCACAAACCCGAAGTCCTGTTTCTCGACGAACCGACCAACGGCGTGGACCCGGTTTCCCGCCGCGATTTCTGGGCCATCCTCTACCAGCTGGTCAAGGACGGCATGACCGTCTGCATCACAACCGCCTACCTCGATGAAGCGGAGCGCTGTAACCGGGTCGGGCTCATGCACCAGGGTCGGATCATTCGCTGCGCGCCGCCGGAAGAAATGCGCACCCGCATGGAAGAGCCCTGCTATCGGGTTACCGCGGCGGACCTGCGGGCGTGCCGGGAGCATCTGAGGCAACTTCCCGGAGTCCTAAGCGTGGAACCTGCAGGCGCATCCCTGCACCTGTTTCTGTCTCCGGCGCAGACTTCGGAGGCTCGCCTCTGTGAAGAACTTGAAAAAAAGGGGCTCGGGCCCGCGACCTTCAAGCGGATCGTCCCTTCGCTGGAGGATGTATTCATTGCCTTGATCCGTAAAACCGGAAGCGAAAACGCCCCGGTCCGGACCGGGGAAAAATGAGGCCTTATGGAAAAAACCGAGCTGTCCGTGCAGGTGCGGAACCTGGTAAAAAGTTTCGGCGATTTCCGGGCCGTGAACAACGTTTCGTTTGAAGTGCGCCGGGGGGAAATCTTCGGCTTTCTCGGCCCCAACGGAGCCGGCAAGTCCACGACCATCCGGATGCTGTGCGGGCTGCTGGCGCCGACCAGCGGCGAGGCGAGGGTAGGTGGATTCGATATTGCAACCCAGGGGGAAGCGCTGCGGCAGGCCATCGGCTACATGTCCCAGAAATTCTCCCTCTACGACGATCTCACGGTTGAAGAGAACATCAATTTCTTCAGCGGCATCTATCGGGTGCCCCGGTCGCAGCGGCGGGACCGCAAAGACTACGTGCTGCGAATGGCCGGGCTCGAGAACCGCAGGAACTCCCTGACCCGTACCCTGGCGGGCGGGTGGAAGCAGCGCCTGGCGCTCGGGTGCGCCATCCTGCACCGCCCCCCGATCCTGTTTCTGGACGAGCCTACATCGGGCGTCGATCCCCTGGCCCGCCGCGACTTCTGGTCGCTCATATACGAACTTTCCGACGCCGGTCATACGGTATTCGTCAGCACCCACTACATGGACGAAGCGGAATATTGCCACCGGCTGGCGCTGATGTACCGGGGCAAAATCGTGGCCATGGGAGAGCCGGCCGCTTTGAAAAAAGATCTGCAGGTTCATGCGCTGCTCAATCTCGAATCTTCGGATCCGCTGTCAAGCATGAAAATACTGGAGAGGCAGGAAGGCGTCTGCGAGGTCGCCGTATTCGGCAGCGGGCTGCACGTGTCGGTCCGGGACCCCGAAAGGGCGCTGCCCGAAATCCGCCGGGCGCTCGAAGAAGAAAACATATCCGTCCGCCGGCTGGAGACCATCGACCCGTCGATGGAGGACATCTTCGTAGCCACCATCGAGGAGGAGGAGAAAAAAACAGAATGAACCTGAGACGCATGCGCGCCGTAGCCCGCAAGGAATTTCTGCATATCCTGAGGGATCCTCTCAGCCTGATCATGGCCCTGGCTCTTCCCCTGCTCATGATACTCCTGTTCGGCTACGCCCTGACCCTGGATGTCGACCGCATTCCCACACTCGTATACGACCTGGACAACAGCCCCGAAAGCCGGGAACTGATCTCCCGTTTTGAGGGGTCGCGGTACTTTCAGGTCGACGGCGTGACAGACAGCTATTCGATCATTGAAAAAAAGATCGACCGGGACGAATGCATGCTCTGCATCGCCATCCCCCGGGACTATTCGCGGGAGCTGCATTCGGGAAGGACGCCCCAGGTCCAGCTGATTTTCGACGGCAGCGATTCCAATACCGCTTCGATCGCCCTCGGGTACGCCCAGAATATTCTCCAATCCCTGGGCGAAACGATCCGAACTGACGTTCAGGACCGCCGGGGAGGGATGCGCCTCGATCCCCCCATGAGCGCGCGGCTGCGCATCTGGTACAACAGCGATCTGAAATCCAAGAATTACATCGTTCCGGGACTGATTGCCCTCATATTGATGATCATCGGCGCCCTGATGACATCACTTACCCTGGCCCGCGAATGGGAAATGGGAACGATGGAACAGCTCCTGTCCACCCCGCTCCGGCCGGCCGAAATCGCGTTGGGCAAAATGAGCGCCTACTTCGCCCTGGGTATGGCGGACATGATCCTGACCATCATCATCGGAGTGCTGATTTTCCGGGTGCCCATGCGCGGCAGCTACCTGTTCCTAGCCGTTACCGGGAGCCTGTTCCTGGTCGGGGCCCTTTTCTGGGGCATCCTGATTTCGGCTCTGTCGCGCTCGCAGCTCATGGCCTACCAGGTCGCCATGCTCACGTCGTTTCTTCCCGCGTTTCTGCTTTCGGGATTCGTATTCGCCATCGAAAACATGCCGCTGCCCATCCAGGTCGTGACGCACATTTTCCCGACCCGGTATTTTGTCACCATCCTCAAGGGGATTTTTCTGCGCGGCGTAGGCATGGAAATACTTTATATGGAAGTCCTTCTCCTGGCGGCCTACGCCGTCCTGGTATTCCTGGTCACGACGAAAACAGTCAGTAGGAAAGTCGCATGATTGCCATGTGGGAAAGAATATGGGAAATACTGCGAAAAGAATTCAATCAGACGCTGCGGGATCCACGCAGGCGCGCCTTGCTGATCGGGCCCCCGCTGTTACAGCTGATCATATTCGGCTATGCCGTCAACCTGGATGTCGAAAGCATTCGGACGGCCTGGATGGATCAGGACCGCACCGTGGAAAGCCGGGAACTGCTGGCGGCCTTCCAGGGGGCGAAACACTTCAAGATCGTCTCCACTCCGCAGAATCAGGAGGAGATCGATCCACTCATCGACCACGATGAAGTGCAGGCCGTGATCCGGATACTGCCCGGATTCGCTGAGCATATACACAGGGGCGACACCGCTGCCGTACAGGTCCTGGTCGACGGCACCAACTCCAATACCGCATCCATAATTTCCTCCTACGCCTCCCGCATTATTGCGGTCTACGCCTCCGGCGTGCTGGCCGCGCAGAAAAACTCCCAGCTTGTGCCGCGCACTGCGTCCGCCGGAGGCCCCGTGGCCACCCTGATCCCTGCGCTTTCGGTGCAACACCGCGTGTGGTTCAATCCCGATCTTGCCAGCCGGGTGTATTACGTGCCGGGCGTGATCATCAATATCATCGCACTCGTTACAATCATGCTGACAGCCATGAGCATCGTGAGCGAAAAGGAGATCGGCACCATGGAGCAGCTGATGGTGACGCCGATCCGCCCGATAGAGCTGATCCTGGGCAAGCTGCTCCCGTTTGCCGTGATCGGTGTTTTCGAAACCGCCTTTGTCGTCGCGGCGGCGCTGTTTATTTTCGGCACCCCGATGCGCGGCAGCCTCCTGCTGCTGTTCTTCTGCACGCTGCTGTTCCTGCTGTCCACCCTGGGAATCGGCCTCTTCATTTCCACCATATCCCGCACCCAGCAGCAGGCGATGCTGCTGTCTTTCTTCTTCTTCATGCCGGCCATGCTCCTGAGCGGATTCGCCTTTCCGATCCGCAACATGCCCGAAGCTGTTCAGTACATCACATACCTGAACCCCTTGAGATATTTCATGCGGATTGTCCGGGGATTATTCCTCAAGGGAGTAGGGGTGGAATCCCTGTGGCAGGAAATGACGGCGCTGGCGCTGTTCGGCATCGCCATCCTTTGGCTGAGCGCCCTGCGCTTCCACAAGCGGCTCGATTAGGGCCGAAATCAGATTTTCGCCGATTTCGGCTTTTGAGAAACGGGAACACAACACTTTTGTCACAAACACTATCCCCGCCCATGAAATAATTTGCTTGAATTAAGTATCATGTCACCGTTTTTCTGTGGTAAGCAATAGGGTTCGGAAGTGAGTGAAAGAGCCTGCATGGATGTTAAGAAAAAAGAACTGCCCAACGGCCTTGTGATTGCGTCCGAGGCCATGCCGCATCTGCGGTCCGCGTCGCTCGGCATCTGGATCCGGACAGGATCCCGCTCCGAAGAAGACGAAAATTCCGGGATCTCCCACTTCATAGAACACCTTCTGTTTAAGGGGACCAGGCGGCGCTCCACGGCCAGAATCGCCGAAACCATCGATTCCATCGGCGGCCAGCTGAACGCCTTCACTGAAAAGGAGTATGTCGGCTACTACGCCAAGGTCCTGGACAGGCACCTGCCGGTCGCGTTCGACCTGCTCGCGGACATGGTCATGAATCCCGCTTTCCCGGCCGAGGAAATCGAGCGGGAACGCAACGTGATCTACGAAGAAATCAACATGGTGGAGGATTCCCCCCAGGAGCTGGTCCAGGATCTGTTTCTGGAGACTTTCTGGAAGAAGCATCCTCTCGGGCGGCCGATCGCGGGCTCGAAAAAAACGGTCGCCCGGATCACGCGCCCCGGCATACGGAAATTTTTCAGGCGCCACTACACCGCATCGAACATGGTGGTTGCCGTGGCGGGGAACGTCCGTCACGGAGAAGTATTCAAACTTGCCGAGAGGTATTTTTCGGACTTGAAAACAGGGGGGCCCGTCGACGCGGGGAAAATCCCGGCAGCCGGCGCCTCCAGATCCGTCCGGCGCAAACCGAACCTGGAGCAGACGCACCTGTGTCTGGGGTCCGTCGCTCCCCCGATCGCGGCCGAAGAGCGCTACTGCGCCCATCTTCTGTGCAACATCCTGGGCGGCGGGATGAGCTCCCGGCTATTTCAGAATATCCGCGAGAAGCTGGGCCTGGTATATTCCATCTATTCGATGCTGAACCAGTACCGGGACGCGGGAACGCTCGTCGTGTATGCCGGTTCGGCGCCGGACAAAGCCCCGGAGGTGGTCGAGCGGACCCTGCGGGAATTCAGCCGGCTGCGCCAACGGCCCGTTTCGTCCCGGGAACTCAGCCGGGCGAAGGAATATATCAAGGGATCCATCATGCTGAGCCTGGAAAGCTCCGGCAGCCGGATGTCCAACCTGGCCCAGCAGATGATTTATCACGACCGCTTCTATGAACCGGAAGAGATTCTCGACGCCGTCGAGCGCGTCCCGGCGCGGGGCATCCGGGACCTCGCCAACAGGATGCTCGATGCGGGCTGTCTGACGCTGGCCGCCCTCGGCAGCGCCGACGGCCGCTCGCTGAAATCGGTTGCACTGGACATATAAGACATGGGATTGAGCTTCACCTTGCTGGGCAGCAGCAGTTCCGGGAACACGACGCTCGTGAGCGACGGATCCAGGCACATCCTCGTCGACGTGGGGCTCAGCGGCCGGGAAACGGCGCGGCGGCTCAGGGAAGTGGGACTGGAGCCGGAGGATATCTCGGCCGTCGTCGTCTCCCACGAACACGGCGATCACTGCCGCGGCGTCGGGCCTTTCGTCAAACCGCTCCGGATCCCGGTTTTCATAACCGACGGGGCTCTTGAAAATTCCCGAATCCACATGGATCCCGGCAAGGCCGAGAGAATTGTCGCCGGCAAAAGCTTCGATGTCCACGGCATCCAGTTCACCGGTTTCTCCGTGCCGCACGACGCCGCGGACCCGCTCGGTTTCATCGTTGAAAAGGACGGCATAAAAATCGGCATCGCGCTGGACCTGGGATACCTTTCCAACCTTGTCCTGGAGCGCCTCAAGGGCTGCAACGGCATCGTCCTCGAATCCAATCACGACGTCCGGATGCTGAAGGCGGGCCCGTATCCCTGGACTTTGAAGCAGCGGGTCATGAGCCGGCGCGGCCACCTCTCGAACGACTCCGTGGCCCAATTCCTGGAAAACGATTTTGACGGCTGTGCGGCCCACGTCGTGCTTGCCCACCTCAGCAAGCAGAACAACCTTCCCGAGCTCGCCCTGCTGTCCGCCGAGCGCGCCCTGGAAGCCCGCTGCAGGATTTCGCAGACACAGACAAAGATTGAACTGGCCGCCCCGGACAAAATCAGCAGGACTTACCGATATTAGTAGGGGCGAACCT
>JAFGAO010000203.1 GCA_016933615.1 Acidobacteriota bacterium
GGTTTTGCTCTCCGCGGTGGCGAATGCAAAAGAGAAGAATGCAACCGCCGATGTAGACCAGTTCATCGTGGAAAAAGCCGTTGTGGACCTCGGGCCGACAAAATGGCGCCGAAGAGTCCGTCCGGCGCCGATGGGGCGGGCCTATCGCCAGCAGCGCCGCTACAAGCATGTGAGCATCGTTATCAAAGGCAAGGACACAGAGGAATAGTAGGGGGTATCCGTGGGTCAGAAAGTTCATCCTTACGGTTTTAGATTAGGCGTCAATCGAACATGGCGTTCCCGGTGGTTCGCGAGAAAAGATTACGGGGCCCTGCTTCATGAAGATCTCCGCCTCAAGGCCATGCTCAAAAAGAAATTCGCCCATGCGGGGATTTCCAGGATCGAAGTCGAGCGCGCTGCAAACAAGCTGACCATCGTTATTTTCACTTCCCGTCCGGGCATTATCGTGGGCAAAAAGGGGAGCGAAATAGAAAGGCTGAAGAAGGACCTGCAGCTGTTGACCGGTAGGGACGTCAACCTGAAGATCCAGGAAGTGAACAAGCCCGAACTGGATTCCCAGCTCGTGGCGGAAGGCATCGCGCAGCAGCTGGTCAAGCGCATCGCTTTCCGCAGGGCCATGCGCCGGGCCGTGGACGGCACGCTCCGTTTCGGGGCCAAGGGCATTAAGATACGCTGTTCCGGACGCCTGAACGGAGCCGAAATCGCCCGCACCGAATGGTACCTGAACGGACAGCTTCCGCTGCATACGATCCGGGCCGACATCGACTATGGCTTCGCCGAAGCGAATACGACATACGGCATGATCGGCATCAAGGTGTGGATCTACAAAGGCGAAGTTTTCGAAATGCAAAAACCTGAAAAAGGGCGCTAGTTTGCGGGAGTACGTCAAATGTTGATGCCGAAGAAAGTAAAGTATCGAAAGCAGCAGAAGGGAAAACGGCGGGGCAAGGCCTGGCGCGGTTCGGATGTTACCTTCGGGGAGTACGGACTCAAGTCCATGGAGGCCGGCTGGGTCAGCGAACGCCAGATTGAGGCGGGCCGCGTCGCCATCACCCGTTTCATCAAGCGCGGCGGCAAGATTTGGATCCGCATCTTTCCGGACAAGCCTATCACCAAAAAGCCGGCGGAAACGCGCATGGGAAAAGGCAAGGGCGCTCCGGAAGGCTGGGTCGCGGTGGTCCGGCCCGGCAAAATCATTTACGAAATGGAAGGCGTTACGGAGGATATGGCCCAGGAAGCAATGCGGCTTGCCGGTCATAAGCTGTGCGTCAGGACGAAATTCGTGAAACGATTCGGCAAGGAGGATGTATGAAGGCTTCCAAGTTGAGAGACATGTCCCGCGAAGACCTGATCGCCGAAGATTCCGAATTGCGCATGCAGCTGCTCAAGCTCCGCTTCCAGGCGGCAACGGGGCAGCTGGAAAGCGCGCCGAAGCTGAAGTCGATCCGGCGGGACATCGCGCGCATCGCGACCGTTCTCAAAGAAATGGAACGTAAATAGCAATTTGAAATGAAAGATCCGGGATTAGGCATTTATTTCGTATTTCCAGTCTCGATAGACCGAGGGAAGAATGGGAACTGAACAGAAAAGGGGAATCCGCAAAAGCCAGGTGGGTATCGTAACGAGCACCGGGATGAACAAGACGGTGGCTGTCGCAGTCGACAGGCTCGTCCAGCATCGCCTGTACAAAAAAACCTTGCGGAGAACCTCCAAGTTTCTGGCGCACGATGAAAGCAACGCGTGCAAGGTTGGGGACCGCGTGCGAATTGTCGAAACGCGTCCGCTGAGCGCGCGCAAGCGGTGGCGGGTGGAGAAGGTTCTTGCCAGCGCCGCCACGGTGAATTAAAAACGGCCGGATCCGGGATCCGGCAGAGGGAAACAAAAGATTTTTGACGGATAGCGCAGCGTAAATCCCGCGAAAAATGCGGATTGGGGCGGATCGAATGATAGGCCGGCTGCGGGATGCGTCTCACTGAAGTGGGGTCATCATGATACAGATGAGGACGATTTTGGATGTTGCGGACAATTCGGGCGCCCGAAAAATCTCCTGCATTCACGCGCTGGGCAATCAGGTCGGGCGCGTTGCGGGCCTGGGAGACGTCATTACCGCAAACGTGAAGGAAGCCTCCCCGGACGGCACCGTAAAAAAGGGCCAGGTGGTCAAGGCCGTGATCGTGCGAACGCGGAAGGAATACCGGCGCAAAGACGGATCCTACATTCGATTCGACGACAATGCCGCCGTTCTCATCAACGATCAGAAGGAGCCCATCGGGACGCGCGTTTTCGGTCCGGTCAGCCGCGAACTGAGGGACAAGAACTTTTTAAAGATCGTTTCGCTGGCTCCAGAGGTGCTGTAGCCGCCATTTGAGCGAGGAAGAATCCGATGCCCAGAGTGCACATTAAGAAAAACGATACGGTTTACGTGAAAACCGGAAAAGACCGGGGCAAAACAGGCAAAGTCCTGAAAGTATTTGTGGATAAACATCGGGCTGTAGTGGAAGGTATCAACCAGATCCAGAAGCACACCCGGCCCAATCCGCAAAAGAACATAAAAGGGGGCATCCTGCCGAAGGAATCGCCTATCGATATATCCAATCTGATGGTTGTCTGCAAACGCTGCGACAAGCATGTGCGCATCGGCTTCAGCGTTATGCAGGACGGCCGCAAGGCCAGGGTATGCAAA
>JAFGAO010000204.1 GCA_016933615.1 Acidobacteriota bacterium
GCCGGCCGCCAGGCCGTTGGGGCGGAGAACCCCGTTCAGGTAGGGCATGGCAAAGAGGCGGATTCTGTCTCCGGCGACATAATTGTTCAGGAAAGCGCCGCTGAGGGTATTGGAACCGACCCCCGTGATCTCGACGTTTTCCGTGTCGCCGGCGCTGTTTACGGCATTAATGAAATCGCCGACGCAGAATCCGTCCGAGGAGGCGACGGAAACGGTCTGGACGGCTGCGATTCCGGTGACGTTCTGCTGGAAGGTAGTGACTTTGTCCCCATGGGAGCCGGCCTGGGCGATTTCGGTCGTCATCATGTTGAAACCGGCCCTGGCATCCTGGTTCGCTTCAATGCTTTCCTGCTCCGACACCTGCTGATTGATCCCTTCGGAAAACACGTGCATCGCCCCCGCCATGATCGGGATGAGTATGCACGCGGCGATCAGCACCTCCAGGAGCGAAAAGCCGCCCTGGGATTGAATCCGTTCGGCGCTTTGCGTATTCCAGCCGTTTTTCAAGAGGTTGTGTATCATGGCACCTTCTCCGTCACAATGGTCGTGGAGGGGGGAGTCCCCACCTGAAAACTCCTGTTGCTGGTGGCGCATACCGAGATTGTTTTCAGTGGGGCGCCTGAGGGATCGTCTGCGATCCGCCACTGGCGCGTGAAGACGGCATCGCCAGCCGTGGTTCTGGCCCCCGACGCATCGAGATAATCTGCGTAACCTGCAAGCGGAGCTGCCGGCGGGATGCTGCCTCCGGCCGTGAGCCCGGTTCCCGTCGCCGGATACGGTGGATTTACCGTGATATCGGTGGTGGTGTCGTTGAATTGGAGGCCCGTCAGCTCCTGCATCTTGTCGTTGGCCGAGGCCGTCGCTTTGGTAGCGTCGCGCCCGTGGGTTTTGCTGGCCAGGACGCTGAAGGTCAGGGCCTGCGCCATGGCCAGGAGCCCTACGAGCAGGATGACAATGGCCATCAGGGATTCCACCAAAGTCATTCCGGATTGGCCGGAAAATTTTCTACGCATTGCGAACTCCTTCAATCGTTGAATGAAGAGCCGTCGGAATCATTGAGCTTCCCATTGGCCCTCGTCCTGTTTCCAGACCTGAACTTTGCCGGTCAGCGAGACGGTAATCGCGTAATCGGCGCCCGATTTCGAGATGTAGACGATATTGTCCGGAGTCGGCGCATTGTTGATGTCCACAGGGATCCCCAGGGAGTTGAATGTGATGGCTGCGGAGGTCTGGCCGGGAAATGTTCCCGGATGCGATGCGGAATTCTGCAGAAACGTTATTCCGCTGTTTGCCACGCCGCCGGACAGCTTATACACATCTTTCTGGAGTTCGAAGGTGCCGCTGGCACGGTTGAAGCGTTCCAGCTTCCACTCATTATTCCCGGTATTGAACCTGATGCGGTGGGGAGTCATGAGCGACTTGGCGCTCAATCTCGCCGCCGCAAGCGTGGTGGAAATGTTCTGCGCGTCGGCGGCCAGCTGCATATTCCGCATGGATGAGGAGAGCATCGGCACCGCGATTGCCGATAGCGCCGACATCATCGCCACCGCAATCAGGACCTCGGTCAGGGAGAAACCGGCGCAACGCGGTTTCTCTGTTTTTTTATTTTTCATGAGATGAACCTCGCCATTCTCTGCATCGGCTCGGGATCCTAATCAATTAGTAAAAAGCGGGGGTTGTTTTCTTTCTTAAATCTGGCCGGCACGGGCGCCTCGCTTGAATAAAATTTTACAGAGACAGTTTACGGTCATGGGAATTTTTATCGGTGACGGGGATCACCAAAATAAAACTTCGTTGCACGTTGCATGTTAAACGTTGCACGTTAAAAACAAACTGCGTCGTTGCACGTTCCCTATGGTTCTTCTGATAAAAAAGGAGTCAAGCTGTTTTATCCCGAAACGTAGCTTTATGTTTTTAACGCGCGAAATTTTAACGTTCAACCTGCAGCGGTTCTTATGCAGAATTTGTGACGCGAATCACGCCGGATATATAAAATTAGTAATATAGTTAATTGGAAAATCCATCAGGGCCGATGAGGATCTATATTTTTATGTTTAAAAAGCGGCTTGAATTATTTCCATTGCTTTGAATGCGCCGCTGGCGTCTGGAAAACGACTACGAATATGTTATCGGCGCCGTCTACTAGGAGATTAGAAGATTAGATGAAAAATAAAACAAAGACCGAGCCTCTCTGCCCGCATTCGGGTTTCTCCTTTGTGGAACTGTTGATCGTCATCGCCCTGGTTTGCATTCTCGGCGGGTTCGCCGTCGTGGGTATCCGCTCCGCCCAGACGGGGATGTACGCCAACAAATCGATGCACCAGGTGGTGGACCAGCTGCGCAGGGGGAGGCAGCTTGCGGTCGGAAACCGCCGCGCGGTGGAGATCCGCTTCCCAACCGACGACACGTTTCAGCTGGTTCAACTGAACATTCCCAACGGCGAAACGGTGTTGAACACCCTTGTGCTGACAAACGGGTGCCGGTTTACTCTTTTCGGCGGTGTCCCGGACAGCCCCGATTTTTTCGGAAATTCAAGCCCGGTGGATTTCGGGGGTGTGACCCCGCTCGTGTTCCTGAGCGACGGCTCCCTGATCGACAATCAGGGGAACCCGGTCAACGGCTCCGTATTTCTTGGGATCGCGGGCCATCCTGAAACGGCGCGCGCGGTCACGATCCTGGGATCCACCGGAAGGATCCGGGGCTACCGGTGGGCGGGATCCCAGTGGGTTCACTAGAGGAGGGATGCATGGCTGCCAATAAATTTCTGAATAAGAATTGCGCCGGCTTCACGCTGCTGGAGGCCCTGATCGCACTGGTGATCCTGACCGGCGGACTGCTGGCGCTGGCTTCGGCTTTTTCGGAAGGGATGATTGTCGTGACCACGGCGCATTATCACCAGATCGCCAAGGAAAAAGCGACGGAGGCGATCGAGTCCGTTTTCACGTCCAGGGACACCCGGATCATCGTCTGGAATGCCGTGCGCAACGTCAGCAAGGGCGGGGTTTTTCTCGACGACCCGCAGCCCATACGCGATCCGGGGCCGGACGGTATGGTCAATACCGCCGACGACGGCTCGGAGGAGGCGGAAAGGCTCCCCGGCGCCGACAACCAGCTGGGCACCCCGGACGACATCGTCGTGCCCCTGAACACTTTTACGCGGGAAATAGAGATCACCGATCTCGGCGGCAATCTGCGCCAGATCCGCATCATCATCGACTACAGGATCGGCCATTTGAACCGCCAGTACGAGCTTGTCACCTACATTTCTTCATTCGCATAAGAAGGATTCCATGAAAACGCAACAGGGATTCAGTGCAGTGGAATTGCTGATCGGGATCACCGTCACCCTGATCCTGATGGCCGGGGCCATGAGCGCTTTCAACAGCAGTATGGATTTGAACGACAAGGCGACCCTGATGGCGGACCTGGAACAGAACCTGCGGGCCGGCATGAATATGCTGATACAGGATTTCATGAGCGCGGGGTGGAACATTCCCACCGGCGGCATTCCCATCCCTTCGGGTTTGGGGGCGGTTCCCGTGGTCCGGCCCGGGCCCCCGGGCTCCAATTTAACCTTCAATACCCTGAATGTCGCCGCGGTGAACCCCGGCGCGGGTCTGGGCCCGGTGGGATTCGGCCAGGCCACGGATATCGTCAATATTCTATTCGCGGACAGCACCCTGTCCCTGGAGGACAGTCCGCTCGACGCGATCGCCTTCGACGGGTCCAGCGCGACGGTGAATGCCTCGACCCCCATTACCGGGGTCCGCAACGAAATCCGCGCCGGGGACCTGATCGCTTTCAGCAACGCATTGGGCAATACCCTGCAGTACGTCACCCGGGTGTCGGGCCAGCAGATGTTCTTCCAGCCGGGCGACCCCATGAACCTGAACCAGCCCAATGCCTCCCAGGGATCCATCACCCAGATCAAAAATCCCGGCGGTTTCCCCCCGACGACGGCGATGCGCGTGTGGCTTATTTCCTATTACCTGGATTACACGACCGATGCCAACACTCCCCGGCTCATCCGCCGGGTCAACAACCGCGGCGGCAACGCGGTCGCCCTGGTTCTCGAGGATCTGCAGCTCACCTACGACCTTGTCGACGGCGTCATCAATCCGACCGATGTCGATACGCCGGTGGCGCCCAACTCCCCTAACCAGATCCGGAAAGTCAACCTGCACCTTTTGGGCCGCTCCCACGGGACCATCAGAAACACCGGCGAGTTCCTGCGCAGGTCGCTGACGACGCAGGTCAGCCTTCGCAGCCTGTCTTTCATCGACCGCTACATCTAATGGGAATACGCATATGAACATGAAAAACCAGAAAGGCATTGCATTGATCAGCACCCTTTTGATACTGGTGCTGCTCGGGGCTCTTCTTGAGGGGTTCATCGTGTCGGTCAATTCCGACCAGGGACTCATCGGAATCGACCGGGAACAGAACCGGGCCTTCTACGGGGCCCTCGGAGGGCTGGAGCAGCTCACGTCGGATCTCGGGACCCTGTTCGAGAAGAACTACGCCCCTTCCACCACCCAGATCAACGCGCTGACCCAGAATCCTCCCACGATAAAGGACCTGCAGTTCATTTCGCCCGACGGGAGCTCGGGTTACAGGGTCGATTTTCCCATTTCCGGCGGAATGCCGGACCAGGAACAGCGCACCATCCCGTCGGGGCCGTACGAGGGGCTTGTGGGGCTGATCACGCCCTACGCGATATCCACGACGGTCCGCACCCCTTCGGGGAGCGAAGTCCGGATGCGCCGGAGCCTTCAGACCGTGGCCGTCCCCGTGTTCCAGTTCGGCATCTTTTCGGAAACCGACCTCAGCTTTCACGCCGGGCCCAATTTCAATTTCGGCGGTCGGGTGCATACGAACGGGAACCTGTTTCTGTCGCAGGGCAACGGAAGCACCCTGACCATGAAAGACCGCGTGACGGCCCTGGGCGAGGTCGTCCGCACGCACCTGGTAAACGGCAACTTGTGCGAGGACGGCACGGTCAAGGTGGCCCAGGCTCCCAATGTCTACAGGAACCTTACCAAGAGCGAAGGAAGCCTCGTCAATACGCTCGGGTCGGCCTTGAACGATCCGACCTGGACCAATCTTTCCATCGGCACCTACAACGGGAATATTCGGAACGGCCGCACGGGCGCCCGCGATATGGAGCTGCCCCTGGTCAGCATGGGGGCCGAACCGATCGACATTATCCGGCGGCCCGAGCCCGGGGAAGCCGCCGCCAAACCCGAAATCCTGAAGCAGCGCTTTTATGCCCGCGAGGACACGAGCCTGAGAATCGTTCTTTCCGACGATCCCGCGGACATCCACAATCTGCCGACGGTGACCGGGGGCGCGCCGGTTCAGCTGACCGGGAACGCGCCCGATGCCGCCAGCACTCCCTACGCGGTGGCCGACACCAGCCACGACGGCGATTTCAAGAGCGCGGACGGAACCGACCTGATCGGGGGCTACATAAAAATTGAGATGCAGGACCAAAGCCACAACTGGTCCGACGTCACCAATGAAATCCTGTCCCTGGGAATCGCGGGGCGCAACCTGGCTGGAAGCAACTGCGGCAACGACCAGCCGGACGCCGTGATCCGGCTCCAGCGGTTGAAGGACAATCCGGATGCCGCATGCGGGGGAAGCGCCAGGCAGTTCTGGCCCAACGTCCTGTACGACACGCGCGAGGGGACTTTCCGAGATTCCGGAGCATTATCCGGTATTTACAACGTGTATCTCGGCGGCGTGATGCACTACGTGGAGCTGGACGTCGCCAACCTGGCGCGATGGTTCCGGGGAACCATCGGCGCAAGCGGCAGCAACGCGATCCACACCACGGGGTACGTCGTCTACTTCTCCGACAGGCGGACCAACCAGGACGCGGCGGGCGATGAGACGGGCGAATACGGATTCGAGGATATCGTCAATCCCAACGATGCCGCCAACGGCCTTCCCAACGGGGGGATGGACGATGGGGAGGATATAAACAGCAACGGAGTTTTCGATACTTACGGCGCCACCCCGATCCTCCCGACGGGCGCGGGCGCGCCGCTGGATGCTAGCGCCCGGCCCTGGACGGCCGTGAGCGGGAACATTGCCCGGAAAAACCTCCCGGTCCTTTTCCGGCGCGCGCTGAAGCTGGTCAACGGTTCCGTGATCGACCTGGGAGCAAACGCGGAAGGGATCAACTACGGTCTGGCCGTGGTTTCGGAAAATCCCGTGTACGTCCAGGGGGATTACAACGTGCTGGGGGGCGACTACGACGCGTACCATGTCGCCGCTTCGGTCATCGGCGACGCCGTAACTTTTCTTTCGAACTCCTGGAACGACAAGAATTCTTTCAACCGCCCGCACGAACTCGGCAATTCCGTCACAAATCCCGGAAGGATTGCCCAGACCAGCTGGTACCGCATGGCCGTCATTTCCGGCAAGGGAAAGCCCTTTCCCAACATCACGGGCACGGATTACGACTTCGGCACCGACGGCGGCGTGCACAATTTCCTGCGCTACCTGGAAAACTGGGGCGGCCGGACCCTGAATTACCGCGGGTCCATCGTCAGCCTGTACTTCAACCGCCAGGCGGTGGGGACGTACAAGTGCTGCACCAACGTCTATTCGCCGCCGGGCCGGGGCTACAACTTCGACGTGGAATTCCTGCAGCCGGAACTGCTGCCTCCGGCGACCCCGATGTTCCGCGACGTCAACATCACGGGCTTCACGCAGATGAGGCTGCCGCATCAGTAAACGGTCAGGATGATTTAGAAATCGCTTCACACTATCGTGTTTCGTGAAGCGAAGCTTCCTTGGAAGTGCCACAGCTTGCTGCCGCCTTGATGTGCCATCGATTTTCCTAAGGCGGCGGCAAGCAGCCGCACTTCAAGGGCTTCGCCACCTTCGAGTTCCACTTCCGTTTGCACCCGTAGGGGCTAATTCATTTTCAACCCCTCCGGTTTTCCTGTTACAATAAACACTTTTTCAGGAGCCGCCATGAAGGATCTGCGCGCGGGGGCGGAACTGCTCGACCGCCCCGAAGCGGCCGGAAGACTGTTGTTCCCCCACCATAAAAGCGCACCGGACCGTCCGGATGCCGTCAATCATTTCATCCGCGTGGAGGAAGAGGTGCGGCTCGGGTGCCGGTTCTTCAAGGCCGGGCCGGGCGGCCCCAATATCCTGTTTTTCCACGGCAACGGGGAGACGGCGGCGGATTACGACTGCGTGGCGCCCCTGTACCTGAAAGAGGGCCTGAATCTTTTCGCAGCCGAATACCGGGGATACGGCACCAGCGGCGGCAGCCCCAGCTGCAGCCGGATCCTTTACGATACGGACCCTGTTTTCGAAGGGTTCCGGGCATTTCTGCGCTCCATGGATTATTCGGGAGACCTGTTCGTCATGGGGCGTTCGCTTGGGAGCGCCCCGGCGATCGAAACCGCGTACCGGTACCAGTCCGAGCTGAAAGGCCTGATTGTGGAAAGCGGATTTGCGTCGGTCCGAAGGCAGCTCGAGCGGCTGGGGCTGTCCGGGCTGATCCGGGACGCCGCGGACCCGGTCGGATTCGGCAACGATCTGAAAATCGCGCAGGTGCGCATCCCCACGCTGATTATCCACGGCGAAGCCGACCGGATCATTCCCGCGGAGGAAGGCCGGGCCCTCTACGCGCTTTCGGGCGCCGCCGAAAAGAGGGCGCTTTTCATCCCCAATGCCGGGCACAACGATCTTCTGGAGCGCGATCCGGCCGCGTACATGGACGATTTGAGGCGATTTACTCAAGAGATGAAAGAAGGGAGCCGGTGAGAATGGCCGAACGCGCGCTGCTGGAGATATTCTCCGACTACGTCTGACCCTGGTGCTATTTCATTACCGGGCGTATTGAGAAACTGACAAGGGAATACGATGTTGCGGTCCGATGGCGGGCCTTTCCGCTCCACCCGGAAACCCCGGAAGAGGGAATGACCTTCGAGCAGCTTTTTGCGGGACGTCCCATGGATATACGGGGAGTGATGCGGCTCATGCGCCGGACCGCCCGGGAGCTGGGACTGCCGTTCGAAGAGCACGACCGTTTGTACAACACCCGGCTGGCCCAGGAACTGGGGCTGTGGGCCGAATCCCGGGGCAGGGGGGAGCCGCTGCACAACGCCGTTTTCAGGGCCTATTTCGCAGAAGGCAGAAATATCGGCGCGATCCCGGTTTTGACCGGGCTGGCGGCGTCGGCCGGCCTGCCCGCGGTGGAAGCGGAAGAAGTGCTGGTCCGGAGGACGTTCAAAGCGGCCGTGGACGAAGACTGGGCC
Source organism: Acidobacteriota bacterium (assembly GCA_016933615.1). Classification (GTDB taxonomy): domain Bacteria; phylum Acidobacteriota; class UBA6911; order UBA6911; family UBA6911; genus UBA6911. Next base: position 8,286 of record JAFGAO010000204.1, read on the forward strand.
GTTTCGCAGGCCCTGGAGGTAACCGCCGTCCCGACCTTTATCATAAACCAAAGCCGTCTGGTTGGCGCTCAATCCTACGAAATGCTTCAGGGAATGATGAAAGAGAACAATGTTGAACCGTTGCACGCTGCACGTTGAAGGTTGCACGTTAAAAACCAACTGCTTCGTTGCACGTTTCTTCAGGTTATTCTGGTTCATGGAGAGCCAACCTGATTTTAACGTTCCAACGATGTTTTTTCTTTTAACGTGCAACGTTTAACGTTCAACCTGCAACGGCCTTATATTTTCGGAGGTTCGATGATGGCCGAATCCAAGTACGGGAAATACATTGTAACGGAAGACCTGATGCCCCCGGAACCGGAGGCCATGGTCCGGGCGATGGAAGACCAGGCGAAGGAGGGGAGGATACTGGACCGGACCATGCTGCTCGGGATTATGGACGCCATCGTGCCGGGGTGTTCCCTTTTTGTCGGCTGCGAAATACTGTGGGGTCTTCCGGGAGGCAAACCGGTCAGCATCGAGCTGCCGCACAGCCACGATTTCGACGAAGTCATCGGGTTCGGCGGGACCAACCGGAATTACCCCCGAGACCTCGGCGGCGAGATAGAATTCAATATGGGCGGGGAGAAGCACATCCTGACCAGAACCTGCCTGATATTCGTGCCCAAAGGGGTCGAACACTGCCCCGTCACCTTCAACCGGATCGACACGCCCATCTTCATGTTCGAATCGGCGAAAATCGCGACCTACGAAAAGATTTTCGGGGATAAATAAAACCGTTGCATGCGCAACGATCTTTATCTTCTTTGGAGTGCGGGCGCAAGCGGAGCTTGCGCCCGCACTCCAAGGCAACGTTCGCACGTTTTTTCAGTCGAGATAACTCTCCAGCCGCATATCCATGAACCCGGTTCGTTTGAAGTCTTCCCGCATCGTATAGGGTACCGTGCAGTCGTAGATCGTTTTGCACGCGATGCCGGGCGCGCGGCTTGCCGGGCGGAATTCGGGCGACGAGGAGGGGTCCAGGACGTGGCAGAATACGTCCGGGATGAAAACCGTGCTGATGTCCCCCTGGTAGCGCGTGGTCATGGCCCACATCACGTCGTCTGTATCGAAGATGTCGACGTCCTCGTCCACCAGGATAATGTGCTTGAGTTCCGCGAATGCGGCAAATGCCGTCAGGGCGGCCTGCCGCTGGCGCCCCTCGTCGGTCGGCTTGTTCTTGCGCACCTGCAGGATGGCCAGGTACTTGCCCCCGCCGGCGGGATGGCAATAGACGTTTTTCAGCCGGCCCGGCATGCTTGCCTCCAGGAGACGCGTGATGCTGGCTTCGGTCGGAATCCCGAGAAGATTGACGTGCTCCAGGCCGGGGCCGACCAGCGTCTGGAAGACGGTTTTTTTGCGGTGCGTGACGGCCGAAACCTTCAGTACCGGAAGCGCCGGCTGCGATTTGCCCATGTAGCCCGGGAACTCGGGCATTATGAGCCCCTTTCCCGTGTTGCGGTCTTCGGCAATGCGCAGGCCGGGCAGGATCTCCCCTTCAATGACGATTTCGGCGCGGGCGATTGATTTCGCCCTGACGGAAACGCACTTGACCATTTCCACGGGACGGCCGCGGACGGCTCCCGCTATGCCGAGCTCGTAGAACCCGATCGGCGTGGTCGGCGCTTCGAAACAGGAGGTCAGGCGGATGATCGGGTCCAGTCCGATGTTGACCGAGACCGGCAGGGGTTTGCCCATCCTCTCGGCTTTCCGGCGGTAATGGTCGATGTGCCTTCCGGTTATAAAGTAAACGCTGATTTCATCCGCGCCCTGCACGCAAATCCGGTGAATGGTGACGTCCTCCTCCCCCGTTTCGGGATCCCGGGCATACAGCATTTTTATGGCATATGGAGAGAAGGCAGAAAACCGCGATTCCGGCGAAGAGGTGTTTCAGCGTGTGCCCGCTGATGAAGCCGGTTATCCGGAAAATCCGCCCGTCCAGGAATTCCGCAACGGTGGCAGAAACGTACCAGGCGAGGCCCTTCCACAGGGGGGCGTTCCCGACGGTTCCTTTGGGGCGAATAAAAATCGTTGCCGGAATCAGCAGCAGCGGGAGCAGCTTGACGACCCCGTAAAAGCGCAGGTCACCCGCGCCCTGCAATTCGCTCCAGTACCAGTAAAGGACGCTCGCGGGGCCCGCCGCCAGGACGGGCCATACCAGCAAGGAGGCGGCTTTGGCGCTGACGCGGTCCGCCAGGAAAACCAGGTACAGGGCCATGAACATGACCGACAGCGGGATCCGGTCCCAGATTATCGAAAAGTTATCCGGGCGCCAGTGGTAGATGGACGAACCCACGCCGGTCGCGAGAACCGTCGCGAAGAAGAATATTTTCATCCGGCCCGGTATGGAATCCGGCCCGCCTTTTCGCCGGCAAAGAACAATTGCGGCAATCCCCAGGACTGTCAGCGGGAGGTTCGACAGCACATCCGGGGCATTGGGGATGCCCAGGAAAACGCGGCTGTCGGCAAAATTGTGGTACGAGGGATCCTGCGGGACGGCCGGCATCGCGAGCGCCGCGGCGACGGCGCCTGTCGCCAGAATCGCGCTCCACAGAACCGCGGCTTTCTTTTTTTCATTTTGGTTTTTCATGACGACCGAGAGTGCATGTGGAATACCAATGCGCACCTTAATTTTAAAACGTTGCAAAATAATAACTTAATGTCATCCAACCGCACAGGGAGAGGCTTCCTGTGAACATAATTTGTACATACTGCAGACACGATCCGTACGCATTATTGATGTTGCATGTTGGAACGTTCAGCCTTCAACGTGCAACCGTTTTCGAGGAAATGATTCCCCGGATAAAGCATGTTGTATTAAAATGCCCCGAAGTGCCATGAAGGAGCGACCAGACGCATGGATGCATTGAAGGTCCGCATAGACGGCATGGAAGTGTCCGCGGGAAAAGGAACCACGATTCTCGAAGCGGCCCAAAAAGCCGGGATCCATATTCCTACGCTATGCTATCATCCGAACCTGCGGCCGACGGGGTCCTGCCGCGTATGCGTCGTCGAGGTCGAGGGATCGAACCGCCTGGCCGGGTCCTGCCACACCCCGGTTGAAGCCGGAATGGTCATCCATACCCGGTCCGCGAAGGTTCTGGAAGCCCGCAAGGCGACGGTGGAACTGCTTCTGGCCGGGCACACCGGGCCGTGCGTCAACGACTACCGGGCCGCGCACTGCGACCTGCACAACATCGCCGCGGAAATCCAGGCCGGCCCGCCCCGGTTCCGCTCCCGCAAACCGCGCTGCTATCCCCCCGAAGACTCCAATCCCTACGTACGGCGGGACATGTCCAAGTGCATCCTGTGCGGCCGGTGCATCGGCGTCTGCAGCGATATCGCGGGGAAGAAATTTTTCAGCACCGCCTACCGGGGATTCCGCTCCAAGGTGGTCGTCGATTTCGACGAACCCCTCGACAAGGAAATCTGCCGCGACTGCCTGCTGTGCATCGATTACTGCCCGACGACGGCCCTGTCGAGGCCGGGCCAGGCGGATCGCGCCAAAATCGAGCCGGAGAGCGAGCCCGATTTGCCCCTCAAGGCGGCGGTCGACCGGAAACGGGCCGGGCTCCTGCCCGAGTTGAAGCGGGCCCAGGAGAACTTCCACTGCGTGCCGCAGGGTTTCATGGCCGACACCGCCCGGTCCATGAATCTTTCCCCGGGCGATGTGTACGGGGTGGCCACCTTTTATTCCTTCCTTTCCACCCGGCCGACGGGCGAGAACGTCATCCGGGTATGCAAAAGCCTGCCCTGTTATTTGAAAAATTCCCGGAAAATCCTGGAGTGCATTGAAGAAACCCTCGGCATCCGGCCCGGGGAAACCACGCCGGACGGGACCTTTTCCCTCGAACTGGCCAGCTGCATCGGCGCCTGCGACCGGGCCCCGGCCATGCTGGTCAACGGCGACGTTCACGGCGGCCTGACGCCGAGGAAAATCGCGAAAATACTGAAATCCTATCAAACCGGAGGAAAAGGGTAGTGCAAAGACAGGTCGTCCTCAAAAACTGCGGGCGCATCAACCCCCGGAATATAAAGTCGTATGTCCACGAAGGTGGCTTCGCGGCCTTACAGAAAGCGCGGGAGCGCATGAAGCCGGGGGACGTGATCGGGGAGGTCGCCGCATCCGGCCTGCTGGGCCGCGGCGGCGCTGGGTTCCCCTGCGGGCGCAAGTGGGAGCTGGCCCGGAACAATCCCGAAGAGGAAAAGTATGTCGTGTGCAACGCCGACGAGGGCGAAGTCGGGACCTTCAAGGACCGGTACATACTCGAGCACGATCCCTTTACCCTGATTGAAGCGCTGGCCATCGCCTGCTACGCGGTCGGGGCGCCCAAGGCCTTCATCTACCTGCGGGCCGAATACCGTTTCCTTTTTCCGCTGGTTTCGGGCGCGATCGGGCAGGCCGGGGATAGAGGCTTCCTAAAGGAGATGGACATCGAACTGCGCGAGGGGGCCGGGGCGTACATCTGCGGCGAGGAGTCGGCCCTGATCCACTCCATCGAAGGGCTGCGCGGCGAATCGCGCTACAAGCCCCCTTTCCCGGTGGACGGCGGCCTGTGGGGGAAGCCCACGGTGGTCAACAACGTGGAGACCCTGATGAACATCCCCGCGATCGTTGCCAACGGCAGCGGGTGGTTCCGGGAAATCGGCACGGAGAAAAGCAAGGGGACCAAGGTTTTTTCCGTCAGCGGGGATGTCGAAAAACCCGGCGTCTACGAGCTGGAGCTCGGCAGCCCGCTGTCGGAGCTGGTGGCGGAACTGGCCGCCGCCCGGAACGTCAAGATGGTTCAGGTCGGAGGCGCCACCGGAAGAATATTGCCCGCAACCATGCTCGACACGCCCCTGGCCTACGAAGGCGTTCTGGGTTCGGGCGCCGTGACCGTGTACGATGAAAGCCGTGACGTGATCGACATCATGCGGCGCAACACGGAATTCCTCGCCGAAGAATCCTGCGGGAAGTGCACGCCCTGCCGCGACGGCACCGAGGCCATGCTCGAAATTTTGGAGCGCCTGGCCGGCGGCGACGGGGAAGAGAACGACATACGGATCCTGCAGGAGCTGGGCCGGGTCATGACGGCGTCCTCTTTGTGCGGGCTCGGCCAGGCCGCGGCCGTCCCGCTGTTGGACACCCTGGAGCACTTCAGGCGGGAGTACGAAACCCGCATCGAGCAGTCGTTGTTTCTCAGAAGCATCCCCGGATTTAAGGCGTAAAGGCATGTAGGGGCGAACCTTGTGTTCGCCCGTGAACGACAAGAAAAGGCTCTCCGGAATATTCGGGGATGCTGCAAACGGTTAAGCGTTCCGTGAA
>JAFGAO010000205.1 GCA_016933615.1 Acidobacteriota bacterium
CGGGCCCGACGGCGACGCCGACTGCAGTGAATCGTGCGATGAAACCAACGACACCTGCTCGGCGAATGATTCCGACGGCAGCGCCTGCAATGACGGGCTTTACTGCACCGGCACCGACAGCTGCTCCGCCGGCATCTGCGGCAACCACACGGGCAATCCGTGCCCCGGACCGGATGGGGACGCCGACTGCAGTGAATCCTGCAATGAAGCCAGCGACAACTGCACGGCAAATGACACCAACGGAAGCTCCTGTAATGACGGAATTTACTGTAACGGTACCGACAGCTGCTCCGCCGGCCTCTGCAGCATCCACACGGGCAACCCGTGCCCCGGACCCGACGGGGATATCGACTGCAGTGAATCCTGCAATGAAGCCAGCGACAACTGCACGGCGACGGATCCCAACGGTTCCTTTTGCAGCGACGGAAATCCCGCTACGACAAACGATGCATGCCAAAGCGGCATCTGCATCGGTGAATAAGGTGCTCCGCAATACTTGATGAAGGATGTACCTTGGGAGGAACGAATCAATTTGGAATTGTGGAAGCCCGGGTTCGCCCGAAGTTGATCCTCCCGCGATTTTTTCGAAAGCCGGCTATTTTAGGTGGATCGGGAGGAAAAGGCAGTCTGGCTGCGCCGGGCGGAAATGGTCGGGGCGAGAGGATTTGAACCTCCGACCTTACGGTCCCGAACCGTACGCGCTACCAAACTGCGCCACGCCCCGCCATGCCCGGCACGGCTCGCCAGCGGAAGCAACGGATTGGCGGATCCAGGGCCGGAAACCAAAATGCTAGCGCAATTCGGGACGCCAATCAAGGCACTTTCCGACGATAATCGGCGATTGAAACAGCGGGACGGGGTCAGAAACCGGCTTTCATTTTTCCGACCGTGGACTCGAGCGCCCTGGCGGCGCCGTAATCGGTCTGGTCGCGCTGCATGGGCGTGATCGACACGTACTGGTTGATGACGGCCTTGCGGTCGGACCAAAGGTCGGTTCCCCCGGGCTCCTCCGGGCTTTGAGGCAGCAGCCTGTATTGCGGGTTGAAATCCAGAGAATTGAAATGCGGGATATGCTGCGCGCAGCCCTGCCGGGTGATTCTGGTTCCCCGGATTTTTCGGACGGGGAAATTCACGTTCAGGCAGAACTCACCGTTCGCTTTTTCCCCCAGCAGAGTGGAAATCAGTTCGCGGGCGTAAGCCGGGCCTTCCTTGAACTGGACGGGACGGTCGTCGTATGCCTGGGACAAGGCCACCGAAGGAATGCCGTGCCGGGACGCTTCGCGCGCCGCCGCCACGGTTCCGGAATACATAACGTCGTCCCCAAGATTGGCGCCGTGATTGATTCCGGAAACCACCATGTCGGGGAATACGTTAAACAGGTGCTGGATCGCGTAGATGACGCAGTCCGCCGGGGTCCCGTTCAGAACATAGCGGTCCGGCCCGAGTTCCTTGAGTTCGAGCGGGGTGTGGATCGTCAGGCCGTGGCTCACGGCGCTGCGCTCACGGTCGGGGGCGACGATAACGAGACGCGCGAGATCGCCCAGGACCTTTTCCAGGGCTCTGAGCCCCTCGGCCTCAATTCCGTCGTCATTGGTAAGAAGGATAACTGTCACAATAAATTAAATGGTCGGGACGAGTGGATTTGAACCACCGACCACACGCACCCCAAGCGTGTGCGCTACCAGGCTGCGCTACGTCCCGACCGCCCTAAAACGGTATCATCCGCGGTCCAGTAAAGTCAATATGTTCTCAAGTTCGGATTTTACTTTATTTAAACGGTCTCGAGCGGGGGCGCCTTTTTTCTCCGGCCGCGCGGCCTCCCTGCGGCCGGCGCGGGCCCCTGTCGCCGGAGCGGCGGTTTTCTCCGCGGCTGCGGAAACGCGCGAACCCAGGCGTTTGCGCGCGCCGGCGATGGTGTAACCCTCTTCGTACAGGAGATCCCGGATGCGGAGCAGCAGTTCTATATCTTTCGGGCGGTAGGTTCGCTGGCCGGTCCTGCTTTTCGGCGGGGCGAGGGCAGGAAATTCCGTTTCCCAGAAACGCAGAACATGCGCTTCGACGCCGACAATCTCGGATACTTCCCTGATTTTGTAGTAAAGCTTGGTTGGAACGAACTGCATAGGGCGTCACACCGATTTCAAATATTTTGAAGGTTTGAATTTTACGGTATTCCTGCCCGGAATAATTATGGAGCGGCCCGTCTGGGGATTCACCCCCTTCTTGTCCTTGCGCCGCTGCACTGTAAAACTGCCGAACCCGCTGAGGACAACCCTCTCTCCATTCGCCAGCCTGTTTTTTATGGCGTCCAGGATCCGGTCCACAACTTCCCGGGCATCGGCGTAAGCCATTCCGCCGTGCGCCTCGTACACTCTTCGGCTGATCTCGTCTTTATTCATGACTATAAGGGATTCCCCGGCTGTTCTTCATCTTAATCTTCAATCTTCAATTTTCAATCCGAATCTTTTTATACCCCGAGTTTCCCGTCCCTCATAACAGATAATTTACATTCGCACCGCTTCCGCGGCGCCGCTATTTTTTGAGCGGCTTGCGGCGCTGGCGGATCCGGATCGGCGTCGCGTAAAAACCGAACTTTTCCCGGAGGCGGTTGACCAGGTGTCTTTCCGTGGAGAAATGCAGGCGGTCGCGCCCCTGGGTGAAAACCACAAATGTAGGGGGAGCGGTTTCGGCCTGGGTGATGTAGCGTATCCCCAGCTTGTGATTGGGATCATGGGCCCTGAAGCTTTCCTCCAGCTTGGGCACGAAAACGTTGTTGAGGGTTCCGGTCGGAATCCGGAGGCGCCTGGCTTCGTTCGCATTGCGTATCATGGCAAAGAGCCGGGACACGCGCTGCCCGGTCAGGGCCGACAGGGTTAAGACGGGAGCATAGGCCAGGTACTTCATCCGCCGGGACACCCTTTCCGTATATTCCTGAAACGTCGCCGTGCTTTTCTCCACCTTGTCCCACTTGTTGAAAACGACGATTATGGAGCAGCCGGACTCGTTGGCCTGGCCCCCGATGCCGGCGTCCAGCTTGGTCACGCCTTCTTCGGCGTCCAGCACCAGAATAGCCACATCGGCGCGCTCCAGGCTTTTCCGGGCCATAAGGACGCTCACCCGTTCCGTTCGGTCCGGCGCCACCCTGCCCTTTCTCCGGATCCCGGCGGTGTCCACGATGCGATATCGGAATCCTTCGCGGACCAGCAGGGTATCCACGGAATCACGCGTGGTCCCGGGTATGTCGGTTACGATGGACCGTTCGTATCCGAGCAGGCGGTTTACCAGCGAGGACTTGCCCACATTGGGCCGCCCGACGACCGCGATCCGGATCTCGTCCTCCTCTTCCGCTTCCGGGCCTGTCTCCGCTCCGGCGGAATGCGCGCTGGCTTTTTCTGCGATTGCTTCAAGAAGTTCGACCGTTCCGCGGCCGTGTTCGGCAGAAACGGGATAGACGGCATCCATTCCGAATGCATAGAACTGGGCCGCATGGGCTTCCAGGGCCGGGGCATCGATCTTGTTGACCACGATCCAGACCGGTTTGCCGGTCCTGCGCAGCAGGGGAAGCAGCTGCTCGTCCAGGGGCGTAATCCCGGCCCTGCCGTCGACAACCATGAGGATCAAATGGGACTCGGCTACGGCCTGCTCCACCTGGTTCAGAATTCCCGCCGGGATGGTGTCGCGTGCATCCGGTATCATGCCTCCGGTATCCAGGATCTCCGCCGGGCAATCCCCCCAGCGGACGGATCCGTAGATCCGGTCCCGCGTAATCCCCGGTTCGTCGCCCACGATCGATCTGCGGGACCGGCACAGGCGGTTGAATAGGGTGGATTTCCCGACATTGGGCCTGCCGACGATGGCGATCTTGAGCATATCCGGATCAAAATTCCAATCCGCCCTCGTACCCAGGTTTGATGGCACATAGGCGGTTCCGTTATTGACAATGAACGCCTCATTTTACGCCTGCAGCTCTGTTTTCCCAAGCCTTCTGTGCGATCAATGGAATATGGCGGCAGCATGGGGAGGAATATTGAATATCTCCGGGAAACTCCGCGGTTCCGGCGGCTCGGCCGTGAGCGGCAGTGATTTACATTGAATATTAAGGAACGACCAGCGGAAAGGTCGAGGGAAGCAGGCCGATTTCGAGCGGCAGGCTCCCGGCCGATTCTCCGTCTGCCTGAACCGGGATCCCGGCCGGACCGTCCAGGGTCAAGCGGCGGGCCCGGAACCGCCGGGTCCAGTCGTTGACCTCCGGCAGGCGCAGCAGGGCGCGGAACAGAAACCGGGCTAATTGAATCCGGTTTTTCCCCTGAATGACGAGAATATCCAGGAAGCCGTCCCGCATATCGGCCTGAGGGCAAAAAAGCAGCCCCCCGCCGTAACTCCTCGCATTGGCCGCCAGGCAACTGGTTGCCGTATAGGCCCGGCCGTCGGCGACCACCTGAAATTCGCGGAATGGGTAGTTCCTGAGGCCCCGGAAAATTTCCAGGGCATAGGCCCCCATTCCGAGTTTTTCTTTCATGGCGGGCGTCACATTCGCAGCCACATAGGCGTCGAATCCGATCCCGGCCGCGAAGACGAAACGGCGCCTTGGACCCGGCCCCAGTTCTCCGAGATCGACTTTTCGCACCGATCGTTTGAGGCTGATATCGAGAGCCCGGACGGGATTCAAAGGAAGTTTTACTTCCCTGGCGACGACGTTGGCCGTCCCCGCAGGCAGCACGGCAACCGGGAATGGAGGGGCCGGAAGTGAGGAGGCGACTTCGTTGAGGGTCCCGTCCCCGCCGCAGACCGCAAGCAGGTCCGGCGGGTTCGGGACCAGGTCCTGCGCCATCCTTCCCGCCTGGTTCGTATCCCTGGTTTCAAGGATTTCCACTTCCCAGTCCCGGCGCTTCCACCGGCGCACACAGCGGCGGATGGCGCCGCAAGCCCTTCCCCTGCCCGCTTTGGGGTTGACGATGATGACAACCTTCTTCATATCAACTATTCGTGACGAAAATAATTCAGTCCGCGCCCCGCATTTCAAGCACATGCGACCATGGGCATCCTCTTTTTATGACTGTAAGGCGCTTGGTTAAGGCATACCGGGCGCTTCTGCCGGAGTGCGATTGAAACGGTATTGCGCGGCCGCCCGGGTGCCTTTATTCGGAATGGAGCCGGCCCATCCACGAGTCCCGAACCAGGGCAAACTGCGGCATCTTATCAGGCGGCACGGGATCTCCGGGAGGGAATATCATTTTCAATGGATTCAGGGCCTGGCCCCTTCGTTTGATTCTGAAATCCAGGTGCGGTCCCGTGGAGAGCCCCGAGGATCCGACATATCCGATCACGTCTCCCTGGCCCACGCGCGCGCCGCCTTTAACGGCGATTCTGGACAGGTGCAGGTAGAGGGTTTCATATCCGTTCGGATGGCTCAAATGAACCATTCTGCCGTTCGCTCCCTTTGTCCCGGCGAATACCACCCGGCCGCCCGCCACCGCCCGGACCGGCGTTCCCACCGGAGCCGCGTAATCGACTCCAAGGTGCGGCTGAACCTTCTTCGTGATGGGGTGCCTCCTTGCCAGGGAAAACCCGGAACTGATCCGGGTGTATTTCAAGGGCGATTTGAGAAACGATTTCTTCAGGGCTTTCCCTTCGGGATCGTAATAGGCGGGTTTGCCGTTGTTGTCCTCGAAACGGAATCCCATTATATTCTTCCCGCCATTACTGAAGGATGCAGCCAGGACGGCGCCGTATTTTGAAAATTCGCCGTCCAGGTATTTTTTTTCGACGACGGCCTTGAAGGAATCCCCTTTGCGGATATCGATGAAAAAATCTATGTCGGAGCTGAAAATATCCTCGAGCTCCCAGGCAAGCGGATCCTTTTCCCCTATTTTCGAGATCGTTTCGAACAGGGAGGACTCAATGACTCCCGCAACCTCTTCCTCCCGGATTTCGAACGGAAAATCCTTGACGACGGAAACGAGGCAGTCCCGGCCCGCCTCATGGTAAACGGTAAGGTATCGGTCCGAATCGATCGTGTAACGGAAATCGTGGAATCGCTCCCGCCCGTCGAAGCGGATGGTGTAGGGATAACCTGCCTTTATCCTGGCAAGATTGTATTGCGGTCGCGCGCAGTCGATGATCCGCTGCACCAGAAAGCCCGACAGCCCCTGTTCCGTCAGCACCTCGGAAACGGTCTGATTCCTTTTGAAAACCCCTTCAACCTGACGGAAAATCTCCGGCCTTTCCTCAGAAGGGAATGCATGGGGAAGGCTGTGCGCCGCCTCCTCTATCATGGGATCCAGCTTGAGGAAGTGATAGGCAGCGACGGCGAACAGGGATATCAGCAGCAAAAGGATGATGCCCGGGCCGGCGAACCTGCGCAATGGATTGGGTGAGGCGGAAGAACTTTGGGTCAAGCGGACGCCCCTGCTGTGATCCGGCCCGGATTCTCCGCGAAGCCGGCTGTTGCACGGAATCCCGGCGAAAGTGCCGGCCGGTTGAAAATGCGTGCTGGCGAAGATTTGCCTTAATTTATCCGAAACTTGCCGCCCAGGCGCTTTTCGACGTCCTCGGGAACCAGCCCGGTTATCGAACCGCCCAGGGCGGCGATTTCCTTGACAAGCTTGGAACTCAAATAGGAATATGCTTCCGCTGGCAGCATGAACACCGTTTCGACGGAACTGGACAGGCGGCGGTTCATCAGAGCCATCTGCAGTTCATACTCGTAGTCGGATATGGCCCGGATCCCCCGGATAATGACGGAAGCTTCGATTTCAGTGATGAAATCCACCAGCAGCCCGGCAAAAGAAGCCACGGTCACGTTTTTGAGATCCCGCACGGCCCGCTCCAGCATTTCCGCGCGCTCCTGGTCGGTAAACAGCGGGGTCTTTTCCGTATTGCGCAGAACGGCCACCACGACCTCGTCAAACAGCCTGGCGCTCCTTTCGATGAGATCGATATGGCCGTTGGTGACGGGATCAAAGGATCCGGGATATACTGCACGCGTAAACATAATCCATACCAATAAATAAAGTCGGATTATAGAAGCAAGCAGGCACCAAATGCAAGTGCCGGCCTTGCATTATATCCTCCACGCGCCGCCGATAATCTCTCTCAAAGCGAATGAAGCCCGTATTTGCCGCCAGGGTCCGTCCGCATGGACCGGCGGGACGGCGGAAAAGGAAAAACGGCTCCGATAAGCGACCCGAATCCCGCCGTATATCCGGGCGGCGAGACGCGCGGTCCGAACGCCGGAACAGGATTACTCGAGAACCGATACAATCCCGTCCAGGCGGCTGCAAATGGGTCGGGCGCCGCCACTGAGATCTATCCCCCTGAGTTGATCCAGCGCCGACAGCCAATCCTGCGAGAGACGGGATTTATGGTTTTCCCCGTTGCGCAGCTTTGTGATGCATTGCCGCATTCTTTCGGATGTATCCAGATAATGTCTTCTCAGGGCCCAGGGGGTGGACTTCGACTCTTCCGCGATCGCGATCGCCAGGCGGCTCCTGGCTGTTTCAAGAGCGAACAGCAGTTCCTTCCTGACAAGATCCGGATCGCAACGGATCGATTTTGAATCCTGCGCGGTGCTCACGGACAGTTTCCCTGAAATAGAAAAGCCCGCCGCGAAACATTAGGGGTGTCCTGCAGGCGCTGCCCTCTTGGGGCAATCCTCAGACAGGGATTTCTCCGAGAGGGGACCCTGTTTGGGGCGCTTTCTTTCATTAACCGTTCCAATCCAATTTGAGCGAAAAAATATGCATGCGGAAGAAACTGAAAGCGTCGGACTGCGGAGCGCGCTCGAATCCGTTATAGGAGACAACGGCGGCAAATGGTTCCGTTTTATCCTGGGAATATTGAGAAACGAAGCGGATGCCGAGGACGTCATCCAGGAAGCCGTCCGGCGCGTATTGACCCGCAACAGGTCTTTTCCTTCCAGGGAGGATGTAAGGCTGTACCTGGGGCGCGCGATCGGCAATACGGCCTTTGAAATGTACAACATGAGGAAGAGGGACCGCAGGCGGAACGTGCCGCTGGAGGATTCGAACATTCCGTGGGACAGGGCGTCCGGACCGGATGCCTTCATCGAAGCAAAGGAGGAGAATGGGCGCATGGACGCCATGCTCGGGCTTCTTGATAAAGCGTTGAAAAGACTCCCGGAGAAACAGGAGCATGCCGTAAGGATTACGATTCTTGATCCGGACGGATTGTCTCTCAGGAATGTGGGCGAGATGTATAAAATCCCCTATTCCACTCTCCGGCATCGGCACAAAAAGGGGCTTGAAAGGATGCGCAGCTTCCTGGAACAGTCCCTGTCCGACGAATAACGCCCTGAAGGCTCGCGCCAAAATGGAAACTTATTCTTGCGCGAACCCTAAGGGCTCGCGCAAAAATAATTTCACATTTTGCGGCCGGCTCTATTGTGCAAAAAGATCTACTGAGAAATACTATACTTTATTGCATTACCAAGAGCCGGCCGCCCTTCGGGGCGCGGCGGCGGACGGGCATCTGCTGC
>JAFGAO010000206.1 GCA_016933615.1 Acidobacteriota bacterium
GCGCGAGCCCTTAGCGAATCCCCCTTCGGCAAGTATAATAAGGAGGCCGGTTCGCGCACGATCGGGACAGTGCGCAAAGAGAGGCATACACGCCCAAAGCAAAGAATTCATTTGTGTTTTCCCGCAGTCGAAAGCTGCACGTCGCGAAGATCAAAGAATGCCATGGAAAAAATCACCGACTGGAACGCGCTCTGGCGTGAACTTGTAGAGATAAAAGCAGGAAGGCGGAACACGGCTCCCAACGAAAAGCAGGATGAGGATGCCTGGCGTGAAAAAGCGGCCGAGTTCAAGGAAGGAGTCAAGCGGCGCTGGATAAAACCCGATTCCAGCCGCGAGTTCATCCTGTCGAAAATGAACCCCGAGGCCACCTTCCTGGACATCGGCGCCGGCACGGGCGCCTGGTCGGAGCTGGTGGCGCCCCGCGTGCGGCGGGTCACGGCGGTGGAACCCTCCCCCGCCATGATACGGGTGATGCGGCAGAGCCTCGACGAAAGCGGCGTCACCAACGTCGAAATCGTCGAGGGTGCATGGCCGGACGTGACGGTGGGCGTCCACGATTTTTCACTCTGTTCTCACGCGATGTACGGCTACCCGGATCTGCCCCTTTTCGTCCGCCGGATGGCCGCCTGCACCCGGGATACCTGTTTCCTGCTTCTGCGCGCCCCCACACTGGCGGGAATCCGGTCCGAGGCGGCGCAACACATCTGGGGCCAGCCTCTGGACAGCCCGAACTTCACGATCGCCTACAATATCCTCCTGCAGATGGGGATTTTTGCCCACGTACAGATGGAAAACACCGGGCTGTGGAAATCCAGGACCAGCGGCAGCCTGCAGGAGGCCCTGCAGAGCCTGAAGGGGTTTCTCGGCCTGAATGCGGCCGGAGAATACGACGGCTACCTGATGGAACTGCTGAAACGGAGACTCGCCCTTGAAAACGGCCGGTATGTCTGGCCGCCCGAAGTCCGCTCCGCCCTGGTCTACTGGCAGACCGGGCAGTAGTTGCTACCGGGCGCGGATGGGGCTTTCGGGCCATGCCTGCGGCTTCCCTTTTATCCTGATTTCCGCAACCAGGATGCCGGACAGAATGAGGATACCGCCGGCCCATTCTTTCAAGGTCCACCCCTGATTCAGTATCCAGAAAGCAAAGAGTGCGGCGAAGACCGGTTCCAGGCTGAAAATCAAAGCGGTGTGATTCGGATTGGAATACTGCTGGGCCCAGCCCTGGACGAAAAAAGCCAGGGCCGTGGCCAGAACACCGAGGATGAAAAGATAGAAGACGAAATAGGAATCCCACACGACGAAGGGCGTTTCCAGGACGGGCGCCAGAATCGAGCACAGGACGGCGCCGCAAAGCATTTTCACCAATATCAGGTGGCGGTAATCCGAGCTTTTTACATACCGTCCCAGCAGAAGAATATGAAGCGCGAAGAGAAAGGCGCACATCAGCGTCAGGAAATCACCCGAATGAAGGCCGAAGTCGCTCGAATCCGCGAGCAGCAGGATCAAACCGAACGTCGCCAGCAGGATGCCCGACACGGTTCGCCATGGAGGCTTCCGGCGATAGAAGGAAAAACCCAGAACAGGCACGAGCAGAACGCACAGGCTGGTGATAAAGGCGGAATTGGAAGGGGTCGTGTCGCGCAGACCCAGCGTCTGCAGAACAAAGCCCCCCAGCAGCGCCAAAGAAAGAACCGCCCCCCGCAGGGCGGTCTTGCGGTTGATCCGGCGCAATTGCCCGGGCATGGCGGCGGCGACGACGGCTGCGGCGATCCAGAACCTCAGGGCAACGAACAGGATGGGAGACACCTGTTGCAGGCCTTTCTTGACGATCGTAAAAGTGCTGCCCCATACGAGGGTGATCAATATCAGCGCAATCTCCGCCTGCACCAGTTTGGGCATCTTCATACATTTCCGCCTGTTCTCCGGCTGTTTCCAGCTTTTCGCGCGGCGATCCGTTGCATCCAACGGCGCGCCATTGTACATCGGGACCGCAGCTATCGGACAAATAAAGTATTGTGTCCCCTTGTTCATGCGGGTTAATGTAGCCCGTGTTCGTGTTGAATCCAAAACGTCGCTGCTCCTTTGGTTTATGGGCAGGCGCCCGTCACTTTGAAGGGAGTACAATACCGATGGCCGATCTGAAAAAAATCGTCGAATTCCTCAACGGCGAAATGAACATCGAAGAGTATCCGGACTCGTCGCACAACGGTCTTCAGGTGGAAAACGGCGGCCGCGTCACCAAAGTCTGCTGCGGCGTGGATGCCTCCCTGGAATTTTTTTCACGGGCACGCAAGCAGGGAGCGGATCTCCTCGTGTGCCATCACGGAATAAGCTGGGGAGATTCCCTGAAACGGATCACGGGACTGAACTACCGCCGCCTCGCCTTCCTGATAAAAAACGGCATGGCCCTGTACGCCTGCCATATTCCGCTCGACGCCCATTCCCGGCTGGGCAACAACGCGCTTCTTTTCAAGGCGCTCGGACTGCGCAACCGGAAGCTTTTCGGCCGCTACCGGGGCAAGCCGATCGGATTCTACGGATCCCTGGCGCGCGGTCAAAGGCTTTCCCATTTCGGAAAGCGCGTTGAAAAAGTTCTGGGTACTTCCGCCCAGATCCTTGAATTCGGCCGGCAAACGGTCCGAACGGTCGGAATTGTCTCGGGCGGCGGGTCCGACTGGATAGAAGAAGCGGACCGGCTAAACATAGACGTTTTCCTGACGGGGGAGGCTTCCCTGCTGGGATACAATGCAGCCAAAGATTGCGGCATCAACGTGATTTTCGGAGGGCATTATGCGACGGAGGCTTTCGGCGTCAAGGCGCTGGGCGCAGCGCTGGAAAAGAAATTCCACTTAAAATCCGAGTTTGTCGACCTTAAAATTCCCTTCTAGCCTGCATGTTTCCCGGGAGTGCTTATGCCGTGAGGAAAGGTCTTACAATGAAACTTCAGGGAAAAATCCGTATGCGACTGTCCGCCTTTGCTTCATTTTTGCTGATCCAGTTCTTGCCCTGCGCCGGCGCCGCCGGTTTCAATCCCGATCCGGAGGCTCTTTCCGCACGGGAGATCATGGAGCGGGCCGTTGCAGTGGCTGAAGCCCAGTATCTTTCGATGCAGGAGGCGTACTTTGAATCCGAATCCGTTACCAAAAACCAGAAACTGGACGAAGACGGCAAAATCACGGAAACGGAAATTCTGCGCCACCGCCAGTACCCGCTCCATGGAGCGGTTTTCGAAGAGCTGTTGGAGTTAAACGGCCGCCCCCTCTACGAGGAGGAAGTGAAAAAAGAGGGGGAAAGAAAAGAGGAATTCATCCGGGAAGTCGAAAAAAGAAGAACGCGGGGGGATTACCTGCAGCCGGAAAAAGAGCAGGCTATCCGGTTCGACGCTTATTTCGCCTCCAAGTACGACTACGAACTGGTCGAGACGGCCGTGGTCCGCTCGCATCGCTGCTGGGTGATCGCGTTCGCGCCCAAAGACGGGAAACTGCCGGTAAGAACCAGGATGGACCACGCCCTGAACGAACTTACGGGAACCCTCTGGGTATCGCAGGATGATTACGGCCTTGTCCGTGTCGAATTTGCCATGCGCAAACCCTTCAGGTACTGGGGCGGTCTGCTGGCCGTAATACGGAATACCGACGGAATGGTGGATTATACCCGGGGCGGACCGGGCGTCTGGCTCCCGCTGCATTTCGATCTGAAACTCGATATCCGGATCGTGCTTCTCAAGAACATCCGGCAGCGGATCACCAAGGACTGGTACGAATACAGGCGTGTTTCGGGAAACGACGGCGCTGCAGAACAGTAGGGGCGAACCTTGTGTTCGCCCTGAACCTTGTGTTCGCCCTGAACCTTGTGTTCGCCCTGAA
>JAFGAO010000207.1 GCA_016933615.1 Acidobacteriota bacterium
GGGGGAAAGCGGGGGTCCAGAATATATTGAATTTACTGGATTCCCGCTTTCGCGGGAATGACAAAAATGGGTCAAATCGGACTTTTTTACGGTTTCGTCAAGGTTGATGTTTGTTCCTTCCGTTATATGCCTGGTTTTCCGGAGGTGCCACAATATTTCAATCGTTACGCTTGTAATATTGGACATTTCTTAGATTTCATCTACCGGGGATTACAAAAAGCCTGTCCCGTCCAAGGAGGGGAAATCAGCTGTCTGGCAGATGAGCACTTTCATCCCCTATTCAATCGCCTGACCGGATCACCCAACGTCTCTCTTTATATTGGCACTAAGCAATCCCGCATCGGCCTTGTCACTGGTGTTGATCTATTCGGTTCGAAACATCGTCGGATTATCGGAGCAGGGATCGATCAGCCACAGAGGCTGATCATTTCATGAACAGGTACTGGTATATCGACTGGTGGATATACCAGAAGCCGACCCTGTCTCCCCAGAGATTGAAAAAATACACCGCGCACAACCCGGCAAGGACGGCAGCGATAGGTCCAGCGCTAAAAACCCGCCGGGCGGGCACAGCGCTTCTTTTATGGGCAGCCCACCGGCAGGCGATTTCGCATATCCCCATTTCGATGACCGCCAGGGAAATCGTTCCCAGGAACAGCGGATTGAATAGATTATACATCTTCTCCCCGATGCTGTAGGAACTGGGCATCATGACCAGTTCCTTGAGAATCCAGGCAAATGGCGTGATCAAGCATGCGACGACCCTTTCGCGCAGCGAGGCCCCCCGAAAAAAGGCAACCGGATAGATCCACGCCGGTCCGAAAATGATCGACGCCCCCATCAGAATAACGCAGACCACGGCCAACGGTCGGTGGAATTGGGGATCCAGGAAGCGCCAGGCATTGTTGTAAATAAGGGTGCTGGTGGCCCAGCAGCCGAATACGATCGACAGGGGAAACGCGAATCGCTTCCGGAACGACTGTCTTTCGATGGCATCAAACTTCGGCGTCATGACGTCCTGCCTGCTTTTTGAAGATTGAGCAGTTGTCGTTTCAGCTCCGGGAGCAGTCGGTCTCCCTCCGGTGTTCCCGACAGATTGCGATGCTGCCTCGGGTCCTTGACCAGGTCGAACAGCTCGAAGGGGCGGGAATCTTCATATTCAATGTAGATGTGCCGATTCGTCCGGACCGCGTTCAGGGGAGGCGTCCGCTGGGGAAAGTCCTTGAACACTTCATAGAGCCACTGTTGTCTTCCCGGACTCGCCCCGGACGCCAAAATCGGCAGGAAACTCTCGCCGTCCATGTTTTCGGGGATGGGCAGGCCAGCGGCAGCAAGCAGGGTGGGCGCCAGGTCGATGTTGAGCACCATCTGCCCGGCCCGTCTGCTTGGGTCGGGGATGAAGCCCGGATAGCGGACGATGAACGGTATCCGGATCGATTCTTCATAGGCCTCCCGCTTGTCGAGCTTGCGGTGCTCTCCGAACAGGTATCCATTGTCGCCGGCATAAACGACAATCGTATCGTTGCGGAGGCCCAGATCATCAAGCCGTTTCAGGATCACTCCGATATGGCTGTCCATGGAGGTGACCACCCGGCAATATTTCCGGTACACATCCGCCACCGGCTGCAAGTAGCCCAACAGCATGTTCCCGTTGGTGAACCCCAGCATATTGTCCGCTTCCGCCGGCAGCGGAACCTTCACATCGCGGTACAGGTCTCTGGTTTCTTTCGGCGGACTCCAGTTATGGTGCACGGCCTTCAGAGAGAGGTAGAGGCAGAACGGGTTGTCGTGCCTGCGTTCGATATACGCCAGGGCGCGGCGGGTCAGTTCGTCGGTGATGTAGGGTTCGCGGGGCTGCACCTCGACGCCGTTTTCGATCAGCGGACAATTCCAGTATCGCCCCTGCCCCCCTTCGACGGTGAAGGTTACGAACTCGTCCAGGCCGCGGAGTTTCGGGAATTCACCGGGCATGTGCCACTTCCCGATGAAGGCCGTGTCGTATCCCCCCCGCTTCAGAAGCTCCAGGAAGGTGACATTGTCATTGTTCCATGGGCTGACATTGTTGATCACCCCGTGGTGATGCGCGTACCGGCCGGTAAGAAAACTGGCCCGGCTCGGACTGCAGAGAGAAGTCGTGACAAAAGCGTTTTTGAACAGGACACCTTCGTCGGCCAGGCGGTCCAGGTTCGGCGTCTGGACAAAGGGATGCCCGACCCCGCTCATGAAATCCCACCGATGGTCGTCGGACAGGATGAACAGGATGTTCGGCCTTCGCTGGGGACTCCTGGCGAAAACGGAATTGGGAAAAACCGTTTGCAGTCCTCCGAACAGGCCGGCTGCGGAAAGGACGCCCATGGTTTTCAAGACGTTTCGTCGGCTTAACGGTTTCAGGAAACGGGATTCATCGTTGCTGCGCATCTGCGGTACTCCTCTGCCGGCGCTGCCGCTATGAATCAATAGCCGTTCTCATCGTAGGTATCTGGCCCGTAGGAAATCCAGTCGGCGTTGTCGATCTGGGCGTTGGGATCCCCTGACTTATCCGCCTTGTGATACTTGGGTATGTTCTGGGGTTCCGGATACATTTTGAACGGCGCGGCGAAGGCAAATCTCGAAACCACGGCTCTGCTTTGCCGGATAGCCTCCCGGGTGATATTGAGCACCATAAAATCCGAAGCAAAGGTGTAGGCATCGCGGGGAATGCGATAACGGTCCAGGCTCTCGCGTGCAGACGCGATCGTATCATCCTGAGCTTGAAAATGGGTGGCAACCGTCAAGCGCGGACGGGGATCGACCCGGCTGAGGAGATAGCCGAACGCGCCCTGCGTTGTGTGTGAGCTGTTCTGGACATCCGTCACGTAGCGGATGATCCTTCGTGGAATCGGAACGATGCGGGGGATACGCGCGATCTTCCGGGCCCACACATCCGGCGGCACGACCATCTCATGAATCAGGACGTCGACACCCTTCGACTGCTCGATCATCGTGTAGTTGGGTTTGGTGTCGCCGCTGAAAATCATGGTCCGTTTCTCAGACCTGCCGGGCGGCGTCCATTCCAGTTTGTAGCTGATGGAACCCTTTCGGCAGTGGATGGCTGGAAAATGGGTAATCTTCAGCCCCGTCGCGCGGTTGTGGTAGGCGACGCCGCCGACCTGGCGCCAGTCCAGTTCGATGGGCACGAGGGCATACGAGTCATTGAGCGGATCGGCGTAACGATCGCCGACCGGCTTGCCCTCCGAATCCGTTTGATACCGGGGGCCGACCGGCACCAGATCCACCGGAGTCCCCCAGCTCTCTCTGGTGGGATACGGATAAGCCTGATAGCCGTTGGTCGTGAAGCTGAAGGATTCGGTATGCCACCGCCACACTTCTCGAAAGTGTTCAAGGGTAGCCCGGGTCCCATCGGCATGAATCTCGCCCGTGACCGGATCCGGCACCCCGGAGGCCGCGGGCCCCCAGACATAGAGCGGAGACTTGCGATCGATCGATTCGCCGAAGCAGTAAATCGCGGAAAGCTCGCTCATGTGGTCCGCGTGCAGATGCGTCAGGAAGATCTTGTCCATCCGGCTGTAAGGTACGTCCATGGCTATGTAGTTGGCGAGCACCCCCATCCCGCAGTCGAGCATGGCATAGTCCAGCGGCTGCTTTTTTTCCTTGTCCCAGCCGACTTCAACGTAAACGCTGTTGCCTTGCTGGGTTAGCCGTGGAAGACACGAAGTGCCCATAAAGGTGATCCTCATCTCGTCTTCGCCAAGTTTTTCACCGGGACTGCAGGCGGGAAGCTCATCGAACAGGGTGTTTCTCTGGGCGGGATCGCTTTCAGGAACGCCGCCGCCCGGGACTGCCGCTCGATGGATGCCACAGCCGCCCAGGGCCAACCCGCTTGCCGCCGCCGCCTGCAACTTTAAAAAGTTTCGCCGGGAAATGATGCTTTTCTTCATCGCAGCCCCCTTTCATGGATGCTTGGAAACCGGTTGACCGTCATATCCCTTTCGGCCATCTAGGCCGTTCCTTTGTTGACGTCCAGCCATGCAATCGACAGGCTGCAAACCGGTATACAAAGCCGGCTTGTCTTCGATTGGCAGGAACGTCTGTTGAAATTGAATCGACAGGAACTTCGTTTTTCGATTCATAAGGACCTTCCTTTTCCGCGCGAAAAGCTTAAGCGGGCTGGTGTTGTATGTCAAGAAAATGCCATAAAATATGCGGGGATGAAATGGGGCTTCCGACTTTTTAGGTTTTAGGGGTGGAGCTGCGCGGAACGCTTATCCTCCTCGCGGATTTCGTTCATATAGAGGGCGGGAGGCTGCAGATGGCGGAAATAATAGGCAAGCCGTTCCAGGTGCGGCCCCGCGTACTTGAAGAACATATAATACCCCTCACAGAGATAATTCAGCCCCGGCTCGCCCTCGGGGGTATTGATAATCCGGTTTTTCGGGCATTCCCCGTTACACAGGAACCGAACATCGCATTTCCGGCAGTATTCGGGGAGATTATCGCGCTTGTCCCTGCCGAATTTCAGTTGAAATTCCGATTCAGCCATGTCGCCGATGGGAATCTCAAAGATATTCCCCAACTTATATTCCGGAAAAACATAATGGTCGCATGAGTAGAGGTCTCCGTTATGTTCGATTGCCATGGCATTCCCGCAGGTTTCCCGGAATATGCAGAGACTGGCGGGGTATCCCAGCCAGACGCGGAATGCTTCCTCAAAAATTTGGACGTAGATTTTACCGATGTCGTTCCGGACCCATTCATTAAAAATATCGACAAGGAACGTTCCGTAAACCTTCCCCGGAACGGAGCGGGGAGAAGCGCATCCCTCGCCCGTCCGCTCGACGATTGGAATGAATTGAATAAACTCCGAGCCGATTTCCCTGAAGAAGCGGTAACATTCGAGGGGCTTCCGGCCGTTGAC
>JAFGAO010000208.1 GCA_016933615.1 Acidobacteriota bacterium
CGCCCTTGGACCATATATGAGAAAGCTGGGGCGAACCTTGTGTTCGCCCTTGGACCATATATGAGAAAGCTGGGGCGAACCTTGTGTCCGCCCGCCTTGTGCCCCCCCCCCGCCCTCCGTCAAGTAAATTGGGAATCCTTATTGATATAAAACAGAATAACGGTAGAATGCCTGTATCCGGCAAATGGACTCCTTATGAATTCACCCAGACATCCCTATCATTATCATTGGAAAAAGCGCACCGAGAGGCCCCAACGGGTCCAACAGCCCCGGCGGACTTTCGACGCTCCGGACTATCGGGAGATGGTGCACCCGGAATCCACCGGAACGGAATCTACCTACCTCAGAAAACTGATCGACTCCCGCAAGCGGGTCACGGTGACCATGAAAACCGGGGAGCGGTTCCACGGGCGCATCCGTTATTACGACCGCGACTGCTTCAGCGTGGGACTTTCGACGGAGAAAAGGAAAATTTTCTTCCGCAAGGAGAACGTTTCCACCATTACGGAAGAATAGCGGCTTCTTGCTTCCCGGCATCTCTTTGGATTGCACTTCGGAGGCCGCTTACGAATACTGTAACTCCAACATACCTGATGATTTATTAGTTAAAGGTCCGGACTTCGCCCCGGACGTCGGGCATTCGACCGGAGACCTCCCAATCTTTGTCAGATATTCACACTAATGAAGTCCGCGCCGATGCCGATATCAAGAAGGACCGTTACATTTTCATGATCGCCGGCCGCAGACTGAAAGCAGCGATCTGTTTTTTGTGAGGCATGGTGCGTCAAGATCTTCATAATCCGTTAAAAATATCATTGATAGGCTGCGGCAAAATCGCCCATTCCTACGCGACCGCAATACACGGCCACCCCATGATGGAACTTTCCGCCGTCGTGGATGAAAATACCGAGGCGGCCCGGGCATTCGGCATTTCGTTCAACTGCCCCTTCCACACGTCTCTCAAAGAGTACCTTTCGAGGGGCGAGGCCGCGGATCTCGCCGTAATATGCGCGCAGCCCTCGAGGCACCTGGAAATCGCCTGCAGCCTTATGAAAAAAGGAACCAACATCCTTTGCGAGATCCCGTTTGCGCCCGATTCTGTCGCCGCAGAAAAAATGATCGACATTTCCCGCACCTTCGGCGTGCAGCTAATGATGGGATCCCGGTTTCGATACATCACCGATATCATCCACACGCGCGGGCTGATTCAATCCGGCATCCTGGGGCGGATCCTGGTTTTCGAGATCGATTTCCGGGATGCGTTCGACAGCGCCAACCAGAAGAGAGCCCTGTGGGATAACGGCTACGGCGGCATCCTCATGGACGGAGGCATTCACGCCATCGACATCGCCCGCTACTTTTTCGGCCCCTTGATGAGAATCCGCGCCGAGGAGGCCCAGCGCCTGCCGATGCAGGACGTTGAAGACACCGTAAAGCTCGATATGCGAACCGTTTCGGGCGTGATCGGGACAGCGCAGCTGAGCTGGGCCATAAAAAATGCCTGCGACGATTACATCCGTATCTACGGAACCCAGGGGACCCTGTGCGTCGGGTGGAAGAAATCCATGTACCGGCTGAACGGGTTCGTCGACTGGATCAGATTCGGGGAAGGCTACAGCACCCTCAAGGCGCTGACCCGTCAGATGGAAAACCTGATCGACGGGATCGAGGGGGACGGAATCCCTGAAATTACCGTCGAAGACGGCCGCGAGTCGGTCCGGGCCCTGGAAGCCGCCTACAAGTCGTTTTCCACCGGGAACTGGGTGGATCTCAACCCGGCATCTTTAGAAATAGTTCCGCCGCCCTTGGAACGCAACCTCAGGGTGCTACGTCCCGACAGGCTGTCGTCCACCAAACTTTAAACCGCCTCTTCGTTCCCGGAATTATGTAAAAAAACGGTAAAAGATGCCCGCCGGAAGTTGAATTGCACCCGTCCGGACAGTACCATTGATCTTCGCGTTGCTCAGGCCGGAGCCGGCCTGAGCAACGCGTGTCGGACGGATGGACCGGCAACAGCATTCCGGATGGAAAGCCGCCAAGTTCTCGCTCGATAGATCCCCCGTTCATTCGCAGACGTTTGAGGATATGGATTGTGAAAATGAATCCGGCAGCAACCGCCAGTGAAACGAGAAAACTGAGAGTCGTTCTCATAAAACCGTCCAAATACGATGACGAAGGGTACGTCATCCGCCATTTTCGGGGAGTCCTCCCCAGCAATACGCTTGCCTGCCTGTCGAGTCTCACCAGCGACGTGGCGCAAAGGGGCCTGCTCGGAGCCGGGACGGAAGTCGAAATCAAACTCTACGACGACACGGTTGAGAAAATCCCGGTTCGAAAAATCATCAGATCCAACCGGCTTCCCGGGCGACGGACCCTCGTCGCCCTTGCCGGGGTTCAGTCCAATCAATTCCCCCGGGCGGCCGACCTGGCCCGCAAGTTCCGCCAAGGCGGGCTCCAGGTCATGATCGGTGGCTTTCACGTCAGCGGAGCCCTGGCCCTTTCCGACACCATTCCAGCCGAGATCCGGGAGCTGATCGATTGCGGCGTCACGGTCGTAAAAGGCGAAGTCGAAGACACGTGGGGAGACCTGCTGCGCGACGCCGTCGAGGGCCGGCTGCAGCCCGTCTACGATTTCATGAACAAAAAACCGTCGCTCGACAATCAGCCCGTACCCGTCATTGACCGGGATTACCTGAAGAAGTTCATCGCCTCGAACTTCGGCACCATCGACTGCAGCCGCGGCTGTCCTTTCAACTGCAGCTTCTGCTCCATCATCAACGTGCAGGGGAAGGAAATGCGCCTCCGGTCCCCCGGGTCCCTGGAGCGCACCATCCGGGAAAATTACCGCCGCCACGGCATCTATTTTTATTTCTTCACCGACGACAATTTTGCCCGCAATCGGAACTGGCGCGAAATTTTCAATCTTCTGATCCGGATGCGCGAGGAAGAAATACCGATCACTTTCATGATCCAGGCGGACACCCAGTCCCACAAGATACCGGATTTCATCGACCTGGCCGCGCGCGCAGGATGCACCCAGGTTTTTATCGGGATGGAAAGCATCAACCCGCTGAACCTGGAGTCGGTCGGGAAAACGCAGAACCAGGTCCGGAACTACAGGGACCTGATATCCGCCTGGAAGGCTGCGAAAATCGCCACCCACGTCGCCTACATATTCGGATTCCCTTACGACACCCCCGAATCGCTCCGGGAGGACGTGCGGCGCCTTCAGAGCGAACTGGAGGTCGAACAGGCCTCCTTCTTCATGCTGACGCCGATCCCGGGGTCGCAGGACCATGCCCGGATGACTCGCGAGGGAGCGTACATGGATCCCGATCTGAACAAATACGACTCCTTTCACGAAACCACGCGGCACCCGAACTTCGCGCCGGGGGAACTGGCCCGCTCCTACCGCATGGCCTGGAGGGATTTCTATTCCTTCGGCTACATGCGGCAGGTCCTGGCGAAGGCCAACCCGGAGAAATACTGGAACATTTTCTGCAATTTCATCTGGTACAAGAACGCGGCCCTGGTCGAAGGCGGGCACCCGATGATTCACGGGTTCTTCCGGATCAAGGATCGTACGGACCGCAGGGACGGATTCCGGGCGGAATCCCGTTTCAGGCATTTCCTGCGCCGTTTCCGCGACATCCGGAAACTGGCGCACAGCTGGATACTGCTGGCGCTGGAGATGGAGGAGCTCTGGCTGCAGACACGCAAACGCAGCGAAGCCGAGCTGCGGCTGCTTGCCGAAATCAAACGGCTGCGCCTGCATGCCAACCGCAATCTCCGGGCCGCCGAACTGCAGCTCGCCCACATGCGGGCCGGCATCCATTTCCCGGAGCTGCGCGTCCCCTCGAGGCTGGCGCTGGCATTCCGCAATCTGAATTTCAGAATGGCCAAAAGAATCACCTACTCCCGGGCCGACCTGAAAATTTTCTGGAAAAGGGAGTACCGCGGGAGAATGCCCTGGATCCGGCCGGACCGGGTCGCGCTCCATTTCTTCAGGGACATGCAGCTGCTGTTCCTCTTCCTGCGGGACCTGGCGCGGCGCATGCCCGAACCTTCCAATCCCTGAACCGCAAAGATTGAAGATTAAAGTAAGGGTGGAGCCTTGGAGTGCTGCCGCACTTTAAGGCTTCGCTTTACTGAAGATTGTAAAAAGAAAAAACGGCCGGCTGCGGGCACGCTTCGGGCATATCCGCAACCGGCCGGATTGTTTTTATAGACGGGCGCCTTACTACTGCCGGACCGGAACTCCGACGGACGAGAGCGTCTTGTCTTTGGGGACGGCCAGGTAACCGCCGGCTTTGTTTTTCTCCACCCAGTTGATCACGACTTCATAGCGAACCCTCTTGGGGCCTACGAGGAACTGCACCGGTTCGTTGATGAGAAGATCCTTCTTTTCGATCTCGGTGTCGTCGACCAGGATCTTCATGTTGTACTTGCCCTTTTTGTAGTCGGTGTCGGTCAGCACCAAACGGATGTCTTCAACCTTTACGATCTGTTTCTTTTTAGGGAAATCGAATTCGTAATAGTCACGCTCCCCCTTGAGCCGGAGCTGGGCCAGTTCGGTCGAATTCTTGGCAATCGCGGCTTCGAAGGTCTCCCCCATGCTGGCCAGCTTGCTCTGGGCGTTCGCCAGCTCGGCCTTGGTCTGCTCCAGGTCGTTTTTAACCCCGACAACGTCGGTTTTGACACCGTCCACTTCGGTATTGACGCCGGTTATTTTAGTATCGGCATCGCTTTTAACCGCCTGCACCTCGGCCTGCACTTGGGCCGCTTTTTCGGCCAGGGCCTGGGCCAGTTCCTTTTGAGTCCTGTTGCGGGCCGCCTGCAGCCTTGCCTCGGTATTGGCAAGTTCGGTTTTCGTGCTGTTCACCGCGCTCTGCGCGCCCTGGATCTCGTCCTGCAGTCCGGCGATCCGGCTCGACAGATTCGCTTCCGCGAGCTTGCTGGTGTCTTCAAGCGCCTGCATCTGCCCGGTTATCTTTTCGACCTCGCCACGAATCATTTTCTTGGTCTGAAAATTTTCATAAATCAGATAGCCGACGCATAAAAACAGCACGACAATCGCAATGATTTTGACCGTTTCCGCGCCTTTTCCCGGGGACGGCGGCTTCGGCAAACTGGAACCTGCATTTGCTGTGCTCATATTCACCTCCATGAGTTATTGGGAAGGACCCGTGGAACCCGCACCGGCATCCGGGTAAAACGTGCGCGGGCGATCCTTCAGATCGCCTATCATAATGCAACATCGGGGAAAGATCAAACAAATGCCGGAACAGCGCATCTTGCAGGCAGGAACCGGGAACAGTCCGATCCCGGGTTGCCGGATTTCTTACGCGATGGGGGAGCCTTGATTTCTTGCCTGCCTCTTGCGACGGGTGACGAAATATCCTATCAATGACGCCAGTATGCAGGCGCCGACCCAGAGACTCAGAATACCCGACATCCTGAAACCGAAATACAGCATTATTCCGGAAAGGATCAGGTAGAAAAAGCCGGCGATAAGGCTGATGGGGCTGACTTTCAAAGTCTTCCGTCTTTTGAAGAACATCCAGAACAGCCCGAATACGGTCAGGGCTGAAAAAAGCGTCAGGATGGCCCCCACATTGCTGAGAACCTCTCCCAGCTGGTAGGCAAAAACAAGGAACAAAGCGATCGCACCCTGAAGGATAACCGCGCCGACCGGAGCCTTCCCGTCTTTACCCTGCAACACTCGCGGCAGAAAACCGTCCCTGGCCATCTCCGCCGTCACCCGGGGCCCGAGAAAAATCATGGCGCTCATCGCCGAGATGAAGGCGATGATCACTAGGACCGACATGCAGGCGGCGCCCGTTTCCCCTATCAGGTTTTTCATAATCAGGTGTCCCAGGGTAATGCGCCCCGTTTCATCGGTGGTAACGACGGCGCACTGCTCCGGGGTCAGGTTGGCGACGAAAACCCAGTTCACAACCAGGTACAGGATCCCGACCAGGGCGCATCCGAGAACGATCGCCCGGGAAACGTCCCGCCGGGGATTTCTGAATTCCGAGGCGGCATAGACGGCCGCGTTCCATCCGCTGAAGGCAAAAGTGATAAACAGCAGGTTCTGCATGAATGCCCCGAAAGGAAAGCCCTGGGAGAGGTTGGGCGGCTGCCAGTCCGGCCATGCATTCTTACCCCCGACCAGGCCGACGACGATAAATCCGACGACCAGGAGAATCTTGATCAGCACCAGTATGTTCTGCGTCGTCACCGAAAACCGCAATCCTATGGCATGGACTCCGGTCAGAAAAATGATGATCCCGGCGGCGAATATTTTGGGATCCACCCAGGCGACCAGCGTGTTTGCATAGGCGCCCGCGGCGAAGGCATCGATCGCAATAGGCGCGGAAAATCCCAGCAGCAGAGAAGCCCACCCCGCCAGGTATCCCAGCGCCGGATGCACCATTGTGGAAAGGTACTTGTACTCTCCGCCCGATTGGGGGACGATCCGGGCAATCCCCGCGTAGGCGCGGGCCCCCGCCAGGGCGAGGAATGCGCCGACCACCCACGCCAGGAGGATCTGCTTCGGCGTCAGGGTTTGGGCCATGTAGCCGGTGCTGAGGAAAACGCCCGCGCCGATCATATTGGCGATGACCATTCCCATTCCCGAAAAAACTCCCATTCGATGATCTTTCATGAATCCGGAATTCTCCTCGAACATCCTGTGTTATGACGGACCGCGCACACTCCCTTACGGAAATTGGAATCAGACTACCCGTAAAGAAGTCTCAATGGAATAAAAATGAGCGCTTCCCATCCGCCCCGGGCCCGGAATCTCACTACGATTCCGGCGGCGGCATGTTTCAATATTCACCAAAGATTTAATGATTGACACGGCTCGACGGGCCTAAGTACTATATTCGCGTTAAGGTACCGGGTAATGGCCGCCACCGGAAGAAGGTGGCTTTTTCATTACTGGTGCAGGTCTGTTTTTCTCATTGGGATTCGCAGCGAGGCAGTGGGGGACGGGCATGGATGCCGTTGCATCGATCATGCCCGCCGGGTATTGCGCCTGACGCCGTGCTTGGGGAAGCCATTTACCTGCGGCCGCAGCTCGAGACCCCTGAAAACAGGGCCGGTACAGCAGTTTGTTCAAATAGGAGTGTATATTCCCATGGAAAAAGAAGTTGGGAAAGTAAAATGGTTCAACAACGCCAAAGGGTACGGTTTTATCGAAAGAGCGAGCGGCGGGGACGTTTTCGTGCATCATTCCGCCATTCAAATGAATGGCTTCCGCACTCTGGCGGAAGGGGAATCCGTATCCTTCAACGTAACCGAGGGGCCGAAAGGCCTGCAGGCGGAAAACGTTACAAAAGCCGAAGAGCCGTCCTAGGATTTTTTTCGACACAGGAAAGCCGCGGGAGCGGAAGCGCGCACGTTTCACCCATATCCGGCAAAGCCGGTTTACAGGTTCTTGCGGATATACCTGCACATTGTAAGACCGAGGTAGATGTTGAAGGGAAACACTCCGGAAGTGTAATGCCCGCACCTCAGGGCGCACGTTTCGTTTGGGATATCGTACTTCCTGTAATCCTGCAGAACATCCCGCGACAGCCGCGGGAGAAAAGAATAATCGTATAAAGCATGCACCAGCAGGGAACGCTGCCCCGTGCCCTCCAGCCGTTTGAAGTACGCCTTCGGGCTTATCGGCATCCAAATATCCCGGAGCTCCTCGAGGGTTACGTTCCCTTCCAGCCCCCTGCGCACGTGCTGCGTGGAAATCCCCTCCCAAACGACGTCGGCAAAATAGGGCGACACGTGATTCTGCACGCTGAGACTCAGCCGGGAATCGTGAGCCATGACAATCAGGGCAGCGCAGGACCCAAGGCTGGTTCCCAGGATGGCGAACCTGGTGTATCCCTGCCCCTGCAGCCAGTCCAGGGCCGCCCGGGCATCGATCACGGCCTGGCGCACCGCCTGCAGGGTCCGCCCCAGATTCGGGCTCAGCATATAGTCCGCCCGCTCCAGTTCATCCGGCATTCTCAGGTCGTGGTAGGGCAGGCTCACCCGCAGCGCCGAAAGCCCGAAATAATTCAGCATGCGGCAAAGCGCCTGGTGGCCCCGCAGATCCGAATTCCATTGCGGGAGGACGACAACGGCGCGCCCGCCGGACTGCACCGGGAAATACAGGGCGTGCACCGTGTTGTTCTTCGGGTAGGGGCTCCGGACCGGGGAGGTGAAAGTCAAATGCCGGCCCTGCAGATGCGCGTCCGCCGCGGGGGAATAACCGTGGTAGCGGTCGCTGTCGGCGAGAGCCTTCCGGGCGTGTTCCAGCAGAAATTCTTTCGGATCTCCGGCCGCGGCGCCGTCCTGCACAAACTCGAGGCCCCATTCGAAGTCCCGCACCTTCCGGTTTGTGTCCCGCTGGGAAAGCCATTTTTCCCAGCGGTAGAAAATTGCCGACAGCAACCGCCCCTCCCTGGTGAGAGGCCGATAATGTAACACTCCCGCCGCTTCCACGGCAATCCCAAAGAAGTCATCCGGCTTGCGGCTTCTGAATTCTCGCTTCTTTATTCTTCCGCGAAGGCGGGTTCCAGGGCCTGCGGCCGGTACTGCGCGCGGGGCCGGTAATAATAGCTCTTGCGATAGACCAACCTGCTCGAAGGCTTCAGGTATTCGACGGAAATCCTGTGGAAGGTATCCGGCTCCGGCTCCCGGTTGGAAACATACGTCAGGTAATACTGGCTTTTCATCTCCCGCGCGATATCGCTGTAGTGGCCCTGAATCCGGTCGTAATCTTCCGGGAAAAAACACCGGCCGCCGGTACTTTCGGCCAGCCCGGTCATTTCCGCTTCCTTCCTGTCGAAAAATTCATCCACATAGTCCTGGTCCGGGCCGAACAGTCTCCTGTAGATGTCGGTAAGCATCCTGACTCTCCGCTCGTTCTTTGCGTCTTTTCGTATCAATACGGTTTTTGAAATAACATAGAGCGCGGCCTGCGACTCCACGATTTTCCTGGACGCCTCGCTGAAACCGACGCGGCTGAAATTGTCGAGGCAATCCGTCAAAAGGACGACGGCCTTGCGCCCCTCGACGTGCATGAGCTGTTCTTTCGCCGCAAGATACATGGCGTCGTAGAGGGCGGTCCGCAAACCGTTGCGGATATTGCTCAGCGCCTTGCGCGCTTTCTTCATGTCTTCCGTCCAGTCCAGGTCCAGGCTGACCCGCTCGTCAAAAGTGACCACGCAGACGCGGTCTCCGGTTGCAAGCACCCTGGTGAATTCGCCGGCGGCATACTCTATTTTATCCCTCTCCTTTCTCCCGCTCTCGCTGGCATCCAGCAGCAGGACAACCGAAACCGGGCCGGTGTCCCGGCCGAAACTGCGGATCTCCTGCAGCGTCTGATCCTCCCATACCCGAAAGTCCTCTTTTTTCAGGTCCGTGACCATGCGGCCGCCTTCATCGAAGAGGCTGATGGGGACCTTGACCAGGTTGACGGATACCGAAAACTTCGCGGCGCTGCGGTCCTCTATCGCGAAAAAATCCGCGGCAGGAGAAAATAGGAGAAAAATGAAGAGTGCCCAAATAAAAGCGCGCATTTTCTCTCAAGATACCTTAAAAAACGCGCAGGCAATACTTTTTTAGGCGCCGCAAATTCCGTTCAAGCTCCCATTTTGGAGCCCGAAAAGTATTATGCCCCCGTTTTTTAAGCAAAAATTTTTCCAAAACCTGATCTGTAATGTATCATATCCCGTACCCGGCAGGCCCGCCTGCTCCCTTTTCAGGGCCGTGGTCCAGGAGGACTTTTATGACGCTACCCAATTTCGCTTTTTTCAAGGGCCGCATCGTTCCCTACAGCGAGGCCAAGATCGGTGTCCTGACCCATACCTTCAATTACGGCACCGGCGTCTTCGGCGGCCTGCGCGCGTACTGGAA
>JAFGAO010000209.1 GCA_016933615.1 Acidobacteriota bacterium
AAAAAAGGGCAAATTAAAAAAAATAAAAAAGTCAAGGGTTTTTGTTGACATAATTAAAATTGGATGTTATCATTCTATCTTGGATGATCGGGCGGGCCCAAGGGGCTGACTCGATCATGCGGTGAAACGGCTTGGGGTCTTTTCACCTGCAGCCCAAGGGGCTCCAGCGCGGATGGTTTGTTGGGCCAAGGGTCCTGCAATCCTCTTCTGCGAAAGTGAAAAATCTTTCGAGTGGAGGCAACGATGCAGGACGATGTGTTACGGGCCCGACAGGCTGCCAAATATATCGGACGGTCCCTGGGTTCACTTTATGTTTTAACCTCACGCAACCAAATACCGCATTTCAAACCACGCGGGAAAGTTCTACTCTTTCGCAAATGCGAGCTCGACTCATGGATTGAAGCGGGGCGCGTACCTACTGTTGACGATATCGAAGCCGCCGCTCGGCGCTGAGGGGGCGGCGTGGGATTTTGCAAGCTCGACCAGTCAATCGTCTATTCTAGCGTATGGTGCGAATCCCTGGAGGTCTGCAAGACGTGGGTTACTTGCCTGGCCCTGGCCGACGCGGAGGGAATCGTTAGAGTTGCAGCTCCTGGCTTGGCAAAACTTGTCGGCATACCGCTGGAGGATGTGTTGAAGGCGCTAGAGGTATTGCAGGGGCCGGATCAATTCTCCAAAAATCCCGAGCATGAGGGCCGACGTCTGGAACGGACCAGCGAGGGCTTTAAGGTCCTTAATTATTGCCATTATCGGGCCCGGGACTATTCCATGAGCAGGGATGCTATACGAAAAAGGGAATGGAGGGAGCGAGCGAAAGAACATGGACGGGACAAAAGGCGGGACATTGTCCCGCCGTTGTCCGGACATTCTGCCTCTGCCTCTGTCCTCTGTTCTTCTGTATCTTCATCTTCCAAGAGGAAGAATAAGAAACAAAAGAGTGGGTATCCTTTTGGTTTTGAGCAATTCTGGAATGTCTACCCAAACAAGACAGCGAAGGTTAAGGCGGTGGAAGCGTGGCGGCGCATCGACCCGCAACCGGACCAGGCGCTTGTGGATTCCATGCTTGCGGCGCTGGAGTGGCAGCGGCAATCCGAGGCATGGCTGAAGGAAGGCGGCAAGTACATCCCGCATCCCGCAACCTGGCTCAATGGGAAACGATGGGATGATGAATGTAAGGGCGCTGTTTCCAAGCCCGATTATTCAACCTGGGACGTGCTCAATCAAAACGCGGACCAGCGGGAGGCGGCGCAGCTCGGCAGACCGACAGGCTCGCGGGCCATCGGGCAGCGGCCATTTCAGCGTGAGGGCGAAGTCGAGGCGCAAGCGGCTGCGGAGCTGGCGCAAGATGATGACGCTGGACCTGAGACCGACGCGCAGCGCCTGGAGAAACTCACCGCACGACTTGGCGCGTTGCCGGCAAACGATGAACGGAGAACTATTTTTAATCGTGAAATTGAACGGCTGCGCGGAGGAATTGAACAATGAAAAAATCAGTTAAAAAAACCAAAAAAAACCGCCACAAGCTGCCGCCGGGCCCTGGCCGGCCGAAGGGTAGCATGAACCGGTTCACAACCTTGAAGGAATCCTTCCTGGCCGCCTTCCACGAAACGGGCGGGACGGCTGGACTTGTGCGGTGGATCAAGGCGAGCCCGCGCAACCGTGGCGCGTTCTATTCACTTGTGGCCCGGATGCTGCCGGCCGACGTGAACATTACCGAGCATCCGCCCGAGCGCCGAGTGATTATAATCCGGGACTATACCGAACCGGCGAAGGGCGAAGGCGGCCAGGGATTCACGGTGCAGGGCGGAGGCTGACATGGTAGAACATGGGGCCGGCGTGATCCTGGCACTCCTGCGCTGGCATCTGCCGCATGGCAATCGGCAAGAGCTGGAGGCGGCCAGCAGAAGGATATGGGCTCGGGCGCTGAATGGCGACGCCACCTTTCCCCGATGGCAGGCCGAGCGGACGGCGCGGGAAGTGGGCGAGATGATACAGGCAACCGGCGTGAAACTCGACCGGCGAGAGGCGGCCGACATTGCAAACAAGATCGAGGCCGAGCTGCGCCTGGAGGCAAGCAAGCGAGGGCTG
>JAFGAO010000210.1 GCA_016933615.1 Acidobacteriota bacterium
CTACAACATCCTTTTCCATTTTTTAACTGCCTGTAGTCGACCTCCGGCCGCGGATCGGCAGAGGGCGAACACAAGGTTCGCCCCTACTGTTTAAACTCTTCTATGGATTTTGCGATTTTACCGTCGGGCAATGTCAGCGGCAGCACGATACTTTCACTGTGCAGAGCCCAGGGAAGTATCACGCCCGAGTGGCCGCCTCGCCCCCCGACAACCACAATCTCGACATCTTTGGGGCTCCGGGTCACGGGCATCGGGTGTTTGTCGGCGAATTCCGGCGGGCGCACGGGCACCAGGCCCCGGCTCCGCACCATGGGCACGTCGTGCACGGCCCGCAGGTGGATATGCTCCCGGATCCTATCCTTGGTGTATCCGGAGTTCTTGAGCATCATCCCGTGGTCGGGAGTCAGGACCAGAACCAGAGGCCCCGGAATATACGCGTTGTTGGAGCCGAGCGTGGTGCAGCAGTCGGTCAGGGTGTCGAGCAGGTCGTGCCCGTCCAGGCTCAGGAAATCGATGATGTCGTGCTGGGGCTCGGCCTTCAGAACATAAACGGTCGTCGTATCGGAATCGAAGCGCTCCTCGTTGATCATGGGCCACTGGGCCAGTTCCGGCTCCTCGGCGAAACAGTAGGTGAACTCGGCCTGGGATGCGAGGCAGTCCAGATCGCAGATCCCGGGCACGGAGCGGCAGACGTTCATGATCACGAGGTTGACGGCCCGCCCGATGGTTGCGTTGGCCGGATACCCGGGGCCGAGGCACCCCTGCCGTCCCGAAATGCCGGCCTGCTGCGCTATGGGGCCGCTGACCAGCACCAGATTCCCGCCCGGGTGGGATGTGGTCACGGACTGAAGCAGGTTGTACCTCCGGTCCGCCAGCGCATTAAAAGCTGTGACGAGAATGGGCATCGCCGGCGGTTTGCACCCGGCCATAACCGCGGCGATTGCCACGTCCTTCACGGTGACGTCCTTGCCGGTGGGACCGACCTCGCGCCACAGCACCTCGGACGGATCGAATGGACAGTAGGAATACATCGTATCCAAGCGGGACTGGGTCGGTGGAATGACGGGCAAGCCGTCCCCGATATGCTCCCGGTCGAGGTAATCCATGACTTCTTCCATGTAGCAGCCGGGTTCGCGGAGCCTGTCCGGATCTGCTTTTATATCCTTCGTCACGGGAAGCAGTCCGTCGTCGGAGGGGGGAACGAGATCCATCTTGAAATCGATGTGCGCCACCTGTTTCAGTTTCTCGGGCCCCGCCGTCAGGGAATCGATTATGTAGTCCCATTTGCCGTCGATCTCCCGGCGGACCTCTTCAATGGTACTGGCCTGGTAAATGTCGATCTTGCAAAGGCACAGGTTCCCCGCCCGGTATACGGCCACGCCTTCCACCAGATCGCCGCCGGGAGGCGCCGTGATATAGACGGCGGGCACTCCGAGCTTTTCCAGCGCCATGGTCACAATGCAGGTTGCCGGGGATGTCCCCATATCGCCCAGGGCCACAACAGCCGCGGACGGCTTCTCTTCGGCCAGCATCGCGGCATAGGCTTCCAGCGCTCTGGTGTCTTTGCCGCGCACGGTTTCCTGGTAATCGACGAAGTTCCCGACGCCCATTTCCCTGAAGCGCTCCTTGATGCGGACAAAAACCTCGCCGTAATTGCAGAAACCGAGCTTGGTGTTGTCGTAAAAAAGGATTTTCCCCTTTTTCAGTTCTTCGATGCCGATCCTGTGCGCCAGTTTGATAACGGGCCTTTCCTGCTTCCCCCGCGGATCGAGCAGGGGCATCAATGTCTCGCTCATTCTTCGCATGCTCCAGTATGGGATGGAATTCCGGTCGCAATTTTCCGGCGCCGGCGGTTTCAGGATGCATCTGCGCCGGCGGTTTCATCATCTACGAATATTGCCGTAATTTCAATAAATCCGAGTAGACGGAATAGAAAAAGGGGTCTTCGGGGAATGACTCCCCGAAGACCCCTCATGAAGTCAAACCGGCCGGGCTTCTACGCGGCGCCCAGCTTGCCCTTGGACTCAAGGTAATCGGCGACATGTTTCATCCCCAGATCCTCAAGAGTCTTTCGCGTCGGATAGCCGGAATCCTGATTCCATCCCTCGATGTCATAGAAGTGAGTCTTCCAGTGCTCGACCCCGTCTTCCGTGAAATACAGCTCCTTGGAGTTCTTGATTTCCCATTTCGACCCGTCGAATATTGGCAGGTTGGGTGAATAGCCGCAATAGGAGGCTCCGGGCCGGTAATAATAGCCCGTAAAATTCTCCATTTTCCTGTGCCGCCCCTGGAGCACGAATATGGCGCGCTTCAGGTTCCAGGCGCGCCGGCCTATCTCAATGCCGTCCTCGAAGGTATGGTTCTTGCCGGTGACCGCGTTGAGAAGCCGGGGCTCCACCTCAGGCGTTTTCCCGAAATTCTGC
This sequence comes from Acidobacteriota bacterium, assembly GCA_016933615.1. GTDB lineage: Bacteria > Acidobacteriota > UBA6911 > UBA6911 > UBA6911 > UBA6911. The sequence goes on from JAFGAO010000210.1 coordinate 2,424, forward strand.
GGGTGGGATCCGCTGTACAAATTCGAGTAGCCCCAGTCGCAGAAACCGACCGACTCCTTGTAGTAGTTCCAGTAATGCTGGTGCCAGGCGGTGAACTGCGCCTTATGCCTGGAAAAAATGCCCGTATCATAGGCCTGTTTTCCTTCCCAGCTGTAGTCGAACCAGAACGGATCGTTGAAGGGCGCTGTCCGCTGGGCCATGGTCCTGACGAATTTCTCGGCATCCGGAGCGGCTCCGCCGCCGCCGAATCCGCCACCGGGCGAATGGGTGATATCGTGGCTGTTGATATCCCGTGAATCCATCAGATTCCCGTAGGCCCATTCCACTCCGGGCATGGACCAGTGGTCCTGGTAGCCCCACATGGTCAGCCGGCACAGGGTTTTGAAGTCTTCGGTCCTGCCCAGCTTTTCGCAGAAGCGGGCGGTCCCTTCCGCCAGCATATCGCCGATTCCGTGGCGCTTTGAAAGAGCCAGCGCATAGATTTCCATGAACTCGTTCGTATTGAACTGCTTCATGTTCAGCGGCGCCATGTCGTAGCTTGTTCCGGGCCCGATAACGCCCATGTCGTACATCTTTTTCATATACCAGCCGAGGGCCGTGTAGGCCGGAACCTCGGGCTGAATCGGGAAATCCGGGTTGTGGTCCGTTTTGAACGACATGGGACCCTGGAAGCAGCATTCCATGCCGTTGATGCCGTACTCCTGGCACAGATCCATCCCCCTTGCATTGGCATCCGAGGGAATCTGTCCGTTTGACGGTGTCTGGCTGAACAGGGTCGATTCGGCGCAGTCATCCGAATCCTGGCCGTGTGCCCGGGTCCGGTTATGGCACTTTCTGGCGGTGCCGCAGCCCGCGCAGCAGGATTGGACGTCCTGGCCCCCGCCGAAACCGAAGCCTCCGCCACCCCCGCCCCAGGTCTTTTCCATCCATTCCAGGGCATTCTGCAGTCCCTTGGGATCGGCGATTTTGAGGCTGCTGGAGCCCATGACGGCAACCGCCTTCAGGTTCTTGGAGCCGAACACGCCGCCGAAACCGCCCTGGCCGGCGCCGCTGCCGCCGCCGTGAACGAGAGCGGCAACCCGGGTCATGTTTTCACCCGCGGGCCCCATGGTAACAATAGCGGGTCTTTGCATCGTGTAGCTGCCGTCCAGATTCACCCATTCCTGGCCGTAACGGATGCCGGATCTCTTCCAGATCTCTTCCTGGCACTTCCATGTCGTAAGGCCCCACAAGTTCTGGGCGTCTTCCAGCGTGACCTTGTCGTCGGCAATATTGATATAGACGGGTTTGTCCGCCTTACCGATTACGGCTACTCCGTCCCACCCCGCCAGTTTCAGCATGGTGCCGAAGGTGCCGCCGAAATTGCTGTGGCAGAACCACTGGACGGGATAGCATTGCGGAGACATCCCCGATACGCTCGTCCTGGCGCCGTGGGGAACTCCCGTCCCGACTATGGCTCCCGTCATCAGGGAAACCATATTTCTCGGATCGAAAGCATCCTGAAGATCCCAGTTCTCACGAGCGACGCAGTATTCCCAGAAAAGGGCCGTGGAGGTACCGTGACCGCCGCCGTACATCGCATATTCATCCGTATCCAGAGGGATGATTTCTTTTTTCGTCAAATCCACCAATAAAATTTTTCCAGCAAATCCTGGCGTTGCCATAAGCATCCTCCTTTCCTAAGACTCTTTTGCAGCCGGGGCTGCTTTGGATTTACCCTTCGGAGCTCCAAAAGGCATTTTCGGCATGGCCTTGCGGGGCGGCTGAAGGTCGCGGTCATATCCGCTGATGTCGGTCTGATCCGGCAGCTCGGTCACAACCTTCAGAGCGTTTGCGACGCACGCCTCGACACAGGCCTGGGATCCGCCGGGGCCGCCCTTCTTGTTATAGTAGGGCGTATCCACGCACAGGTCGCATTTGGTGGCTTTGTTCGTGTAATGATTCCATATGGGACGATACGGGATGAAGGGGCACGATTTTATGCAGGTCTTGCACCCGATGCATTTATCCTTGTCGATCATTCTGATGTTGCCGTTTTCGGCGCTGATATGGGCTGCGCCCGTCGGGCAGTTTTCCACGCACAGGGGGGTGGGGCACTGCCGGCACACATTGATTGAAATATCGAAAGGGTATTCATCCAGAACGGCCCGGTGCATCTGGAGCCGGGCAAGGGAAAAGTTGATTTCACCTTCGTGTACGAGCGAACATGCGGTCATGCAGCGGTAGCATCCGGCACAGTGTTTGCTGTCGTACACCAGATAATGCGTCGCCAGCGGATAACTGTCCTGTTTTATGGCGGCCTGCGCCGCTCCGGGTGAAACAGCAGCCAGGGCACCGCCCGCGAGAGCCGTTCCGCCGCCGACGACGAAATCACGCCGTGAAAATTTTTTCTTGTCTGCCTTCTCAGGCATGGTCTTTTTATCTCCAGCCATTTACGACACCTCCATTGGTTCCGTCCATTCTACAATAAGTTCCCGATCAGGCCCAAACCCTAATCCAGCTTTTTCTTCTAGAGGGCTGCGCCACCGATGGCCGCATTTTCCGGGACGCCCCCAGTTTTGTTTTACGTTATGGGAAGGCTCTCGTTACAGAATCGTGCCGGAAATGCCCCATTTCTTTATTATATAGGGCGAACCCAGACTTCCGATTTCATGCTGTAGCTCACGGAATGGATCACGGCTTCGATCCGGTCGATCTTCCCTTCCCTTATCCGGAACAGCTCGGAAATTTCGATTGTCTGCGGATACGTCAAAATATTCGGCGTCATGGTGCATGTGAAAGCAGCCGTGACAATCTTGCCCCTCGACATGAGATCCTTCTTTGGAATAATTTCAGGTTGCAATCAAGGTCCAATCCATTACGGTATGAGTATAATGAAGACGCACGATCAGCATTATCAATTCTTTCTTTGGAGCCAGGCTATCCTATAATCGGTCGGAAGCCTGAATCAAGGATATCTTAACGATGTTGTACGTAGGCGGGTTGCGCGTTGAACGTCAAGAACCAAAAGCGTCGCTGAACGTTGCATTGGCGGCAAGATCATCGGATAATGACAGGCTGATTGCAACCTGCAGCGAAGCTTTTTCTTTTAAACTGCCGCGTTATAACGTCCAACCTGCAACTTCAGTATATTCAGTCAGAGGAGCATTTATTAATGGCCGACAGAGAGACTCCGGAACAGAAGCAGGAGAAAAGATTCCAGCAGTGGCTGGACGCCCCGGGAATAGAGTTCAAGGATGCCGAAGCTAAGAAAGCCTACCGGGAAAGGCTCACGAGATTCATCAAGGTTTTCAGGCTGGAAAAACCGGACCGGGTGCCCCTGATCCTGCCGGCCGGATCCTTTCCCTTATATTATGCGGGCATGACCCTGAAGGAGGCCATGCACGACAACGAACGCCTCTGCCGGGCCTACCGGAAATTCCTGAACGAATTTGAATCCGACACCTATATCGGGCCGATGATGGTGCCCTCGGCCAAAGCGTCGGAAATCGTGGACACCCGGACCGTAAGATGGCCCGGGCACGGGCTGCCCGACCACGCCTCGATGGTGCAGTTTGTTGAAGGCGAGTACATGAAGGCGGAAGACTACGACCTGTTTCTCGAAGATCTGACCGATTTCTGCCTTCGGCGCTACATTCCCCGAAGCATCGGGGCGCTGGCTCCCTTCGAGCATTTTCCGCCCACCCCTTTCATACTCGGCATGGCCAACAGGTTTCTGATGCCCGCCGTCATGCCCCAGGTCCGGGCCGCCTACCGGGCGATCATTGATTACGGCGAGGAAACCGCCCGATGGATGGGCCCGCTTCTGCAGTTTGAAAAGGAGGCCGCGGCGGCCGGATACCCGTCGCTTTTCGGGGGCCAGTCGCACGCGCCCTACGATATCCTGGCGGATACGCTGCGAGGGACAAAGGGCATAATCAGGGACATGTACCGCCGGCCGGACAAGCTGATGGCGGCGATCGACAAGGTCACGCAGATGAATATCGACTGCGGCCTGGACGGGGTCCGGATGTCGGGAAAACCGATAGTATTTTTCGCCCTGCACAAGGGCGACGATACCTTCATGTCCCGCAAACAGTATGAAAAATTCTACTGGCCCGCGTTCAGGAAAGTCATCCTGGGCCTGGTTGAGGAAGGCGTCGTGCCGCTGCTGTTCGCCGAAGGGAAATACAACCAGCGCCTGGATATCATCCGGGATCTGCCCAGAGGGAAGGTCGTGTGGCATTTCGATCAGACCGATATGTTCGAGGCCAAGAAAATACTCGGCGACAACGCCTGCATCGCGGGCAACGTGCCGGCATCTTTGCTGTGCACGGGAACGCCCCGGGCCGTCAAAGACTACTGCCGCAAACTGATCGAAGTATGCGGCGAAGGGGGCGGGTTCATCCTGACCGGCGGCGCCAGCGTCGACAAATGCAGCCCTGAAAACATGCGCGCCATGACGGAAGCGGTCATGGAGTATGGGGTCTATTAATCCGTTGCATGTTGAACGTTAAAAACAAAAAGCTCCGTTGCAGGTTCAAAACGCCGCTGCACGCGCAAACGTGCGGACGTGAAATAAGGGTTCGCGCCAAAATGTAAACTTATTTTTGCGCGAACCCTAAGTTGCGTTTCGACGTGCCGTCGTGCAACGGTGTGATTTACGGATGAATCGTGCGGTTTGTGTGCAGCCGCCGGGCCTCCCGCATAGCCGGACTCTTCATTGCGTGCGCCCGGTTCACTTCGGACCGCCTGCCCAACGAGAACGGTGCCTTCTGCCGCTGCAGAAAATTCTGAAGGGAACGGGTCCGGATGGGGGAATTCTTGCGATCCGGGCGCACGGAGAGCCAGCATACTCCGACAAAACTCGAAAGAAGCATGATCCTCAGGAGGTCGCTGTCCAGGAAAGAGGGCAGCACGGGTACAGGATACCCGGTTACGGCAATGCCGGCGGAAAAGACAAGCATCATGCCGAAAAGAACCTGCATCTCCGTGATAATCCCGCCCGGCGCCGGCTTCGGGTTGTAGTGGCGTTCGCCGAAATCCCTCGATACTTTATCCAGGCAGCCTTTCAGGAATCCGGTTCGACGCCGGCAGGCGAAACCGGCCGCGATCCCTGCTGTCGCGATGAAGAAGCATAGAAGGAATTTGGTGAAAACCGGCTCCGGGCCGGAAGCCTTATACAAGGAAAATGTCCGTTCCCCGCAGAAAATATCCACGCCGGCCAGCAATCCCATGATGAATGCCCACGCCATGCAGCGCCGGTAAAATTCGATCCTCTTTTCCAGGAACCGGACGAGCTGTTCTTCCTTGATTCCCGCGGACTTCCAGCGGGTTCGGGCATTCGTTTCAGCCGTTATCGACAAAGCCATTGCTTGAATCCGCCCCGGGGGCCTTGATTCGGAGAATACAAGAGCGGCCGCACTGAATGAGGACGGCAGCTTCCAGCTTCGCCCTTCCTCTTTTTTCCCGCCTGCGCCGGGGGCGCGCCCTCGTTTCTTCCGCAGTCAGCTTGATATGAATATAATTATTTCCGCGCAAGGAAAACGATCGCTTTTCATGGTCCGGCCGGACGTTTCCAAGCAATCGAGACAGTAGAGTTGTTTTATGGCCGGATGGTTCACTTTTCTTAAAAATTTTATTAATCGGAACAATAGGGTCTGATTACAGCTTCAGATTGGATTCGATCCTGGCCCATGTATCCTTGAGAGAAACGCTGCGATTGAAGGCCATCGCTTCAGGCGACGAATCGGGGTCGACACAGAAATATCCCAGGCGCTCGAACTGGTAGCGGGCGCCGGCAGGCGCGCCCGCCAGTCCGGCTTCGATGAACCCGGATATTTTTTCCAGCGACTGCGGATTCAGGTTCGACAAAAACTGCCCGTCCTCGTCCGGATTCGGCCTGGTGAAAAGACGGTCGTAGAGCCGGAACTCCGCGCGCGCGGCATGTGCGGCAGACACCCAGTGCGAGGTTCCCTTCACTTTTCGCCCACCCGGCACCCATCCCCCGCGCGTTTCGGGGTCGTACATGCAGCGCAGTTCGGTCACCTCTCCCGTGCCGGGATCCTTGACGACTTCATTGCAGGTTATGTAGTAGGCGTACTTGAGGCGCACTTCGCGCCCGGGCGACAGGCGGTAAAACTTCTTGGGCGGGTCCTCGCGGAAATCGTCCTGTTCTATCCACAGTTCCCGGCTGAACGGGATTTTCCTCCTGCCCGCCGAAGGGTCTTCCGGATTGACGTCCGCCTCCAGCTCCTCGACCTTCCCCTCGGGATAATTGGTCAGAACCAGCTTGAGCGGCCGCATCACGGCCATGGTGCGGGGGGCGGTTTTGTTAAGGTCATCGCGCAGGCAGTGCTCCAGGAGGGCGAATTCCACAACGCTGTGGGCCTTGGAAACCCCGATGCGGTCGCAGAAGTTGCGGATGGAGGCCGGGGTGTATCCCCGCCGGCGCAAACCGGCCAGGGTCGGCAGCCGCGGATCGTCCCAGCCGCCCACGTAGTTTCCGCTGACCAGCTGGATCAGCTTGCGCTTGCTCAGCACCGTATGTTCGAGTTCCAGACGGGCGAATTCGATCTGCCGGGGATGAAAGATGCCGAGCTGCTCGAGGAACCAGTCGTAGAGCGGGCGGTGATCCTGAAATTCAATGGAGCACAGCGAGTGGCTGACCCGTTCGATGGAGTCTTCCAGGCCGTGCGCCCAGTCGTACATGGGATAGATTTTCCAGCGATCCCCGGTCCGGTGGTGCGGCACGGCCAGGATGCGGTACATGACCGGATCCCGCATGTTCAGGTTGGGCGACGCCATGTCGATCCTGGCCCGCAGGACCCTGGAGCCGTTCGGGAATTCCCCCGCCTGCATCCGCTCGAACAAGTCCAGGTTTTCCTCGACGCCGCGGTCCCGGTACGGGCTCGGCTTTCCGGGCTCGGTCAGGGTGCCGCGGTTTTCCCTGATTTCATCCGCGGTCTGGTCGTCGACATAGGCTTTGCCGTCCCTGATCAACTGGATGGCCCATTCGTACATCTGTGCGAAATAGTCGGAAGCGTAGTAGAGCCGGTCGCCCCAGTCGAAGCCGAGCCAGCGTACCCCATCCTGGATGGCGTCGATGTAGTGCTGCTCTTCTTTGGTCGGGTTGGTATCGTCGAAGCGCAGATTGCAGAGGCCGCCGAATTCCTCGGCAATCCCGAAATCGATGCAGATCGCCTTGGCGTGGCCGATGTGCAGATACCCGTTGGGTTCCGGGGGAAACCGGGTAATAACCTTTGTATAACGGCCCGCGGCCAGGTCTTCCCGAACCGCTTCCTGAATGAAATTCACTCCGGGTGCTTCCGTCATCTTCATCTCCTCGATGGAAAGGTAGAAGTATTAACGATAATCGTCCGGATTTCTACTCCGATGCAGAGGGAAACAACCCCAAAAAGGATAAAAAGTTCACCGCAGAGGCGCAAAGAACGCATAGAGACTCAGAGAAATATCACAAAAACCTTCGCGATCACCCATCGCGGCAACGAGCTTCGATTCATCGACCACGCCTATAAGGATTGGCTTTGACTTGCTCCGTAAAGCGGGTCTCGGGGTCGGGTTGGGAATCGGGATCGATCGCAAAGTACAGAATCTGTTTTTTCAGACGTATATGCCAATCTTCCGACACCGATAGCGATACCGGCCCCGACCCCGATGAAAACTTATTTTTTTCTAATAAAAAGGGGCGGAAGGGCGTCTAATATGATGAAAGAACAGAATCATTGGATTTATCGGACACACCATACCCGGGGGACGGCGGATCATGATCAGGGGCAGAATCCATTTTGCATTCCTTATTTCCACACTTCTTATTCTGTGCCTGGGGCTGCTTTTCGGGGCGCAGCTGC
>JAFGAO010000211.1 GCA_016933615.1 Acidobacteriota bacterium
ACGCAACTCTTGAGTTGCGCCGCCTTAGCATCTGCCCGTCCGGCGCTCGCGCCAAAATGTAAACTTATTTTTGCGCGAACCCTTAGCGCTTCCGGGGATGAATTCCAAACGCTGCCCACTCGCCGAATACCGGAATATCAACGACCGGGCCAGAGGATCTCATTTATGCCGGCAGCTGACGGCGGCGCGGCCGGTCCGAAGGCTTTTCGACAACCTGGTTGCTGCCGACGGCCGGGCCAGGAGGCATGCCCGGCAGCCGTATCGGCGGCATCGGGATATATACATCACGAAGTCGAAAACCGGTGGACGCCGCAGAAAAGAGTTATAATGAATTTTTTTATTGTAACCGCGCCCTTTTTAGGACGTAATTTGCCCTGTGGCAGTATTAACTAATTCAAACATGGAGGAATTGCGCATGAAGTTGCGTATTGCAGTGATCGCAATCCTGTGCGTGGGACTCGCTCTGGGTTTTTCAATCCTGAGCAATCAGACCTATGCGCAGGGAAACAGAGCGGCGGCCATGCCGAAAATCACGGTGCTCAACCCGATGGGCACACCGCCGCCGATTCAGGCCAAGCAGATGGCTCCGCGCCTGGATACTCTGGACGGCAAGACCATCTATTTTGTAAACACCGGCTACATTGGAACCGACCGTCTTATGGCGGTAATGATGGACTGGTTCAAAGCCAACTATCCGAAAACCAAACTCGAGATCCGGTCGGGCGGAATGACCAACATACCTCCGGCTGTGATGACCGAGATCGGTGAAAAAGGGGATGCCGCAATCGTCGGGCTGGGGCATTGAAGTGTCTGTGCTCCAGGGGCGGTTCGCCTCTCCATCGATATCGAATCCCAGCTCAAAAAACCGGCAATCCCTTTGATCCTTCACGATTTTGCCACCCAGGAAGCTGAGGTATCCTTCAACTACGGCATGCCCGGCCTCCGTATCCAGTACTTCCTCGGTCCGGTCTGGGCCAAAACCGAAGCGCAGCTCAAGACCCAGATTGTTGAAGGCAACAATCCGATCACGGGAAAACCGGTCATGAAGGAAATGGTGGAACATCTCACCAAGCCTCTGACCGCCGAAGAAAAGAAGACGGGAGAATTGAAGCGTAACATGGGTCCGGCGACCTACACCGGCACTCCCGACGAACTTCAGCAGCTGTTCCTTGAAAAACGATACACCGATTTCATGCCCGTGATCCTGCCGACGGAAGAAAAGGTCGCCGAAATGCTGAAGGCCACCAGCCACGAGCCTGACGAACAGCTCGGCAGAATGAACCCCGGGTCCGAGGCCGGCGAAACCTGGACCTATACGGTCAGGACCGCGGCGATCAACGCGGTCATGGCGGGCGCCAAACCGGAATATTTCCCGGTCATTCTGGCCCTGGGCTCCACCGGCATGTCGTCCATCAACGTGTCCGACAACGGTTTCTCGGCGGGCGCCGTCATCAACGGCGAAATCCGCGATGAACTCGGGCTCAATTACGATGTCGGCGCCGTGGGGCCTTACGCGCACGCCAATACGGCCATCGGAAGGGCCTGGAACCTGCTTTCCATCAACGGGGGCAACTGCGGCAAGGTCGGGACGACCTACATGGGCACGGTCGGCAACGCCCAGAACGCGCTCGCCCTCATCATCGCCGAAAACGAGGAGGATTCCCCGTTTGAGCCGTTCTCAGTAACGCGCGGATTCCAGAAAGGCGAAAATGTCGCCACCTCGTTCAGCGGGTGGGGCATTCTTTCCGCCGCGAACTGGAAAGTCAACCGCTGGGGGCCCGACATGAACTATCCCCAGATCATCAAGGAAATCCACGAGCAGCAGAATCCGGGCCTGTTCGGGACTTTTGTAGTCCTGAGCCCGCCCATCGCCAATTTCGTCCGGGATGCCGGGTATGACTCCGTGGCGAAACTGAACGAATGGATCAACCAGTCCGCCAACCCGCCCGCAGCCGGCGCAGCTTCGGCCAAAGCGCCTGCTCCCGGAAAAGCGCCCGCTCCCGGAGCAACTTCAGCAAAAGCGCCCGCTCCCGGAAAAGCGCCTGCCGGCAAATTCGCCGGGCAGGCAAAACGCGGCGGCTTCGGCATGATGGGCGGAGGCGGCGTTACGCTCATCGTCACCGGCGCGTCCAATAACAATTACTGGATGATCGGCGGCCTGAGGCCCGGCCAGGCGGTCCAGATCGACAACTGGCGGTAAATCAGCCGGCAGTCAGCGGCCGGCGGTGATCCATGGAGAACACTGCCGGCTGCTTTCCG
>JAFGAO010000212.1 GCA_016933615.1 Acidobacteriota bacterium
AAAACCTGGTTCCAGGCAAAGGACTTGGAGCCGCGGATGACATTCACCACGATCGGCGCCAGGAAGGCCCCCAGGTTGATCATCCAGTAGTAGATGCCGAAGCCGAAGCCGGAATTGGCCCCGGTCGTGCTGCGGGCGATGGTCCCCGAGATGATGGGCTTGAAGAGCCCGGCGCCGAAGGCCATGAACAGGAGGGCGGCGAAGATCAGGCCATAGGTGTGAAAGGTGCCGGTGATGAAATATCCGCTGGCGAGCAGGCAGAAAGACAGGATCAGCATGCGCCGGTAGCCGTACTTTTCGGCCAGCGCCCCGCCCAGGATCGGGACGATGTAGGTGACGGCATAGACGATCGCCTGCAGAAAGCCCACGGCGTCCTCGCTGAATCCCGGCCCGCCGTCGACCAGCCGGGTGGTCAGGTAGATCGCCAGGACGGAGTTCATGCCGTAGTACGCCCCGCGCTCGAAAAGCTCCATGACGTTGGCGATCCAGAAAACCCTCGGGAACGACAATTTCATCCTGGGATTGCGCCCGCTCATCTTTTGCTCCATGATCCGCAGAAGCCGGAAAGGGGATTCTAGCTTTTAAGAAAAAAAGTGTAAAGCGCCGACAACGGGGGCCTTGCGGGACGGGGCTTGTTCGTGTGCAATCAGGATATTTGAAGTGATTGTCTGGCCGAGTTCGCCAGCGTCAGGACAAACTCACCGGGGTCGATGCCACGGCATGAAAGGAATGCGAAAGAACGAGTCGGGCAAGAAAACAAGCACCATCCCTGTGTTCCAGGCGGCTCAGGCCCGATGCATGGAGAGGTGCTCTTCCAGCTGGGTGAAATTCGCCATGGCGGGGACGGCGCTGGCGATATAAGAATTGTCCGTCACCCAGCGCACGGCCCCGGCCAGGGATGGCGCTTCACCCTCGCGCAGGGCATAGGGCTGCGCCGAGCAGGTTTTCATGGCCACCAGACCAATGCCCGCCGCGTGGGCTTGCTTCAAGGCCTTGATCAGGCGGTCCTGGTCCCATGCGGCCGACCAACCGCCGATGGAATGGCGGAAGCCGCCGAAGGGATTGAAGGGCAGCATGACCACTTCGTAAAATCCCGTCTTCAGCGCTTTTTCCAGGAGCGCCACATGGTTTTTGTGGGTGGAAAAACCGCAGGCGCGGATCTTGCCCGCCGCCTTGGCCCGGCGGAAAAACTCCCGCACCTCGTCATGTTCAAGGATCGACTCCTCCTCGATCCCATGCAGCAGCAGCACATCCAGCCAATCGCTGCGCAGGGCCTTCAAGCTCTGGCCCAGCTTCATTTCCAGGTGCGCCGCAACCTCCTTGTCCGCCAGGGCGCCGGAAAAACCCTTCGGCAATTTGATCTTTGACTGGATGAGCACCTGTGGGCGTTTCTCCCGAAGCGCCTGGCCGAGCATCTCCTCGTTTTTCCCGTTCATGTACGACCGTCCCGTATCGATGAAGCGGATGCCCCGCTCAACGGCCGCCTGGATCAGCGCGGGTTCCAGGGTACGGGAAGCTCCCAGGCCGAGGGTAGTGACCCGCATGCCCGTCTTGCCCAGTTCCTTCATTGCCAGCGGTTCCTTTTTCCCGGTCGCTTGCGGGAAGCAGAAACCCGCTCCCGCGATCCCCGCCAGGGAACAGAGAAATTGTTTTCGCGTGATCTTCATCGGACCTCCACTCTGACCCATACGGCCGAAGCCATGGCTGAAATCTCGTTTTGCCTGTAACGCGCCGCAGAAAAAATGTAGCACACCACTTCCATGGGCGCAAGAAGAATGTGACGGGCCACTGAGGGCCGCTCATCAGAAGGCGTATGTCAATGCTTTCAGGAATAAGGCCCGAGCGGATGCCGGTGCTTTCGGCAAAAGCAGTGCCGTCAGGGATATTCGCTGAAGCAATAATGCAAGACCTGAAACCGATCCCCCCGCGTACCGGCTCAGGATTGGTCCAGGTGGCCCTCGCGGACCAGG
>JAFGAO010000213.1 GCA_016933615.1 Acidobacteriota bacterium
CGCAACTCTTGAGTTGCGCCGCCTTAGCATCTGCCCGTCCGGCGCTCGCGCCAAAATGTAAACTTATTTTTGCGCGAACCCTAAGACGGCCCTGCCGACCGGAAATCGATCTTGACCGCAACTCCGACGAAAGAACCCGATCTGTCTACACGAGGGCAGAAAAACAAACAAAACCTCCCGGCACAGGCGTTTCGGGGGAGTTGCGGAATCCCTAAGCTTACAGTCCGGCGCGACGAAGAGAATTAAATACCGGCAAGGGTTGAGCCCCTTCAATCTTTGGTGCATGATATGGAAAGACGGTTGATCGGTCTTTCAGGCAGGATGCAGGGAAGGGCGGCCCGAAAAGCATTCATGGAGAAGACAGTTGCTTACGACTATCCTGGCTTTCATAGTGGTACTCGGGATCACCATCACAATTCACGAATTCGGCCATTTCGCAATGGCCAAATTCCTGAAAATCCGGGTTCTGGTTTTCTCAATCGGATTCGGGCCCAAGCTTTTAGGGTTAAAACGCGGCGGAACCGATTACCGTCTAGGTCCCATACCCCTTGGGGGGTATGTAAAAATGGCCGGCGAGAATTATGAAAGCGATCGCGAAGGCGCGCCGGACGAATTCCTGTCCCATCCCAGATGGCACAGGTTTCTCGTGGCCATCTCCGGCCCCCTGATGAACATCCTTCTGGCTGCAGCCATTCTGGCTTTCTTCAATTACACACAGGGAATCTGGGTGGCGCCGCACGAAACGGAACCCGCCATCGTCGGTCCGGTCGAAGCAAATTCGATCGCCAGGAGAGCGGGTCTCCAGACGGGAGACCGCATCCTGTCCGTCTACGGGAACCCGGTCGACACATGGAAGGATCTGGAAATCGCGCTGGTAACGGCGCCTAAGGACACTCTCAGAATGGAAGTGTCTCGAGGCGAGCAGATCCTTCAACTGACCGTCCCCCCTTCGGATGTCGATGTCGTCACTTCCGAATCTCTCGGATTCAGATTCCAGCGCCCGAAAACAGTCGTGTATGCGGTGGAAAATGATCTGCCCGCCCAGAAGGCCGGTTTGCAGGCGGGAGATATAATAATTTCCGTCACAGGGAACGGCAAAACCGGCAGCGATTTCAGTCAAATTTTGAATATCATTTCCGAAAGCAAGGGAGTGCCGCTGGTTTTCCAGGTATTTCGTGTGGAGGAGGGAACGGGGCGCGATATATGGGAGACGCCCACCAGTGAACTTCCGGGGAAAATGCTGAATCTGGCCATTACGCCGATCGAACGGGAGGGCCGGTCGCTGATCGGCTTCAGCCCGGACTACCAGCGAGATCGGCAGAAATTCGGATTAGCGGAAGCCCTGGTTGAATCCGTCCGCCAGAACTATGAAAGAGCCGCTCTCACCTTCCGCGTAATCGGAAGAATGCTGAAGGGATCCGCTTCCCCCCGCACCCTTTCCGGACCGATCGGGATCGCCCAGATCTCGGGAGATGCCGCCCGCACGGGAGATATTGCGTTCTTCCTGGAATTTATCGCCTATATAAGCCTCCAGCTCGGTATCTTCAACCTGCTCCCCATCCCGATACTGGACGGGGGGATGATCACGCTTCTCGCCATTGAAGGGCTGATCCGCAGGGACCTCAGCATCAATCTCAAAGAAAAAATCGTTCAGGTAGGCTTCGTGTTCCTGATCCTGCTGATGGGTTTCGCGGTTTTCAACGACCTGTCGAAGGTGATCGATTTCACAAGGATTTTCGGATAGGCCCGCTAAAAGCTCTCCAAAGCCTTCCGCTCTTCCTCGTAGGTTTGGAAAACCGTCAATAATTTTGTTATTGCAAGCAGTTCCTGAATCTTCCGTGTCAAACCCAGAAGCTTGAGTTGCCCTCCGTTGTTGGTGACGGTCGTGTACGTGCTCACCAGCTCTCCGATTCCGGAGCTGTCGATGTAGTTCACCTCGGCAAGGTTGAGAATGATTTTCTTGTTGTCGGCGTTCACCAGTTCACGCACCGTGTTGCGAACGACCATGGTTCCTTCTCCCAGCGTAATCCTGCCGCTGCAGTCCAGAATTTTCACATCTCCTACGGTGCGTGTTTCGATCTTCATATCTATTCTCCTTGATTAGATTTCTTTTTCATCATATAGACTTCCGTTCCTCCCTCGGACGGGCATCGGAACTCCGCCTCGTCCATGAAGGTCCGTATGTAGAAAATACCTCTTCCGCTGGGTTTCAGGAGGTTCGCGGAATCCAGAGGGCTGGGGATCTCGTCCACGCGGAAGCCCGCCCCCTGGTCCTTGACGGTTATGGAAATGCGGTCCGGCAGAACCTCAAAACGGACATCCACCTTTTTATGGACATCCAGCTTGTTGCCGTGCTGAATCGCATTGGTCACCGATTCCCGGACCGACATCCCAATCCAATGCGCGGAATCCTCGTCAAAATGCATAAAACAGGTCAGGCTGTCCGTGAGAACCTGAATCAGCTCGAGGTTGTCCAGGGCGCTACAGATGCTGACCTCGACCTCGTTCGCTGTATTGTTCATTCGGCGGTATCGATAGGATTGGAAATCGCTTCTGCCAACCAGACCATCAAAACATAAAAAGCAATCTTAATAGCCCGCCTTCCGGCATGTCAAGACAGAACACCCGGTCCGCTCCCCTGTCGGCGCATAAAACGGAAACTTCCCGAAGCGGACGAACGGGACGCCCCGCTGCAGGGGATTATTTGTTACAATAGGAGCCGTCGACGGATTTACATTACGGGGGATTGGGCGGATGAAAAAACTGCTTTCCCGGTGGGGGCCGGCATTTTTAATCATGGGCATCATTTTTATCGCGTCTTCCACCTCGGGATCCCGCCTCCCCGATTTCGGCATCATGAACTTTCTCGCCATGAAGGGAGGCCATTTTGCGGGATACGCGCTGCTGGGAGCGGCGTATTTCCATGCATTTTCCCGGCAGCGGATTCCGCCACAATCCCGGTTTTGGGCCGCCGGGATCCTGGTGGTTCTATACGCGATTTCAGACGAATGGCATCAGGGCCTGACGCCGGATAGGTATCCGGCAATCGGAGACGTGTGCATCGATACTGCCGGTGGGATCCTGGGCATAGCCTGCCTGCACTACTTCAGGAAAAGATTCATGAAATCAAACGGGGAAGCGAAGACAACCCTCTGCTAAATCGTATCCTTAGGGGGCAGCCTGAAAGGCAACGGTTCCCGGTTATCCTTCCAATCAGCCTGGATATTTTCAATCCCGCGTCTCTGGGGAAACAACATCCCCCTCACGGGCGCCAGGGAAGGAATATCATCGCCGGCCGGTTCCAGGGCGATCCCCGGATTTTCGCGCCGTTGCGCATTTTTTTCGGGAACCGACGGGACTCCGAATTCCATAGCGCCGCATGGCGGAGCCGCATCCTCCCGGCAACCCGCGGCGGCCGGTTCGGTCCCGGGGCTCTTTTTACGGGTTTGCTCCATCAGCCTGGTCATGAGCAGCTCGAGTTCCCGTATCATACGAATCCATTCCAGTTCCTTGCGCTCGAGAGCCTGTTCGCGCTCCGCGAGATCCCGTTTCAGGGACTCCTGCTTTTCAATTTCCTGCTGCCGGACCTGCCTCAGCTCTTCCTCCAGCTTCTGCCGGCCCAATACCATTTCCCGGTCGAGCCTGCTGCGGAACGCCTCCTCTTCCTCTCGCCGACGGATGCCGAGCGCCCGGCGGTATTCTTCATCTTCCTTGCGCATCCGCTCCTGTTCCTCTTCCCAGAGCCTGCGCCGGTTTTCGATAAAATCTTCGAATTCGGACTGCTTCAACCGGTGTTCTTCCTGGAGTTTCATAAGGGCGGCCGCGGATGTTTCCATGCCGCACAGCTCTTTCAGCTCCTCTTTCTTCCAGGCCAGCGCCTGCCGGACGGTTTTCAGCTCGCTTAAGGAGTCGATAATTTTACGCGTGATCGCCGAAAGGCAATCCTTCAAGTCGCAGCTGAGACGGGAAAAACGCTCTATTTCGCCGAGAATATCCCAGGTATTTGGAGCCGGTTCCTGTTCTTCATTTCGGCCGGTTTGTCCGGAAAGCTCGGAAGAGTTCGGCGCCGCTTCGCTCATGGCTACCTCCACAATCGATCTTCGTCCGTGGCGACCCCCGGCGGCTACAAATGTTTCGCGGACGGATGAAAACGATACTATAATCTTAATACCCTTCCGTCGCAATGGATAGAAGAATTAGGGATGCAATTTATGGCAATGGACAAAAAAGGCGGTACGGACAGCATCGAAGGAAGGATCGAGACATTACGCGCCATCATCGAATACCATAACCGCAAGTACTATATCGAGGCGAATCCCGAAATCAGCGACCTGGAATTCGACCGGATGATGAAGGAGCTCGAGGAGCTCGAAAGACAAAATCCACGGATGATCACACCGGACAGCCCGACGCAGAGAGTCGGGGGACAGCCGGTCGCGGGCTTCCGCCAGTCGAATCACACCATCCCCATGCTCTCGATAGACAACACGTACAGCGAAGAGGAAGTGCGGGAATTTGATGCCCGGATCCGGCGGTGGCTTGGAGGCGATTTGCCGCGCTACGTGGTTGAACAGAAAATCGACGGAGTTTCCGCCTCCCTTCGCTTCGAGCAGGGGCGTTTCGCGCTCGGGCTCAGCCGCGGGGACGGCATCCGCGGAGACGATATCACCCACAATCTGCGCACGGTGAGGGATATTCCCCTCAGGCTGCACTCCCCCGGGCGCCCCCCCCCGGAGGTGCTTGAAATCAGGGGAGAAGTCTACATGACAAACACCGAGCTGTCCCGGCTGAACAAGCTGCAGGCGGAGCAGGGAGAGCGGATTTTCGCCAACTGCCGCAATGCAACGGCCGGCAGCCTCAAGCTCCTGAATCCCGGCCAGTGCGCCCGCCGCCGCCTCCGCTTTTTCGCCTACGGCGAAGGGGAGATGAGAGGCCTGGATCTTTCCTCCCACGATGCGTTTCTCGATATTGTCCGGGATTTCGGAGTTCCCGTCGTCCGTCACAGCGGAATACTCGACACCATCGACGACGCGCTGGACTATTGCGGGAAGCTGCTGGAGGAGCGCGATTCCTTCGATTACGAAACGGACGGCCTCGTCGTCAAAGTCAACGACTACGCGCAGCGCGGGAAACTGGGATCCACCAGCAAATCCCCCCGCTGGGTGATCGCGTACAAGGTGGAGCTTTACCAGGCAAGCACCCGAATAAAGGAAATCAATGTTCAGGTCGGCAAAACCGGTACGCTCACACCTGTCGCGGAGCTTCAAACCGTCGAAATCGCCGGAACGAAAGTGTCGAGAGCGAGCCTGCATAATGCCGACGAGATCTCGCGCAAGGATATCCGCGTCGGCGACAGCGTCGTCGTTGAAAAAGCGGGCAAGATCATCCCTCATGTCGTCAGGGTGGAACTGGAAAGAAGATCCGGTGATGAGCAGCCCTACCTGTTCCCGAAAAGGTGCCCGGTCTGCGACGGCGAGGTGGCCCGTGATGAGGGCGGGGCATACATCCGGTGCATCAATCCGTCGTGCCCGGCTCAGCTAAAAGAGCGCCTCCGCTTTTACGCCTCCAGGCAGGCAATGGATATCGAAGGCCTGGGGCCGGCACTGATCGATCAGCTCGTGGACCGCGGCCTCGTCAGGTCGCTGACCGACCTGTACGGCATCAAGGCGGAAACCCTTGCCGGCCTGGATCGTATGGGCAGAAAATCGGCCGAGAAACTTGTCGGCGCAATCGACGCCAGCAAAGACCGCGGACTGGCAAGGGTTCTGACCGCCCTGGGCATCCGGCATGTCGGCGAACACAACGCCGCACTGCTGGCGGACGCATTGGGGAATATCGACACCCTGATGGAGGCGCCGGCGGATTCCCTGGCCGAAATACCGGGTGTGGGTCCTGTCGTGGCTGAAAGCGTATCGCGGTTCTTCCGCAGCGGAGCGGGAATACGGACTATCGAAGACCTGAAGCGCAACGGCGTCCGCATGACTCAGGAAAATCCCGAACGCTTTTCGTCGGGGCACAACGCGATCCGCGGAAAAACCTTCGTTCTGACCGGAACCATGGAACACTTCAGCCGCATCGAACTGGAAGAACGAATCCACGGGCTGGGAGGGAAAGCCGCCAAGAGCGTTTCGCTCAATACCGATTATGTGGTAGCCGGAAGCAATCCGGGCAGCAAGCTGGACAAAGCGAAAAAACTGGGCGTGAAGATCCTGTCCGAAGAAGAATTCAATAATTTGATGAATCCCGGTTAAGTAGAATAAAAAAAGGTTCGAACTTTCGAAGTTATACGTTCGGCGTTTGACGCTGAACATATAACGTCTGGACGTTTTCCAGGGCTCTCATGATCATCACCGTTGACGAGGCTATCCCCTATTGGGAGGAAGCATTCTCGGGGCTCGGAGAGGTCCGGCCCTTTTCGGGAAGACTGCTGAACAAGGAGGCCATCCGGGACGCCGACGCACTGATTGTCCGCACCATCACCCGGGTCGATGCCTCTATTCTTGAAGGCAGCGCCGTCCGGTTCGTCGCCGCCGCAAGCGCCGGGATCGACCACGTCGACCTGACCTACCTGAGATCACGCGGGATCGGATTCGGCTATGCGCCGGGAAGCAATGCGGACTCGGTCTCGGAATATATCGCAACGGCCCTCTGCGTTTTTGCCTCCCGGAGAAACTGGAGGCTCAAGGACAAATCCGTTGCCGTCATCGGTGTAGGGAATGTCGGATCCCGCGTCGTCGGGATAGCGCGGGCTTTGGGGATGGAGGTTTTACTTTGCGATCCCCCCGTAAGGGATCTCACGCACGATCCCGAATACAAAAATTTCAACGATATTCTGGGCGCCGATTTTCTATCTTTTCACGTTCCTCTTGTGAAGGACGGCCCGTATCCGACGTTCCACATGCTGGACGGAAAAATCCTGGACGGGCTTTCCCCCGGCCGGGTTTGCATCAATGCTTCCCGGGGGGCGGTTTTCAACAATAAAGATCTGCGTGCGGCCCTTCATAGAAAAAAAATTGAGGGCGCCATACTGGACGTCTGGGAAGATGAGCCCCGAATCGATTATTCCCTGCTGAACCTTGTCGATATCGGGACGCCTCATATAGCCGGAAGTTCCCTGGACGGCAAAATCCGGGCGACGGAAATGGTCTGCAAGGCACTGCACGACTTCTACGGCATCCCTTCGCCCTGGTCGGGCGACTCCCTCTATCCCAATCCCGTCCCGATCCGCCCCGGGAAAAGGCTCGCCGGGCAGGATGCGCTGTTATCGGTCCTGTTGCAGGCCTACAATATCCTCGACGACGACCGGAACCTGAGGAGACTGGCAGGGTCCGCTCCTCTTTCCGAAGCGGGTAAAGGATTCGACCGGCTGCGCAGCGGGTACCGGTTCCGGCCGGAATTCCGCCATTTTACTGTTGTTTTAAACGAACAATGCGTACAATTATCCGTCCTGTTTGAAGCACTGGGATTTCAAGTCCGGCAAATCGCAGAAACATAGCCGGCTTCATGTTTATGGCTTTACGGCGGGTAACGGGCGAAGCAGCCGGAGATTGCGGGAATAATGGCGATTCAGGAAACGGCGCTGGCGATACTGAATATTCTGGCGTGGATATTTTTGATCCCGACAATAGGCGGTTCCGCCTATGCGGTCCTTTGCGCCTTCGCCACGGTCCGTTTTCGCACGCTGGCCGCAAAAAAAACGGCGAACCGTTTCCAATCCTGGCCCCCGTTAACGGTGTTGAAGCCGGTTCACGGCCTGGAGAAGAATCAGGGGGAAAACCTGCGCAGCGCCTGCCTTCAGGATTACCCGCAATACCAGGTCGTGTTCTCGGTCCAGGACGACGCAGATCCTGCCATATCTTTGCTCGAGGAAATCCAGCGCGAATTCGGGAAAGAACGGGTCACCGTCGCGGTGGAACATTGCCGTCCGGGCACCAACGGCAAGATCAACAATATGGTCGGCGGACTGAAGCACGCGCGGCACGATCTCCTGGTGATCAGCGACAGCGATGTATTCCTGAAACCCGATTATCTCAAAACGATCGTCGCGCCCCTTGCGGATCCCGGGGTGGGCTGCACCTGTACGTTTTATAAAGCCGCGGGGGCGGAAACCTGGTTTGAAAAGGTCGAGCTGCTGACCCTCAATGCGGATTTCATAACCAATGTTCTTTTCGCCCACGTCACAGGCGCCTCCAGGTTCTGTCTCGGCGCCTCCGCCGCCCTCTACAGGTCGACGCTGCACCGGATCGGGGGATTCGAAGGCCTGTCCGACTATCTGGTGGAAGACTACGAAATGGGCCGGCGCATCTGGGATCTCGGGAAAAAAGTGGAAATAATCCCCTATTTCGTGGATACCATTGTGGATCTGAAGCGCCCGTCCGAGTGGTGGAATCACCAGGTCTACTGGGACCAGAACACGCGCGCGGCCCGACCCTATGCATTTTTCGCCACGGCACTGGTGCGTTCCGTGCCGTTTGCCATCCTCTATGCCGCGTCCAGGATGGGAGACCCTCTGGGGCTCGGCATCATGGCCGGGGCGATTCTGCTGCGGTTGATCTCGGCCGCCGTGATCCTGGGGCTGGGGCTTCGCGATCGGGAAGGCTTGCGCAGCCTCGGGCTGCTTGTATTTAGGGATATTTCCGCTCTGATTACCTGGCTGCTCGCCTTCACCAAGCGAACGACCGTCTGGCGCGGAACAAGCTTCACTCTCACACGGGACGGGAGGCTGGTCACCAGGGAAGCCGGATCCCGGTAGGTTTGCCCAGTCACTCCGCAGGGGGCGCAGCGCCCCGCAGGGAAATTCAAATACGAGCGTATTCGGAAACCCCTAAGGCGCGAATTATCGTCCGGCTGCCCTATAGGCGCCGCAGGAACTTTTATGCCGGGACTGAAGACCTTGAGAGCCGTCATTATTACCGGAGACGATTTTGGGCTGGCCGAGCCGGTCAATGAAGCCATCGTCGAGGCCCACCGACTCGGCGCGCTCACCTGCGCCAGCCTTATGGTCGGGGCGGAATCCGCCTCCGACGCGGTCGATAAGGCCAGGGCTCTTCCCTCACTGAAGGTCGGACTCCACGTGGTCCTGGTGGAGGGACGGGCCGTCCTCCCGCCGGAAACCGTTCCGGATCTGGTGGATTCCGGCGGAAATTTTACGGACCATCTCGTAAAAGCCGGCATCCGATACTTCTTCCGTCCCGGAATTCGCAAACAGCTCGAGGCCGAGATCCGGGCCCAGTTTCAAAGGTTTCGCGACTCGAGGCTCCCGCTGGATCATGCCAATGCCCATAATCACATGCACCTGCACCCGACGATACTGCGCCTGATGGTTAAGGTGGGAAAGGAATTCGGATTGAAGGCGGTGCGCCTGCCGAACGAACCGCCGATCCGGTCCTACAAGGCTTCGGGGAAAGGGTTCTTGTCCCGGTTTGTGTCCTGGATTTTCCTGTACCCGTGGCTGGCGGCCATGAAGCGCATACTCCGGCGGGCTCATATCCGCTATAATGATTCGCTGTTCGGCATGCGGGACAGCGGTGCGATGTCCCTGGAGCTGGCCCTGCGGTTCATCCGTAATCTGCCGCCCGGAATCACCGAAATGCACTTCCACCCGGCGACCCGAAGTTGCGCCCGGGTCGAAGCGGCCATGCCGGGTTATGCGCATGAGGCCGAATACAGAGCCCTGACCAGCAAAGCGCTGCTTAAGGCGCTCGAGGATGCCGGCATCGATAGGATATCCTTCAGCGACATCGCGGGATTCCGGCGATTGGGAACCGGACAGGGAAAAAGGCAGGGAGTGCAGGACCGCCCGAAGATTTGAACAGAAAGGAATGCGTAATGGATAAGGTTCCCGCCGCAAAGATACAGTTCCTGCCGGAAGACCGGATATGGATCGCGGAGCGCATCCAGGAGGTACTCGCCAGCGGGCAGCTGACCCTGGGCAGGTATGGTGCGGACTTTGAAAAAAAATTTGCGCAGCTGTGCGGCGTTCGCCACGCGATCGCCGTAAACAGCGGCACCAGTGCGCTGGAAATCATCCTGCGATCGCTCGGGATCGCAGGCAGGGATGTCCTGGTCCCCACCAATACATTTTTTGCCACGGCGGCCGCTGTTGTTCATGCCGGCGGGAATCCGATTCTGGTAGACATGGATCCCAATTCGTTCGCGGTCCGGCCCGAAGATATCCGAAAGGCCATAACCGCTAAAACCGCCGGCATGGTGGTGGTCCACATCGGAGGCATCGTGTCGTCCCAAACACAGGCCCTGGTCGATCTGGTGGAGGAAAAAGGCCTCTGGATTGTCGAAGACGCCGCACACGCACACGGATCGTCGTATCACGGGACCGCCGCCGGAACCTTCGGCATCGCAGGTTCCTTCAGCTTTTATCCGACAAAAGTCATGACGTCGGCCGAAGGAGGCATGATTGTGACCGATGACGATCATATCGCCGAGGAATCCCGGATCCTCCGGGATCAGGGCAAGGCAAGCTTCACGGTCAATGCCCACGTGCGGCTGGGCTACAACTGGCGCATGTCGGAACCCCATGCCATCATCGGATTGAAACACCTCGAGCGCCTGCCTGCCATGATAGAGGAAAGAAGAGCCGTCGCATCCATTTACGACAAGGGCCTGGAGGAATTCGAGAACCTTTGCCCGCTCAAGATTCCCGACGGCGGAATTTGCAATTACTACAAGTACATCGCGGTCATGAAGAATCAGCTGGATCGGAAAGCCCTGAAAGCCGAACTGCGGGACCGCTACGGCGTTTCTCTCGCAGGCGAGGTTTATGAAGAGCCTTTGCACAAACAACCGGTTTTCGCGCAATACGCCCCGGGGCCTCTCCCTGTTTCCGAGGATCTGTGTGCCCGGCACATCTGCCTCCCGGTCTTTTCAGGCATGACGCCGTCCGAAGCCGCGCAGGTTCTCGACGCGTTGAAAAAAGTTATCGGTTAGCGGAGAGTATTTTAAAATGAGTCAAAAGCGGGCGGACATAGAAAAACTGGTTCAACTTGTCGAACGCCTGCGCGGGGAAAACGGTTGCCCGTGGGACCGGGAACAGACACGGGAAACCCTGAAGCCGATGCTGATCGAGGAAGCCTACGAAGTGCTGGATGCCCTCGACATGAAAGATCCCGAAGAACTCAAGGAGGAACTGGGAGACCTGCTCTTTCAGGTCGTTTTTCATGCGCAGATTGCCCGGGAGAAGGGTGAATTCGATCTCGCCGATGTCATCGACCGATCCTGTGAGAAGATGACCGGGCGCCACCCCCACGTGTTCGGCGATGCGGATCTGAAAACAGCCGGAGAAGTGCTTAAGAACTGGGAAAGCATCAAGGCTGCCGAAAAGGGCGTTCCATCAGCCTCCCTCCCCGAATCGGAACGATCTCTGCTCGATGGCATCCCCTCCAGACTTCCTGCCCTGCACCGGGCCCACCAGATGACGGCCAAAGCGTCCCGCGTAGGATTCGACTGGTCCAGCCTTGAAGGCATTCTTAAAAAGCTACAGGAGGAGGCTTCCGAACTGCTGGAAGCCCAGGCGGGGAAAAATCCCGGGAGAATAGCGGATGAAGTCGGAGACCTTCTGTTCGTGGCCGTCAATGCCGCCCGATTCCTGGGGGTTGACCCGGAAACCGCCCTCCGGCGCAGCAGTGACAAATTCGATCGCCGCTTTCGTTTTATCGAGAACTCGATCAAACGGCAGGGACGGACGCTGAAAGACGCCTCGCTCGATGAAATGGACGCCCTCTGGGAAAAAGCCAAAAAAATGGGGACCTAATTTGTAGAATCAAGGGTTCGTGCAAAAATAAGTTTACATTGGACTAGGCCCTAAGTATTAGGTCCCCGCTTTTTTATTGAATCAGTTCACCAGGTCGAAATGCTCGATGTGAAGGCTCGGATCGGCTTTTATGATCACGTCTATATCCTTCAGCAGGTGGCGGATCTCCTCGACGACATCCGACTCGGTTTCGCGCAGCGCGCGGGCGACATCCGGGTGCACGCGGATCATAAGATCGGAACGCTCGTCCATGTGGTCGGCCATCTTTTCGATCTCGTGGTAGATGCTGTAGCACGTCGTCGCGACCGATTTCACCATTCCCGATCCCGAACAGTAGGGGCATTGTTGGCAAAGGGAGCGCTCCAGGGACTGCTTCACCCTTTTGCGGGTGATGGCGACCAAACCGAACTCGTTGAATTCCAGAATTTTGCTGGGGGACTTGTCCCTGGCAATCTCCGCGGACAGGGCTTCCATCACCCGTTTCCTGTTCTTGCGCTCATCCATGTCGATGAAATCGACGACGATGATGCCGCCCAGGTCCCGCAGCCTCAGCTGCCGGGCGATTTCCCTGACCGCTTCCAGGTTGGTTCTTGTAATCGTTTCCTCGAGACTATTGCTGCGGCCTACGAATTTGCCTGTATTCACGTCGATGCTGACCAGCGCCTCGGTCTGGTTGATGACGATATATCCGCCGGATTTGAGCCAGATCTTCGGTTGAAGAAGCTTGTCTATTTCGGGCGTGATGCCGTACTCGTCGAAAATGTAGCTGTCCTTGGTATAGAGCTTCACTCGGTGCACCAGGTTGGGATAGATCTTGTCCACAAAATCCACGATGCGGCGGTATTCATCCTCGTCATCGACCCGGATCGCGGCGAATTCGTAAGAAAAATGATCCCGGAGAATTCTCTGGACCAGATTCATTTCCGCATGAATCAGGGCGGGCGCGGACATTTTTTCCGCCCGCGCCCTTATATCGTTCCAGAGCCTGACAAGAAAATTGAGGTCGTTGACCAGGTCTTCCTCGCTGTGCTCCTCAGCGGCGGTTCGTACAATGATACCGCCGGGAAACTGGTCGCGATGTTTGAGAATGATGTCCTTCAGCCGCAGCCGCTCCGCTTCCGAACCGATCTTGCGGGAAACCCCGATATGGGCCACGGTCGGCATGTAGACGAGATACCGTCCGGGAAGGGCTATGTGACTCGTGACGCGGGCGCCCTTTTTGGCGATGGGTTCCTTGGCAACCTGGACCAGTATTTCCTGGCCTTCGCGAAGCATGGTGTCGATGGAATGATGTTCGGCCTTTGCCGCGTTTCTGGTCGAAGTATAACGTTTCCGGCGCGTCGCCGCCGCCCGGCGCCGGGCGAATCCCGGTTTGGATTTTTCCGGCTCCGCCGCGAAGGGCAAATGTTCCGCGTCATCCCTCAGGGATGCGGAATCCGGCAAAGGCGATACGGGATTTTCGGGCCCGTCCCCGGAGGGTGCATCCGGTGCACCTTCAGAAATGGAGGCGTCCGTCTGCCGCCCGAGCAGTCGGTCCGGCGATTCCTGCGCGGCAATCGCATCCGTCAGCAGCTCACGGGGCTCCGGAATATCGGTCGGTTCATAGAGGGCATCCTGTTCCAGGTGCGATTCCGTTTCCCGCTCCGTTTCCCGGCCGATATTCCACTGCTCCAGCGGTGCGGCCGCTGCGGTTTCCCTTGAGGGCGGTCTTGAGGGACCGAATCTCGATCTGTCGGAACGCTCCCTCCGTTCCCGAGTCCGCCCCCTCTCGGGCCTCCTGTCCTTGCGCTGCGGGCGTTCCGTCTCTTCAGTTTCAGCCGAAGACAATTCCATCGGCTCCTCGACGTCCGAATACACCTGGTCATACTCATCCGCATCTTCAATCAGATCGGAAACATACAGGAAAGCATCCTTCTCCAGGCCGATATTGACAAACGCGGACTGCATGCCCGGAAGAACTTTGGTGACTCTGCCCTTGTATGTATTCGCGTAGATGCCTCGGTTGCGCTTCCGTTCGATGTAGAGTTCGGCCAATTGATCATCTTCCAAAATCGCTACTTTCGTCTCCAGAGCCGTGCTGGCGACGATCATCTCTTTAATCATGGATATCTCCAGTTTGTGGCGGCGCAAAATCGTTGGGGTGTCACGGGAGAAAGCGGGTGCAGAGGAAAAGCGATATCGCCGAAGATCCGGCGTCATGATGCCTGCGTGTTTTCACAGCGGGATTGTCGTTTTGCCCGAACATCGATTCCGGAACCGGCGTAAAAATCCCGAGCCTGCCGCAGGAGGCGTCGCAAATACCTTTTAAAAGCCTTTTTCTTACGGGCCCATCAGCCGGATCCAGATCATCGCGGCTGTCGCAATATCCCCGATTTGAGATCCCTATTCTCCAGTGGCGAATCCCCATTCTCAATGCCGATTCGCGACCGGCAATCTTGAAAACTCTTCCTATAATAAAAGCAGTGTCGATATGAATGCTTCGGCAAGTACCGGCCTGAAACAACCATGGTAGTAGCGTTTAAGCCCGATTGCAAGAACATCATATTTAATTGACGTAACGTCTTACCCAGATTCCCATGCACAGACTCATGGCCGCGTAATACGTGATCAGGGCCGAGCCGCCGGCGCTGACAAACGGGAGTGGGATGCCCGCTATGGGAAGCAATCCTTGCACCATCCCGATGTTGATCGTCATATGAAACAGCAGCAGGGCCAGAACTCCGGCCACAATCATCGTCCCTATTTTGTCTTTCGCCTCCCTGGCGGCTCGCAACATCCTGTAGTAAAGGAGCAGGAACAGGCCCAAAACGGAAAGGCTGCCGAGGAACCCCCGCTCCTCGGCCAGCACCGCAAATACGAAATCCGTGTGACGGGCGGGCAGGAAACCGAGATTGCCCTGCGATCCCTGCTTGAATCCTTTTCCCAGAAACTTCCCCGAGCCGATCGCGATCACCGACTGGCGGGACTGGTACCCCACACCGTAGGGATCGCTCGAGGGATTCAGCACATTTCTTATCCGCCCTTTCTGATACCCCTGCAGGCTGAACCATCCCAGTGGAGCCGCAATGAGCACTACCACGATGAGGAATACCAGGTGTTTTTTACGGATGCCCGCCAGACAGGAAAGAATCCCGTATATGGGCAGGAATGTGACGGCCGTTCCCAGGTCTTTCTGCAGCACGACCATAGACATGGGGGCCAATACTATGAGACCTCCGAAAAAGAGTTCCTTCAATCCCAAACGCTCCCCTTCGAGCCTGGAGTAGTATTTCGAAAGGGCGATGATCACGATGATCTTCATCACCTCGGAAGGCTGGAAAGAAAAGAAACCCAGGTCGATCCAGCTTTTATTGCCGTGAACGGTCACACCGATCAAAAGCACCAGTACCAGGGAAATCATCCCGGCCGCGTATATGAAAACGATAAAATCGGAAAATACGCGGTAGTCGAAATAAAGGAGGACAAAAAAGACAACCAGGGCGCAGCACAGGTAAAGGACCTGCTTGCCGAAATAGGAGTCCAGGCTGGTTCCGTCCGTTGTGCTCCAGATCGCGACCAGGCCGGCTCCCGACAAAGCCATAAGAGTCAAAAACCAGAGCCAGTCGAAACCAAGCAGCAGTCGGCGATCCATATTCGTCAATTCCCCTTTTTGTAGTAAGAAGCGAATATCGCCCTCGCCAGAGGAGCGGCGACCGCTCCCCCCTTCCCTCCATGCTCGATGAAAACGACTACGGCGATTTCGGGGTCGTCCTTGCTGCTGAAGCCGGCGAACCAGGCATGATCCTCCGCCGTCCCTTCAAAACGTTTTTCAGTCTCCGTGTTTACAATCTGGGCCGTTCCGGTCTTGCCGCATATATCCATTCCGGCGATGGCGGCGGCGTGTCCCGTGCCGCCGCCTTTGACCCCTTGCCACATACCTTCCCGGATCCTAAGCCCGGTATTCTCATGGAGCGGAACCTGTGCCACCGGCCATTCCGGCGTTCCTCCCCCGTATTCCGCATCCATCAAAACGTGCGGTGTAACCAGGCGCCCTCCGTTGACCAGGGCGCAGACGGCACGCAGAATCTGCAGCGGGGTGGTACTTACGGCGCCCTGCCCGATCGAAACCGGGATTGTTTCTCCCGGGTACCAGGGCTCTCCCCGGGCTTCCTTTTTCCATTCCGGGCTGGGAATAATCCCGCTCCGCTCACCCGGAAGATCCACTCCGGTTTTTTCACCCAGTCCGAGACTTGCGGCATGTTCGGCGATTTTAGAAATCCCCAGTTGTTTGCCCGTTTCGTAGAAAAAAATATTGCAGGATTTCGCAATTGCCTGTTCCAGCCGGATTTTCCCGTGCCCCGTTTTGTCGCCGCAATGAAAAGTCCGGCCGTAATAGTCCGCCGAGCCGCTGCAGAAGACGGATGCGTCCCCATCCAGAATGCCCTCTTCCATCCCTGCTTTCGCTATAACCAATTTGAAAATGGAACCGGGCGAATAGCTGTTCTGGATAGACCGGTTCTGCATGGGATGGTGGGGATCCTCCAGCAACGCGTTCCAGTTCTCATGGGAAAGCCTAATCGAAAAATCATTGGGATCGTACGCGGGAGCACTGGCCATGGCCAGGATCTCCCCGTTTACGGGATTCATGGCAACGATCGCGCCGACGTTGCCTTCCAGCGCCTTTTCGGCGGCCAGCTGAAGTTTGAGGTCCAATGTCAACCGCAGGCTTCCGCCGACAACCGGGGGAGTTTCGTCCAGGAGTCCGACTTCCCGGCCCCGGCTGTCGACCAGCACGAGCCTTTGTCCGTTCCGGCCGACGAGGAGCCCGTTGTATATCCGTTCGACGCCGCTCTGCCCGACCAGAGCGCCGATTTCGGCGCCGGGGAATGCGTTTCTTTCAAGCTCTTGCTCCGTGACCTCCCCGATATAACCAAGGAGATGCGCGGCCAGTTTTCCGTAGTGGTACAACCGTCGCGGTTTCGGCACCAGCTGGATTTCCGGATGATCCCTGCGGTGCGCCTCGATGATGGAAATATCCTCCATTCCGGCTTCTCCCTTCACCACGATCGGTCGATACAGGCCGGTCTTTCTGCTTCGGCGCAATTCGGACTCCAGATCTTCAGGATTGACGGCAAGCTTTTCGGTAAGAAAGAGGGTTGTCGCGTCGGGATCATTCATCGACTCCCGGTACAGGAGCACCGTGAAAGAGGAGCGGTGTTCGACAAGCGGAACCCGGTTCCGATCCAGAATCGCCCCCCTCGGCGCCGCAAGCTCTATCGTGCGGATCCGGTTATTTTCCGCTTTCAGGGCGTATTCCGAACCCTGGATTATCTGGAGTTGCCAGAGACGTGCGACAAGAATCAGGAAAATCAGCAGGACCGGATATCGGAAATAACCCAGCCGTTGCAGTATGAGCTGTTTGTTTGTTTCTTGTTGCAGTTCCAAATTCTTGCTTTATCAGTGTGACTTGTTCGCCTGGTTGTGCCTGTAGGTCTCCATCGCGGTGAAAAGAACGACCGTGATGAAAGACGTCACCAGCGCCTGCAGGATGGAAGCGCCGATGAAAAGCCTGCCTGCCGCTCTTTGCATGATCCAGAAAAGGATCAGCATGCTGGCGGAGCTCGCCAAAGAGGCGCCGGCGATGATCGCGAACCGCACCCAGGATTCGCGCGTGTTCAACCTCTTCCAGGACAGCCCTATGATAAAAGCAGCCAATGTCCTGCCGAATCCGTTATACCCGAGCGGCCATCCCATGGCGGCATCGAGAAGCAGCCCCGTCAGAGAGCCTACAAATAGAGCCTGCGTTCGGCTTCGGTAAACGGCATAGTAGGAGACGAGGATCAAAGAGAGATCGAGGAAATTGAAAATGAAAAAGTTATTCCCCGCAATCATCTGGGCGGTGATGGCCAAAAAGGAAGACAATGCAAGGAACAGGTATTTCATGGCATTTCGAAACACCGGCGGTCGGACCGTCCGCGAGACCGTGCTCCGTCGGGAAGCATCAGTGTTTTGTCAGTATAACCGAAACTTCTTCAATATGATAGAAGTCCACCGCCGGCTCGACTCTGATCTGGTAAAAGACTCCCTCCCCTTTCCGGCAGTCGACAACTTCGCCGACTTTGAATCCCTTTGGGAATATGGTATCGAAACCGGAACTCAAAACCACATCGCCCGGATGGATCTGTTCCGTATTGCTGACGTATTTCAGATCCAGCAGAGAACTCCCGGAACCGCTCAGAACGCCCAGTGTCCTCGTGTTTTCCATCATGACGCCGATGGAAGCGTCGGGATTCGTGATCAACTGGACCTGCGACTGATCGGGCGCGACCAGGACCGTTCTTCCGATAATGCCGTCGGCGCATATCACCGGCGCATCGATCTCGACCCCGTCCCGGGAGCCGCGGTTTATGTAAAGCACGTTGGACAAAAATCCGGGTGTCCGGGCGATCACACGGGCTCCGACGGTCGCGTACGGTATGCCCTCCTTCATCGCAAGCAGGCGGTTCAGCCGGATGTTCTCCAGCCTGACCTGCTCGTAGGAAAGGTTCAACCTCGTGAGTTGCCGCACGGCTTCCCGGAGCTGCTCATTTTCAGCCCTGGCTCCAACCAGCCAGACGTAGCGGCTCCAGAGGGTTCCGATATTGTTTGAAAGAGCGGAGGAGACGTTAACGATCGGGGCCTGTATCGCCAGAACCAGCATCTTGATGGGCGTCACTCCGGCAGGATTCTGGATTTGAAATGAAAGAAGCGCCAGTTGGAAAAAGAGCAGCGGTATAAAAACCGCGGCAGCCCGTTCCCTGTTTTTTCTTGAAGACAGATTACTGGGCACAGATTCTCCGGAACAGATTCAAATCCGTTAACATTTTGCTCGTACCCAAAACAACCGAGGACAGGGGATCCTCCCCGACGAACACGGGCAATCCCGTTTCCAGGCCCAGCCTCTTGTCCAATTTCTTCAGAAGCGCCCCTCCTCCCGTCAACACGATGCCGCGATCCATGATGTCCGCGGACAACTCCGGCGGGGTGCGCTCCAGGGCGACCTTGATGGCGTTGACTATGATCCCGACGCTGTCGGCGAGGGCTTCGCGGATTTCGTCGTCCGTAATCGTGACGGTTTTGGGGACTCCTTCGATCAAATTGCGGCCCTTGATCTCCATACTCACCGGCCGGTCGAGGGGGTGCGCGGACCCGATCTGGATCTTGATGGTTTCCGCAGTGCGCTCGCCTATCAGGAGATTGTGTTTGCGCTTTATGTACTGGATGATCGCCTCGTCCATTTCGTTGCCGGCTACCCGGACGGATCGGCAATAAACAATCCCGGAAAGCGAGATTACGGCGATATCCGTCGTCCCGCCTCCGATGTCCACGATCATATTGCCGCACGCTTCCGTTATCGGCATGCCGGCTCCTATGGCGGCGGCCATGGCCTGCTCGATCAGGTAGACTTCGCTGGCTTTGGCCCGCAGGGCGGATTCCTGCACCGCCCTTTTTTCAACCTGGGTGATTTCGGACGGAATTCCTATCACGATCCGGGGGCTGAGCAGATGGTTGCGGCTGTGGGCTCTTTTGATGAAGTATTTCAACATGACTTCCGTCACGTCGAAGTCCGCGATAACCCCGTCCTTCATCGGCTTGACGGCCACGATATCGGAGGGGGTGCGTCCGAGCATCTCTTTAGCCTGATGCCCCACGGCGACCACTTTCTTTGTCAAAGTATGAAGCGCGACGATCGAGGGTTCGTTTACGACGATGCCACGGCCTTTTGCATAGACAAGCGTGTTGGCGGTTCCGAGATCTATGGCCAAATCGTTGGAAAAGAAACTGAATAGCGATCTAAAATTCATATTTGTCAGACAGCGACTTTGATGCTGTTCTTGGAAAGCTCCTTGGCACGGTACATGGCCGCATCCGCTTTTTTAATCAATCCTTCGGCGGTGAGGGTATGCTTCGGGCAGTTGGCCACCCCCAGGCTTACAGTCAGGCGTATGCTCAGATTCTGCGCGACGAACTCGCACTCTTCAACCTTCTTCCGGATTCGCTCGGCTATGACCATCGCCCCGTTTAAAGGGGTCTCCGGCAGAACAATCACAAACTCGTCCCCTCCATATCTTCCCACGACATCGGTTTCACGAACCATCCCGCGGAAAACCTGTCCCATCTCGGACAACGCCTGGCTTCCCACCAGGTGCCCGAAAGTATCGTTAATCCTTTTGAACCCATCCACATCGATAAAAAGCAAGGATACTTTTTTCTTGTAGCGCAGGCAACGTTTTACATCCGCTTCAAGATACTGCATCAGATATCGATAGTTGTAAAGCTTCGTGAGATCATCCGTAATCGTGCGCCTCTCGGCTCTCTCGAATCGATCCAGGGTCTGAATCGCAATCGCCAGGGGATGCGTCAGCAGTTCGAGCAAAGACTGATCCCGCTGTGTGAAAGCTCCGCTTACCTTGTTGATCAGTTCGATGACGCCGATTTTCTCCCCGCGGTACTCGAGGGGATGGCACAGGATCGATCTTATGAAAACACTATCTTTGCTGAACGGGACCTTCAGTTCAAATGAATAATGATTATTCAGGTACGGCTTCCCGCTCTGCAGGACCTCCTCTATAATAGCACCGTTCGCATGATGCTCGAAAAGATCCAGGTCCGCGATGTTTCCGGTGCTGTAGGCTCTTTGCAGCGCACCGGCACCATCCCTGAAGAGGTAGAGGACGCAGTCCTCGGCCCGGATGGTCGACAGAAGCCTGTTGGCCAGCAGGCTCAATCCCAGCTTGCGGTCCTGGGATTCCGAGGAGGATTCCACGGTCGCGACAAAGGCTGCGAAGAATTCCTCAACCATATCCGAGTGCCGCCGAATCTGCGCGATTTCCCTTTGCTGGCACCTGGTTCTGGAAAAGCTTTCCAGCAGATGGCGCGCCAGATAGAGAGGCATGGGCAGGTGCACGGAGAGAAGGCCGGTCTCGTTCCTGGCCCATGCGCTTTCGGACAAATCTCCTTTAGAATTGCGGTATCCGACAAGCTCGGCCCCCGGGTAAAGGTTCGAAAGCCGGCATTGCATGTCCGCGCAGTCGCTCTCCAGAGGAAAGAAGACTGCCACGTAATTCTTCAACGGCATGAGCGGTCCTAAGAAAACGTCCTTTTCATGAAAGTGCTCGAATCTCCAGAGAATTCCCAGGGCATTGTTGTCCTCTACAATCCGAGGCGGTTGATTCCTGTATACAATCGCGATTTTAGGCGCATCAAACATTCTTGAATCGACTCATTCCGAGAAATGCGGATAAAATGAGAACGCAAAAAACAGACTTCAGACAAACACACGTATCAACGCGGTTTCACTATCCTCATCGGAAGGGCGGGGCTGTATTATTATAGAAACCTGAGGGTTTTAATGAAATCAGGACCGGACCGAAGCCTATTTAAGACACAACTTAACGGAAACGACCCCTCCCAATGCGGAAACGGGGTCCGGTCCGGTACGGGGTCGCTTCATTTAGGCGCCGAATCATGTGCTATACTTTGCTTCTTTATTTAAATCCTGACGGAGGTCTGCCCTTCTATGCTTGACATTATGCGCAAGAAAAAGCGGATGAAAGCCATTGTTCTATGGATCGTGATTATAGCCGTCGGCGGGTCGATGGTTGTCTGGGGCGTTGCCCTGAATCTGGGCGGATCCGGGCGTTCATCCATGGACTCCTATGCGGCCATTGTGGACGAACACGCCATACCCATGCAGGAGTTCCTTGAAACCTACCGCCGCAGCCTGAGAAATCTGACGGAAAACTCGAGGACGGAACTGGATTCGGAGCTGTTGAGGTCCCTGGGGATATCCCAGCAGGTTCTCAGCGGCATGATCCAGGCAAAAATAATCGAGGTTCTGGCCGAACGGCTTGAAATCAAAGTGACCGAGAACGAAGTCCGGCAGGCCATCCTGAGGGTTCCGGGAGTTCGGGTTGACGGGAAATTTATCGGCCTGCAGCAGTACGAATCGGCGCTGAGACAAATGGGGACCTCCGTCGAAGATTTCGAGAGGGATATCCGTTCTACGGAACTTTCAAAAAAATTATTCAGAACCATTGCGGACTCCCTCGAGGTCGGCGAACAGGAACTTCGGGAAGAATTCTCCAGGCGGAATCAGACAACCCGCGTCGACTACGTGCTGCTCGACAAGGATCTCTTTAAAAAACAGATTCAACCGACGGATGAGGCCTTGCAGGCCTATTTCGAAGAGAACAAGGACAGATACAGGGTCAAGGAAAAACGGCGGGCCCGGTATCTGCTGGTTCCGACATCTCCAATCCTGCCGACCGTTGAAGTAACCGAGGAGGAGATCAGGGCCGAATGGGACAGCAATCCTGTTCCGGAGACCGTGGAAGCCGCCCACATCCTTTTCCTGGTGGAAGATGCCGTCGAGGAAGAAGAGGTTCGGGCAAGGGCGGAAGCCGTCCTTGAGAAGGCCCGGGCTGGCGAGGATTTTGCGGCCCTGGCCAAACAGCACTCCGAAGATACGAGCAGCGCGGACCAGGGCGGATATATAGGACCCTTCAGCCGCGGGCAGATGGTCAGGGAATTTGAAAACGCCGCTTTCTCGCTGGAAGCGGGAGACATTTCCGGTCTGGTCCGCACCCCCGAATACGGCTACCACATTATTAAGGTGATCCGGCGTGACAGGCCGACTCTCGAGTCGAACCGGGCCGGCCTGGTAACGGACATTCGGCTAAGAAAAGCAAAAGAAACGGCCCAAAAGAAAGCCCGGGAAGCAGCCGCGCTTTTCGCCGACCTGGAGGATTTCGAGGCCGTTGCCCGAAAACTGGATGCGGAATCGCAAGTCAGGGAAACAGGGCTCTTCAAGAATGACGACAACCCCATTTCTTTGGGAATTTCGCAGGCTCTGCTGAACGATATCTTCCAGATAAAGGAAATCGGTTCGATCGGCAGCGTGGTTGAGCATACTCAGGGATATGCGTTCGCCAAACTGGAGGAAGTACAAATGGCCAGACCCGGCCAGTTCGAGGAATCCCGGGAGCAGGTAAGAAGGGATTTTATCGACGCCAGAGCCGAAGAGCGGATGCAGGAGGCGGCGAAGAAACTGTCGCAAGATGCCGCACGGCTGCAGAGCCTTGAAAAAGCCGCCAGGGAATCGGGGTACATTATTGCGACCAGCAAGGATTTCAAAATAGACGAGTCGCCCGGCCCGGACATCGCGGACAGGAGCACCTTCAATGCGGCGGCTTTCGAACTGGAGCCGGGATCCGTCAGTAAACCACTCCCCATGTCGGGAACGACGGCCGTTGTTCAGGTCAAAGCCCGGTCTCCGTTCGATGAGGCGGCGTTTGAAAAGGAAAGAGACGCGCTGCGCGACCAGATGCTGGGTTCCCTGCAATCGGCTTACCTGGATGATTACCTCCGGTCCTTCAGGCAGGAACTGGAGGAAAAAGGAAAAATCAGGATCAACCCGCAGATCTTTGAAATTGCCGAGCGGGTTTCCCCTTAGGATTGGCGCAAAAATAGTTTACATTTCGGCCCAAATCATCAGCAGCCCCCGGTCCGATTCGATCAGGCGCTGTTTCCAACAGCGGTTTCTTCCGGTTTGGGGTTGCATTCTTTTTCACACAGGGAAAAGGCATACTCATGTAATTTTTCAACGACATGGGCCATTCTCTCGAGTTCGGAATACAGCCTTTCCACATCCGTCCGCAGCTTCCCTGTGCAGTGCATGTTCATGGCCAGCAGTTGCGTGGAGCCCATGATCACGGCAAGCGGGTTGTTCAGGTCGTGAATCAGCGCCCGAACCCTGCCGCCGATATCCGCGACCACGGATCCGGATGCTTCTACCGCATCCCCCGGTTCTGCAAGTTTCGATAGCAGCAGATATCCCGCATGGCGGCTTTTTTTGTCCGAAAGCAGGATCACGGAACTCCGGGTTTTGATTTCCCCGCCCTCCGGGTCACGGTAGAAGATATCCCCTTCCCACTTACCCGCGTCTTTTACGGTTTCGAGGATTTGCGGCAGTTTAAAAACCGTCTTATCGGCAAGGAAC
Source organism: Acidobacteriota bacterium (assembly GCA_016933615.1). Taxonomy (GTDB): domain Bacteria; phylum Acidobacteriota; class UBA6911; order UBA6911; family UBA6911; genus UBA6911. The sequence continues at coordinate 23,787 of JAFGAO010000213.1, forward strand.
CGCGTGACGGGGCATCCGGCCATTTCACGGCCCGCATACCCTGCAAATCCGCCGGCTCCGGGAGACAGGGCCGTAACGAGAGTTTCAGAAGACAGAGTCACCACAATCCAATCGGACGATCCGGTCAGCCTTTCCATAGCAGGCACGCACCATGAGTGTGTTTGAGTACACTGCACTGATCGTCAAAGCGGCAGGCCTTTATTAGGGAATTTGTACCGGGCCCCTCGCGCCTCGCGTAATCAGCAGCCCGGCAAAGCCCGGGGCTATATTCTGTGAGCCGCTCGAAGCGGCTGCAACAGCATTGTCGGGATTGGTATCGGTATCGGCATCGATATGGGTTTTGCCTTCCCTATTTCGATTCCGAGCCTCCGAGACCGACGCCGACTCCGTTCTGTTTGGCGCCGGATGCGCCAATAGTGTTGGGCACCCGCCACTTGATTCCTTCGGGATTTTTCCAACTTTTACTGCCTCTACGGCATAGCCGGGGGATCTCCCGGGGGATGAGTGCCTGAAGGCCCGAGCGGCTCCAGGAGCGTAGCGGGGGGAAAGCTTATCCTGCAAGTGCTTTAGACATTTGATAATTGTCGGCGCCCTCGCCCCCTGCGGCTTGGATGCAGGCTCCCAATCCCCCCCACACAGGCTTGAATATTGCGGGTTCCATGACCCTCAGCTTCTCCGATACCCGGGGTTTGAAGTCCATCATGTCCAGGATATCCTTCTCGAGATGGATCCCCGGAGCAATCTCCACCAGAACCAGTTGCCCGTTGTCGAGAGTGAAAACACCCCTCTCCGTAATGAAAAGAACGGGCGTCCCTTTCCTCATTGCGAACGCACCGCTGAAGGTGACCTGGTCCACTTCGGCTACGAATTTCCGGCCTTGACCTATTTTGGTGATTCGCAGCTCCCCGTTCTCCAGAACCTCCTCGGAACCGGTCGTGAACATTCCGCAAAAGACCACTTTCTTGGAATTCTGCGTGATATTGATGAACCCTCCCGGGCCCGCGACTTTACTGCCAAATCTGCTGACGTTGACATTTCCGTTGCGGTCCACCTGCGCAAGCCCGACGAAAGCCACGTCCAGCCCGCCCCCCTCATAATAGTCGAACATGGAGGAGTGCTCGATCATGGCATCCGCGTTGTAAGCGCCGCCGAAATCCAGCCCGTTGGCCGGCACGCCGCCGAAAACCCCCAGCTCCGTCGTAATCGTAATGGCGTGGCTCATGCCCTCTTCCACGACCGTAACGGCGATTTTGTCCGGGATCCCTACGCCCAGGTTGATGACATAGCCCGGCCTGAGCTCCATGGCGGCGCGGCGGGCAATCACTTTTCTTACGTCGAAAGGCACGGCCGGGATTATGTCCATAGGCACTTTGATATGCCCGGCCAGCGCGGGATTCATTTGGGTTTTCTGGGTCTGCATGTGGTTCTCCGGTTTTGCGATGACGACATGATCCACCAGCGTTCCCGGCACCCGGACCCTCTTGGGGTGCAGGCTGTGGTTCATCGAGAGGCTCTGCGCCTGGGCGAGCACGATGCCGCCGCTGTTTTTCGCGGCCATCGCCAGCGGAAGCGCCTCCAGGAGAACGGATTCGTTGTCCATCGTCAGGTTCCCGTTCTCGTCGGCCACGGTACCGCGGATCAGGGCCACGTCCACGGGAAACGGCTTGTAAAACAGCTGCTCCCGGCCGGCCACTTCGATCAGGGAAACCATGTCCTCCTCCGTAATGGAAGTGATTTTGCCCCCTTCCAATCTCGGGTCCACATAGGTGCCGAGCCCTACCGACGTGATGACGCCCACCTTATGGCCGGCGATGGCGCGCCACATCTGGCAGATCACGCCCTGCGGCAGGAGATAGCATTCGATCTTGTTCCTCTCGATCAGATCGATCATCCTGGGCGACGTCAGCGTGTGCCCGCAGATCAGCCGTTTCACCAGGCCTTCATGGCCTAGATGCGTAGTCCCCCGGCTCTTGTAATCCCCGCAGGTGCAGGCATGAACCAGGGTAATGTTCTTCGGATGCCCCGACTCAAGGAACCGGTCCTCAACAGCGAGGGCAATCTCTTCGGCCCACCCGGACAATCCCTGGGTGCTGGCTGCAACGGTGGCGCCGTCCCCGATCAGTAGGGCAGCTTCGCGTGCGGTTATAACTTTAGACATTCCTTAACCTCTCAGTGCTGTACAAAACTTCCTTTTTCCGGGACAACCCTTTACCAAGTCAACGTATTGGCGTTTCGTTCTACATGGGATGCGATTCAATACATCCCTGAAGCGGCCTGCAGCTTTAACTCCCGATTCCTCCTCGGGAACCCGCCTTCGGAAAGCACAATGGCTCAATTTTGGGAGAAAGGCGCGCGTGAAAATGAAAGCAGCGTAGTAGTGCGGAATTAACTCTTTGTGACGACTCCTTTTATCACCATTTTTTACCGTATGTAAAAAACAGAGCGAATTATATCGCCTAGTCCCGGCATGGGCAACCCCCACTTTTATATTTTTGATTATAGGAAAAAAATTATTAGCACTTCTAATATCATAGGAATTCTGCAGACATAAGGCGGGTGGTCTGAATACGGGGACAGGAAATGCTTCCCGCACTTGCGGCACAACGATCTATCGGCTATACTGTGCGGGATTTAAAGAGTTTAGAGTAATCTAACCCGGAACCGCGCGGTGCCGGCAGGGATGGCCGCGACCGTATTTTACCTGATTGGAAATCCGCAGCTGTCAGCGAGAAGTTTCGATAAGGCAGATAAAAAAGAATATGGGGGCGGTCAACGGAATTCGGATTGACGGGAATCGACCTTGCCCGGCCAAATTTTGAGGGGAACCATGCCAGACAAAGTACTCAACAACTTTTTCCAGCCGAAAACCATCGCGGTTATCGGCGCTTCAGAAAGCATCTATTCCTACGGAACCCGTTTTATCCAGGCCCAGCTCGATTTCGGGTACAAGGGAAAAATCTATGCCGTCAACCACAAGGGTGAAAAAACCCTGGGATTGAAGATCTACCGGAGTCTCGGTGAAATCAAGGACAGGATCGACCTGGCCTTTATCACCATCCCGGCGCGGTTCATCCTGGAAACTCTGGATCAGTGCATGGCCGAGAACATCAAAGCCGTGGTCGCGTTCACGGCGGGATTCAGTGAAACCGGCGCCGAAGGCCGGGAACTGGAAAAGGAAGTCGTAAAGAAGATTAAGGGGAAAGCCCGGCTCATCGGCCCCAACTGTTTCGGCCCCTACTGCCCCAGCGGAGGCATAACGGTGGTTACCGGAGGGGAGTTTGCGAGGGAATCGGGCCCGGTCGCATTGATCGCCCAGAGCGGGCAGCTTTCCGAATGCATCATCGCCCGCGCACAGGGCGAGGGAATCCGCTATTCGAAGTTCGCCAGCTACGGCAACGCCATCGACGTCAACGAAGCGGACCTTGTCGACTTTCTGATGGATGACAGGGACACCAGGATAATTACCCAGTACCTTGAAGGCGCCCGGGACGGCCGCCGCTTTTTCGATATCGCGCGCAGAAACGCCGGCAGAAAACCCCATATCATCTGGAAGGTCGGCCTGACTCAAATGGGGGCGACCGCCTCCTCGTCGCACACCGGCTCGCTGGCCGGCACAGGGGCGGCCTGGGACGCTTTCTTCCGCCAGACGGGCGCCGTTCAGGTTTCCACCCTCGATGAAATGACCGACGCGACCGTCGCATTCAACCAGATGCCGAAGGGGTGCGGCCTGAGAGTCGGCTACATCAGCGGGGGCGGAGCCGGCACGGTGCTGGGAGCCGATGCCTGCGACAGCGCAGGCATGCAGATGCCCGCATTCGAGAAGCGGACCGAACGGAAACTGGCCGAACTTCTTCCGGGCGTGGGACTGTCCTTCCGAAACCCGGTCGACGTCGGCAATCCGCATCCGCCCAAGGAACTCCTGTACGACCTGCTCGCGGCCATGTCCGCCGACAAAAATGTGGACGTCGTCGTCGTGAGACGGATTCTGTTTTCGGTCAAGATGAGCAAGATATTCAGCGGTTCCACCGCGCCTTCGGAAAAAGACCAGCAGGAACTGCTCGAAGTGCCGGTCAAGGTGATGAAGAAGTACAGGAAGCCCATTGTCATCATATTGCCCGACGATATGACGGGCGCCGGCTCCATCTATCTTGAAGAGGAGAGAAGGAAGATCCGGGACTACTTTTTCGCCAACGGCATCGCAGTTTTCATGTCGGAGCAAAGAACCTTCACGGCCCTGTCCCATCTCGCCGGATTCAAGATGAGGAACAGCGCCGGAAAGGCCGATGACAGGGAAATCCCTGCGCCGGCGAAAAACAGTAGAACAAGGAAACTCTTCCTGAACGCCGTGAAAAAGAGCCGGACGCCCATCCTGGATGAAATACAGTGCAAAAAGATCCTGAAGAGCGCCGGAATCCGGGTGACGCTGCCGGTTCTGGCCGCTTCCAGGAACGAGGCCGCCGCCGCCGCCGAAAAGATGGGGTTCCCCGTGGCCATGAAAATCGTTTCTCCCGAGATCACGCACAAAAGCGACATCGGGGGCGTGAAGCTCAAGCTGCAGAGCAGTGCGGATGTCGGCAGGGCCTACGACGAAATCATGGCGGCGGTCCGGAAAAAGGCGGCCAAGGCCCGGATTGACGGCGTGTCGGTTCAGAAAATGGCGCAGCCGGGTCTGGAGCTTGTGATCGGCATGACCCGGGATCCGCAGTTCGGACCGATGCTGATGTTCGGCCTCGGCGGCACATCGGTCGAAATCCTGAAGGACGTGGCTTTCAGGATTACGCCGCTGACCCGGCGGGACGCAAAGGAGATGATCCGCCAGATCAAAGGCTATCGCCTGCTTGAAGGCTACAGGGGGCAGCCGCCGGTGGATATCGGACACCTCGAAGACATGCTGATGAAACTGTCGGCCTTTATCGAGGACAATCCGGAAATCAAGGAAATGGACATCAATCCGCTGTTTGCCTACAGGAAGGGGGCGGTGGCCGTGGATGCCCGGATCATCCTCGACGAATAAGTAAAGATTTACCGAGAAATAAGGGCCAGGGTCGCACGGCCAGAGGCCGCGGATTTACTTGTAATTAAACCGCAGGCTGGCAAGCTTTGTAGTGCCTGAATTAAGCATGTCCGCTTTTTCGGTTGGCCCGATTATTCAGAAGTGGCGCGGGAATTGCAAGGCGTTCCGGTTATATGGGCTTCGTCAGCGGCATCTCGAAGCCGTCCCAGACGCGGCGCTCCTGTTCATAGGGAGCGGTTTCAAGCCGGCATTCTTTATCCAGCACCATGACATTTCTTCGATCGCCATAGGGCTCCCAGGCGCCGAGGCTTTCGCAGCCGGGATTTCCGGTGCGCGCGAATGCAATCCAGGCATCCTGCATTTTCCGGGAGAGGGCGGCGGCATCCGGGCCGGCGCCGTGGAATCTTTCGTCGTAATTGCCGAAAACAAAACCGATCTCCAGGGTATGGCAGGCTCCGAGCTTCCCCTTCATCAGGGGCGATTTCCAGGTGAAAAGATAGTTGAAGGCGGGCCGGCCGTTGCGGCACTGCGCCTCGACAAGCCGGAGAACCGGGATGCGGAACATGTAATCGGATTGAATGGCCGTTAAAATATCGCCGGCGACCGGGTCTGCCCCGCGCTGCTTTAATGCTCTCCCGTAGGTGGCAGTAAAACCCGGAACGCGCTCCGGCGGAATTATGGCTTCCAGCCGCCGGGCCATGCCCGCTTCATCCATATTCCCAAAGTTCCGATCCAGGGCGTTGAACAGCCTGAATTCGTCGAGATTGGTTCCGGCCAGAACCGGGATGCCTTTCGCGGAACCTTTTTCAATGGCGTGGATGGGAACTTCGGGCATCACTGTTCCGTCGACAACCGGCTGAAAGGGAGTCAGCCTTCCGTCTTTCTCATTCAGCAGAGCAGCCAGCTTCTGCTGGGCCTCGAGGATCCGCGGTACGGTCAGGGCCAGCAGCGCGTCCGAATCCGTGCCCTTTACCTGCAGGATTTGAAGAAACTGCTCCGCCACGGCGACGCCGTCCTGCAGCGTGCCGACCGTTGCGGCGCCGCCGCTTTCCAGAATGGCTTTCCGGAATTTCCCTTCTGCCGCGGGCATGCCCAAAAGGTTCCCGATGCTCATCGCGCCGGCGGATTCCCCGAAAACCGTCACGTTGTCCGGATCCCCTCCAAACGCTTCGATGTTTTCGCGGATCCAGTCCAGCGCGGTGATCTGATCCAGCAGCCCTTCGCACCCGGTGGCGGGGATTCTTCCCTGCGTGATCTCTTCGAGGTTCAGGAATCCCAGGGCTCCCATACGATAGTTGATCGTGACAAGAACGACATCTCCGCCCGGTACGAGGGTGTTTCCCCGGAACATCTCCTGGGAACCCGAACCGACGATGAAGGCCCCCCCGTGAATCCAGACCATGACCGGGCAACGGGCCCTTCCGGTCCCGGGGGTCCAGATATTCAGATAAAGGCAGTCCTCATCCTGCGGTTCCGTGACGGCAAAGTCGGCCATCGCTTCCATGCCGGGCAAGGGATTCTGGGGGGCGACGGGTCCGAATTCCCGAGCCGGCCGCACTCCGTTCCACGGCTCGGGCGGCTGAGGCGCATGCCAGCGCAGCCTGCCGGCGGGAGCCGCCGCATAGGGAATTCCCCTGAAGACATACTGTCCATCCTCGCAGTTCCCTTCCACACGGCCGTATGCGGTACGGACCAACCATGCATTTTTGGTGTGCATAGAATCCCTCTAGTAAATAAGATTTTGTATTCCTGCGGATATATTCCATTCCCCTTGACGCAAAACGCCGCTGACGAGACCGCCGCCAAGCGCTCCGCTGCGTCCGGGCGTTCGGCAAATCATAAAAAAATGGTGCCGGACAGGTACGTGACGCACCTTCCTCCTATCGAGACCCTGTCGTCCCTGTCGGTGCAGAACAGCTCGCCGCCCCGCCTGCTCAGCTGCAGCGCGTGGAGGTTCTTCTTATTCAGACGCTCCGCCCAGTAAGGAATGAGCGTACAGTGCGCCGACCCGGTTACGGGGTCTTCCGGGATCCCGGCACGAGGGGCAAAAAAGCGGGAAACAAAATCCGAATTCCGGCCGGGGGCCGTAACGATCAGCGCGAAGTTGTCCAGCTTCGCAACAGAGTCCGGATCGGGATCGAGAGCACTCACCGCATCCTCATTCTCTAGGACCGCCATCAGGTCCCGGGAGGACAGGACTTCCGACGGCTCCCGTCCGAGTATGGATGCGAGGCCGTCCGGCGCCGGGCACGGCAGCGGTTTCCGTGACGGGAAATCCAGAAACAGCAGGTCGTCTTTCCGCTCCACGGACAAAGCGCCGCTTTTGCTCCGGAATTCAATTCGCCCCGCATCCCGGTCCACAAACTCAAAGATGGCATGTCCGCTTGCCAATGTTGCGTGGCCGCAAAGATCGACCTCGACCGTCGGCGTAAACCAGCGCAGATCGTAGAGGCCCTTCCTCCGAACCAGGAACGCCGTTTCAGGCAGGTTGTTTTCTGAAGCGATGGACTGCAGAATTTCGTCCGGCAGCCACTCCCCGAGAAGGCAAACTCCGGCGGGATTTCCCGCGAACGCCCGGGATGCGAATGCGTCTATCTGGTAGAATTGAATCTCCGTCATTTCCTCTTTCCCCTGAACCTTTCCGGTTTCAAATCTGGGCGGCCCGGCTCACCCGGCACAGCAGGGCTCTCCCCGGCCAGCTTCCGGTAACTTGGTCGCAGGCATCGAACTCGTCCGTCGTCAGCACGTTCACGTTCGACTGCCACAGTCCGTGCAGGGACGGTTCGGCTCCGGGCTGCTCCGGAAACCACCAGCAGTGTTCCGCATGCACCACGCGCGGATCGATTCCGTCCGTGATCAACGTCTTCATCACAATGGCGCCTCTAGGGGTTTCGATCCTGGCCCAGTCGCCCGGGCCGAGACCCAGTCCGGCGGCGGTTTGCGGATGAATCTGCAGGAGCGGATCCGGGTGCTGCTCGCGCAGGCCCATGCCGAACTGGCGATGCTCGGACTGGAACTGGGGCAGGAATCTTCCCCCGTTGATCAGGATGAGCGGATATTGCGCCGCTATCTCCGGCGTGCTGACGGGACTCTCCGGGGGCTCTTCGTAGTGCGGCAGGGGATCGTACCCCAGCTCCTCGAGCAGGTTTGAATAGAGTTCGAACCTGCCGCTCCGTGTCGCGAATCCGGTAACCTTGCCGGTCCGCGGGTTTATGCTGTCATGGGTCCAGGGTTCCCCGCTGGCGATCACATATTTCTGAGTGGCCGCCTCCTGAAAAGTAACGCCCAGGGGCTCGAGGCGGTAGTCGTACAGCTCCTCCTCCGTCTTCCAGGGGAAGTGCTCGCCGAAACCGAGCCGGACGGCGAGTTCCCGGAAGAAATAGTAGTCGGGCTTGCGCTCGCCGAGCGGTTCTACGGCGCGCTCGGCGGCAACCAATACGGACGTGAAGTCCTCCATGGTGGACAGAGTCCCCCGCTCCAGCTTGCTGGCGGCCGGAAGCACGTAGTCCGCCAGCATGGCCGTCGGCGTCATGAAGTGCTCGAGCACCACATGAAGATCCAGGTTGGGGCTTTTCAGCGCTTTGTAAACCATCTTGGTGTTGGCCGCATTGAGAAGGGGGTTGCTGCCCCACGTAATGAGCGCCTTGGTCGGATATGGAATACCGTCCACAATGCTGCGCCAGATGACCGGTTCCGGAGCGGCGAAGCTGTGCCCGCTCATGCACAGGGGCACCCCGTAGGTCCGCTCGTAGAATCCGTTCATACGCTCGTACGCGGGCCAGGTCATCAGTTTGAAGCGGTCGCTGCCCAGCTGTTTGGCGCGCTGCCCGGGAGAGCAGCGCTCCGCCATCTGCAGCATGGAATCGCGCATGGCCATCACGCCGTCGACGACAGGGCCGGGCCCTTCGGGAGCCATGCCGGGCGCCGCGCCCCGCATGTTTCCCGTGATGGCATGCAGGCACAGTTTGGCCTGCTCCACGCGCGTGGCGTTGCGCCCCAGCTGATCCGGCGCCAGGCCGCTGTGGATGCAGCCGGGCTTGTTGCCTGCATAGCTAATGGCGGAAGCAACGATCTGATCGGCCGGGATCCAGGTGATCTCGGCGACCCGTTCCGGCGTGTACTCTGCGGCGCGCTGCCTGAGCCGCTCGAAGCCGTATGTCCACTGCTCCACGAATTCTCGGTCGTAGAGCCCCCGGTCGATGATCACGCGGATCCAGGCCATGAGCAGGGCCGTGTCGGTGCCGGGACGGATCTGCAGCCACATGTCGGCCATCTTCGCCATCTCCGTTTGCCGCGGATCGACCACGATGAAGCGGGAATCGGGTTTCCGGGTGCGCCATTTCTGCATCGGGCGCCGGCGCACCGGGTTCGCTTCGGTGTAATCCCGCCCCAGCAATACCAGGCAGTTCAAATGCTTGATGGGGGGCGCCAGAATACAGGGAATGTTCGTGCCGGCCAGCGCGTAGGACAGCGCAACCTTGTTGCAGGCGCAGGCGGTGCCGGCGGCGCCCACGTTGGCGGGATTTCCGAACAGATTCAGGAAGCGCGCGCGGACGGCGTAGAAATCCGAACGGTAGGTCCCCTCGATGGTGGAGAGGCTTTCGGCGCCGTATTCTGCCCTGATCGTCCGCAGTTTCTCCGCGATCTCGTCGAGCGCCTGCTCCCAGGAAATTCTCTCCCAGCGGTTCTCCCCGCGCCCGCCCCGCCGTTTGAGCGGGACCATCAGCTGGTCGGGATGTTCGAGCCACCTGCGAAAATACGGCACCCGTTCGCAGACCGAGCCGCGGTTGTATGGGAAATCCGGATTTCCTTTGATGCTCAGGATCTTGTTGTCCTTGACAAGCACCAGAAGCCCGCAATTGCAGTGACAGCCCGGAGACGGCCAGCACAGGGTCTTTTTGACTTCGACTCCGACTTCCTCTTTCGCGACATCGCCCATCGGATTCCCTCCCTCCATTGGGAATTCAGCGTATCCCGCTTTGCGCTGGGCGTCAATGACATGCATGGCGAATCTAAGGGGCTGCGTAAAAATAAATTTACATTTTGGCGCAACCCCTAAGTATTATCTCTCGTGTGCGAAATGGGATATATATACCGTATGAAAAAAGCGGCATCGAACCGCTACAGGGAGATTCCTGATGAATAAACTGGCTTTCGCATCGCTCATTCTGTGTTCAATTACGATACTCGCCGGCTGCAATATGGATCAGAGAATTGAATACCCGGTTACCAGAAAGGTGGATCACGTCGACGACTATTTCGGCACCAGGGTCGCCGATCCCTACCGCTGGCTGGAAGACGACCGGTCGGACGAATCCGCGGAATGGGTCGAAGCCCAGAACGCGGTCACTTTTAAATACCTCGAAAAGATCCCCTATCGGGAAGCCCTCAAACGGCGTTTGACGGAAATACAGAATTATCCCCGCTATTCTGCGCCTTTGCGCGTGGGGGAGCATTACATTTTCTCGAAAAACGACGGACTGCAGAATCAGGCCGTGATCTATGTCCAGAAAGGACTGGACGGCGAAGCAGAAGTGCTGATCGATCCGAACGAACTCTCCGCAGACGGAACAATCCGCATCGGTCTTGCCGGAGTTTCGGGCGACCGGAAGTACATCGCCGTCACCAAGGGGGAAGCGGGATCGGACTGGTCGGAAATCAACATTATGGAGCTGGCCTCAAAAAAGATACTCCCGGACCGTATCCTCTGGACCAAATTTTCGGCGGCGGCCTGGTACCGGGACGGGTTCTTTTACAGCGGGTACGACGAACCCGCTCGAGGCGGGGAACTGACCGCCCGGAACCAGTTCCAGAAAATTTTCTACCACAAGATGGGCGATCCCCAGGAAAAGGACACTCTCATTTATGAAGATGCACGGAATCCGCTCCGCTATTTCAGCCTGGAAGTCAGCGAAGACGAAAAGTACGCATTTCTTGGAATCAGCGAAGGCACCTCGGGAAACGAGCTTTACTGGAAGGACCTAACTCGTGCGGAGGCTCCGTTTGAGCCCCTCATAGAGGGGTTCGAGTTCGACAGCTACCCCGTCGACAATGTCGGGCGCAAATTCCTCATATACACCAATGTCGACGCTCCGAACTACAAGGTCGTGCTCATCGATCCGGACAAGCCTTCCAAAAATAACTGGAATACGGTCATCGGCGAAAAGCCCGAGGTTTTAAGCTCGGCCGGAACCGGGGCCGGGAAGCTTTTCTGCTTTTATCTGAAAGACGCACGCACCCAAATATACCAGCATGAACTGGACGGAACTCCTGTCCGTGAAATCGAACTGCCTGCGCTGGGGACCGCAAGCGGTTTAAGCGGCTGGAAAGACGACACGGTTCTCTTCTACACCTTCACCTCCTATACTTCGCCGCCGACAATTTACAAATACGATCCCGTGAAAGGGGAATCGGAGATTTTCAGGAGGTCCGCCGTCCGGTTCAATCCCGGGGACTTTGACGTAAAACAGGTTTTTTACGAAAGCAGGGATTCCACCAGGATACCGATGTTCATCGTTCACAGGAAAGGGATCGCGCTCGATGGGAGCAATCCCTGCTACTTGACGGCCTACGGGGGCTTCAACAACAGCATCGTTCCCGCATTCGACCCGCTGAACATCGCGCTTTTTGAAAACGGCGTCGTGTTCGCCCAGCCCAACCTGCGCGGGGGAGGGGAGTATGGGGAGAAATGGCATAAAGCCGGGATGCTCGACAAAAAACAGAATGTATTCGACGACTTTATCGCGGCGGCTGAATATTTGATTAGGGAAAACTACACGGCCCCCGAAAAACTGGCCATCAGGGGCGGTTCCAACGGGGGGCTGCTCGTCGGGGCCGTGATGAACCAGCGGCCCGATTTATTCAAAGTCGCCCTGCCGGCCGTCGGAGTCATGGACATGCTGCGCTTCCACAAATTCACGGTCGGATGGGGCTGGGTGGTCGAATACGGTTCGAGCGACAACGAGGAGGGGTTCAGGAATCTCTACGCCTATTCGCCTCTTCACAACATCAGGGAAGGGGTCGACTACCCGGCAACGCTGGTCACCACCGCCGACCACGATGACCGCGTGGTGCCGGCTCATTCATTCAAATATATCGCGACGCTCCAGGAAAAGTACAAGGGCAGGAACCCTGTGTTGATCAGGATTGAAACCCGTTCCGGCCACGGATCGAGCAACGTGACCAAAGACATCGAGGAAACAGCCGATGTTTTTTCCTTCTTTTTCCACAACGTCGGAATGAATGTCCAATACTGATCCTTCAATAAAGGACGGTTTTCCACTAAACTGTAAGGAGTGAACATTCAAATACGGGCTGAAAAGCCTGCGGCTTTGGGCCCGGTTGAAACAGGGAGGTTTCTGATGCATAAGCGGAGTAGCCTGGGATTTTTTGCCGCTATTCTCTGCTTATCTTTTCCGGTATGCGAATCCGGGGCCGCATCCCCTCAAGACGGCGCCGTCACTCCTATAGAACTCATAGATAAGCACATAAGATCCATTGGACGCCCGGAAACCCTGGCCGCGATCCGATCACGCGGGATCAGCGGCAAAGCGGGAGTCCGGTTCATCCTGGGAGCAACCGGGAATCTGGAAATGGGGGATTTCATGTACGTTTCCGAGGGCTCGAAGACGGGCCTCCGGATGGTTTTCGACGACATCAATTACCCCGGAGAACATTTCACGTTCGACGGCAGCGATGTCAGCGTGGCCTACATCACCCCGGGGCAGCGTTCCCCGCTGGCGGACTTTATATTCAGGCATCATTCCATTATGAAGGAGGGGTTGCTGGGCGGCGTTCTGAATACTGCCTGGCCGCTGCTGGACATGGAGAAAAATCGGTCCGGAGTAAAATTGACCGAAAGCGAGGTCGAGGGGCGCCTTCTGTATGAGCTGGAATACGGAACTCCCGGGAAAAGGCCCGGTTTCATGACCGTAAGCCTTTTTTTCGACATGCAGAGTTTCCGCCACTTGAGAACCGAATATAAAGTCAACATCGCCAACGATCTGACAGCCGCACGGAAAATTCTCACAGGCGACGACCTGTCCCTCTCCAAGGCCATGGACAGTGCGGGCGATTCCATTTTTATCGCGGGGGAGCCGGGCCGGATGACGGAGAAGCCCACCATCATGGACAGCCTGGCCGACTCCAAGTACCTGTTGGTGGAAAGGTTCGACAATTTTTCCAATGTCGGGGGCGTGATCCTGCCCGAATCCTATTCGATCGACTACTCCCTGGAAGGCCAGGGAGTTACATTCATAGGCAAATGGGAAATCCGGGCTGAATTCTATACAAACAACGGGACCATCGACCAGTCGTTCTTTCAGGCTTCCAATTAAGCGCAGTCCTTGTGGAAATGATGGCGGCAGGCTTTGTATACGAACCGGATCAGATACGCGATCGAAACGACGCATATCCCCGCCAGTGCGCCGATTATAATGATAGGGTGGCTGAATGCGAGGGCTACCATGGCTCCGTATTTACAGCATGCGCACCAGTCCTCGTGCAGCTGTGTATGCCCATGATAGACGCAATAGGCGAAACTGCCCGAAAGCGCGGCGATGGCGCCTACAAGCGCCGCGCGCCAGATGTACTTCAACTTTCTGTTTTGCGCTTTCTCGTCCGCCTCTGCAGCTTTATCCGGCATCCTTCGTCCTTTAGCGCCCATATTACCAAGGACGCATGCATTCCAGAACTCTTTTTTAATCCTCCTGATCCCTACAACTGCGATGACCGTCAGCCCTACCTGTAAGACACAACGGTCAGAAATCCCGGTTTCGTAATTCGCGCGAACTTGGAATTCTGATAATCGGGAACGAGCGCTCCTCGGCTCTCCGGTTGAGAACGCACCGCCGGGGCTGCAATCGCGTTTCCCGCGCGCCGCTTGCGGCCATGCACGGCACGGATCGGATCAAGCCCACGCCGGCCGTGCCCGCGGCAGAAGGATTCCGGCTGGTCTCCGGAACCGTGGAGGGTCAGATGCCGGTTTTATAATATTCGGGATTGTGTTATGAAATTCCTGCGGAGCGCAAACGTTTCGGCGGTCCCGGCGCCTGTTTGGGCGGGGACCATAAGGAATCCGCCGAGGGGATCATGCCGGGTTACCGCTCTTATTGCAATTTTGTAAAATCACTGCGCACCGCGGCCCTCTGTTTGCTGCTGGGGACCGGTTTTGAACCGGCGCTGGAGGGATTCGAGGGCGAGGACGCCGCCTGTGTCGGCTGCCACACCACGGAAGGCTTGACCACCCGGTTTGCCGGTTCCGAAGTGCTGCCGCTCACAGTGGACGTCGAGTCCCTGAAAGGATCCGTGCACGGCGGGATGGCGTGCACGGCCTGCCACAGCAATATTGAAAAGTTCCCGCACCCCGAAAATACCGCCCGGGATCACCGCGAATTCCAGCTGGAAAACAGCGACCGGTGCCGAGCATGCCATGCCGGGCAGTTCGAAGAGCTGCGGGACAGCAATCATGCGCGCGCGCTGGCGGCGGGAAACAGGGATGCCGCGGTCTGTATCGACTGTCACGGCAGCCACGCCGTCGCCCGGCCGGGCCGGCCGCGCCACCGGATCCCGACATCCTGCGGAAAGTGCCACAGCGCCATTTATGCCGGATACATCGGCAGCGTCCACGGCGAATCCCTGCTGGAAAACGGAAATCCCGACGTGCCGGTCTGCACGGACTGCCATGGCGTGCACAGCCAGGCGGACCCCGAAAGAGCGGCCTTCCGGCTGAAATCTCCCCGGCTGTGCGAGAAATGCCACGGCGACGCGGACATGATGCGCAAATACGATATCAGCGCCGACGTTTTCAATACCTATGTTGCGGATTTTCACGGCATGACCATAACGCTGTTCGAAAAACAGCATCCGGATCAGCCGGTGAATACGGCCGTCTGCACCGATTGCCACGGCATTCACGATATCATGGGGACAAAGGTCGCGAATTCCAACGTCATCAAGGAAAACCTTCTCGGCACATGCCGCAGATGCCACCCCGACGCTTCCGCGACCTTTCCGGACAGCTGGGTCGGTCATTTCCCGCCGTCCTGGAACCGGTATCCCCTGGTTTACTTCACGGACCTTTTTTATCGCTTTCTTATCCCGATAACGATCGGCGGCATGGCCCTGTTTGTGATAATCGATGCGGGAGGGAGAATCATCCGCGCTTTCCGCAAAGGGCGCACGGGCAGAAGTTGGGAGGAGGACGCATGAATGAGGAAAAACCATCCATGCCTCGAGCCCCTTCGAGCCGGCTGCGCTTTTCAGTGCCGCAACGGCTGGAGCACCTCGTGCTGATGCTTTCTTTCACAATCCTCGGGGTAACCGGCCTGGTTCAAAAATACGCCCGAAAACCTCTGTCGGAGTGGCTTATAGAAATGACGGGCGGGATCCAGTCGACCCGCATTCTCCACCGTGCGGCTGCCGTCGTCTTTTCCCTGCTGGCCGTTTATCACATCATAGCCGTTGCCTACAAGCTTTACGTGCGCCGGGACGCGGCGGCGATGCTTCCCGGGACGAACGACTTCAGGGATGCCTTCCATTCCGTGAAGTACAGCCTGTTCCTGAGCCGGAAAGCGCCCCGAATGCCGCGATATAATTTTGCCGAGAAGATTGAATATTGGTCCCTGGTCTGGGGCGGCATCATCATAGTGATCACGGGCTTTATGCTGTGGAATCCCCTGATGACCACTGCATTCCTGCCGGGCCAGGTCATACCCGCCGCCAGGACCGTGCACGGCGCGGAAGCCGTTCTTGCGGTCCTTGCCATACTGGTCTGGCACGTCTACCACGTCCACGTAAAGATATTCAATAAGAGCATGTTCAACGGGAAAATGACCGGGCACCAGATGGAGGAAGAGCACGGGGCCGAATGGAGCGATATAACTTCAAGCAAAGAAGCGCATCCCGGACCTGCCGATCCCGCCCGGCGCCGACGGCAGGCGGTTTTTCTGCCTGCCGCGGCGCTGTTCGCGGCCCTCAGCGTGGGCGCCATTTACTGGGGCGCCACAGCCGAGGCCACCGCAATCGAAACCCTTCCCGAACCGGCTTCCCGGCCGGAGACATACAGCCCCAAAATGCCGGATCCCCCGCTGCCGGCCGGACCGGAATCCGTTTCCGCCCCGCTCATCCCGCATGCGGTCGAGGGACGGGAGAAGTGTGACACATGCCACGGCCCGTCCAAAATGAGCCCCATGCCGGCAAACCACCGGGGCAGACCGCTGGAATCCTGCGGCATTTGCCATAAGCCGTCTCCCGCGAAAAAAACGTCGGGAACCGGTCCCGGGGAAGCAAAGGCAGGCGGTCCCCAACCCGTCCCGCATCCCGTCGATGCAGCCCCCTACACAAACTGTCTGAACTGCCACGGCACGGGCAAGGTCAAGGCGTTTTCCGAAAATCATTCCGGCTACCCCGTCGAAAGCTGCACGGCATGCCACAAATGAAAAAATCCGTACCCGGCTGCGGGATCTCATTGTAAAATGCGGCTGCAGTCCAGGCACAAAATCGAAGCCAACGGAATACTTGTCATCAAAAGCGGGACATAAGGCATAAACCGAAGCACCCGCAAGACGGCGGATGCCTCTTTCCAGGGAAACTACATGGACGGCCCGTCTTAAAGGTGGAGCGTCCGAAATGACACCAACAGGGATCATGAACAAAACCTAAGGAGTGGAGTATGGCGCAAAGAAAATTGGCGCTGGTGACCGGCGCTACAATGCCGCGGGGGATTGGTAGAGCCACCGCCCTGACCCTGGCGCGCGAGGGATACGATGTGGCGGTAACCGGATTCAACAATATGGATAGGGCCCGGTCCGTTTCGGATCAGATAATGGAGATGGGCCGGAGGTCGATCGCCGTAAAGATGAACGGTCGGGATTACGGCGACGTCCAGAAGGCGTTTGCAACCATTAAGAGTGAACTCGGCCCCGTTGAAATACTTGTAAACAACGCGGCGCAGATGCGCCGCATGGTGACGATCGCCAAGACGACTATCGAAGACTGGGAAGACGAGGTGAAACTCTGTCTCCACTCCGCCTTTTATTGCATCAAGGAGGCCTGGGGCGACATGTGCGCCAACAAGTGGGGCCGGATTGTGAACATAACCTCGGTCGCGGGCGTCATGGGCGGCTACGGCCAGTCGGGCTACGGGTCGGCCAAGGCCGGTCTCGTGGGCCTCGCCAAATGCGCGGCCCTGGAAGGAGCCAGGTTCAATATCACCGCGAACTGCGTCCTCGTCGGGATAGCGCAGACGGAAGCCTACGACGAGACGATTTCGGAAGAAATCCGGAAAACTCTTGAGAAAAGGATTGCCTTTCGCCGTGCGGCGTCCCCCCAGGAAGTGGCCGATGCCGTCGCCCATGTCGTTTCCGACAAGGCCGGGTATATGACCGGGAGCATCGTCAACCTGATGGGCGGGCTCGACCTCTTCATCCTTTAGCGATTGCCTTTTTATACCTGTCTGCAGGCCCCGTTGCAAGGTACCAGATCGGCCTTTCGATCTTTCTGAAATAAATCGGGGCATGCTTCAGTCCCGCGGGTATGAAAACGGCGCAGCTTTTCGTGAGCATGTGCTTCTCTCCGCCTATCCACAGCTCGACTTCTCCCCCCAGGTCGTTGGGGTCCTGGGGATTCGTGCCGAGAAACACCAGGTATTCATCAAACTCATGATCGTGTTCCTCCGCGGGACTGCCTTCGCCCGTGATCTTTTTCCACCATGCGGCCATAAAATAGTAAGCTCCGGGAACCACCTCTTCGTCGACGTAGATGGGAAAGGTAACATGCTCTTCCCGCTTCCGGGCTTGTTCAGGGGTCTCCGGCGGACCGAAGCCTTCCTTTGCCCTATCTATGATATTCCCTGCATATTTTCCCTCGGACATAAGCCTCGTCCTCCCGTTGCGGCCCCATGAAATTCAAGGGAAACCGCGGATCCTGGAAAGTGGCCGTCCGCTGTTCGCGTCCACTCCCGGTTATAAAAATGCCCTTACTGTTCTTCAAGGAGTAAAAACATAAACGGCAGGACGGCGGATTTTTTATAGACGTAGGAAGCTCCGGAATCGGTTCCTCTGTCGTCGTCACCGAATGCTCCGATAACGACCGCATCCGGACTGACCGCTACGGACCTGCCGAAGTTGTCCCCCGCGGCGCCATCCGAGGCCGTGAACTTCCGCTGCTCGCCCCAGGTGCCCCCGCTTCTTACAAAAACATAAGCGGATCCCGAATTGGTTCCCTTGTCGTCGTCATAATCCGCCCCGATGACGACCGTATCGCCCGTGATCGCCACGGACCAGCCGAAGTAGTCTCCCGCCGCCCCGTCCGATGCCGTCAGCTTCTGCTGCTGGCTCCAGGCGCCCCCGCTTCTTACAAAAACATAGGCGGATCCGGATTCAAACCCGCTGTCATCATCATAATCCGCCCCGACGACAGCCGTGTCGCCGCTGATCGCCACGGAATCGCCGAAATAGTCTCCTTCCGCCCCGTCCGATGCCGTCAGCTTCCGCTGCTGGCTCCAAATGCCTCCGCTTCTCACGAAAACGTACGCGGATCCGGATTCCACCCCTGTGTCATCGTCGCCATAGGCCCCGATGACAACCGTATCCTCATCAATCGCCGAGTTCCAGCCAAAGAAGTCTCCCGCAGCTCCGTCCGATGCCGTCAGCTTCTGCTGCTCGCTCCAGGAGCCCCCGCTCCTTACGAAAACGTACGCGGATCCGGATTCGACGCCATTGTCACCGTCATAGTCTGCCCCGACGACGACCGTATCGCCGCTGATCGCCACGGAATCTCCGAAATAGTCCCCTTCTGCACCGTCCGATGCCGTCAGCTTCTGCTGCTCGCTCCAGGAGCCCCCGTTTCTCACGAAAACATAGGCGGATCCGGATTCAATACCTTTGTCGTCGTCACCGTAGGCCCCGATGACAACCGTATCGCCGCTGACCGCTACTTTCCATCCGAAGTAGTCTCCCGCAGCCCCGTCCGATGCCGTCAGCTTCTGCTGCTCACTCCAGGCGTTTCCGCTTCTCACGAAAACATACGCGGATCCGGAATCAATGCCTTTGTCGTCGTCATAATCCGCCCCGACGACGACCGTATCGCCGCTGATCGCAACAGACCTGCCCAGGTAATCCCCTGCGGCTCCGTCCGATGCCGTGAGTTTGGTTTCATGGGCAACAGCCGCATTCAGGACGCCGGAGAATAAGAAAAATATCACTGTCAGCGAATGTTTTTTTCCATGCATGTTAAATTTCCTTGTACTCAATGAAATTATCCGTCTTCTTTGGGTCGCGGATTCATCGGTGACCCTGGTTTGACGCCAATCACGCCGGGGAATGGCCCGTCCTTGATTGTTGTACCACTTTTAAGTCGAGAGGCATAGAAATTGAATACGGCCGGCTATCCAAAATCATTTTTTATGGTCCGATTTACCCGGAACTGCAGTAAAATTCATTCTGCGAATCACAATTAATTACATAGAACGTCGATTTCATGGTCTGGCGGCATTCCGTGGCAGCGGGTGAGTCCTGGATACAGGCGCCCGTTCATCATATCCTCTCATGGAAGCGAAAGGATAAATAAAAATGAGACTGAAACGATTGCTTTTGGGGGCTTCCATCTGCCTGGTCCCCGCGATGGTTCAGGCGCAGGCTCCTACAAAAATCTATTGGACGGAGAGCTATCCCAGCGGCACGCATCCGGTCTCCAAGGCGAACCTCGACGGATCGTCCCCGCAGGAACTCTGCACGTCTTCAAGGGGCTTTACGGGTGTGGCGGTAGACCCGGTCCATCGCAAGTTGTACCTGGCCGGCTGGGACAAAATCGAACGCGCCGATCTCGACGGCTCCAACAGGCAGGACCTCGTAACCAGCATCTATCCCGAGGACCTCGACCTGGATCTTTTGGCCGGGAAAATGTACTGGACGAACTATACCTATGACGACGCGACTATCATGCGGGCCAACCTGGACGGCTCCGGCGTGGAAACCCTGACGGGGCACCTGGGCGACGGCTGCGTGCTCACGGGGATCGACGTCGATGCGGCCGGCGGCAAGGTTTATTGGGTGGAGAGATTTGACGATCAAATCATGAGGGCGAATTTGGACGGCTCCGGAATGGAAACGCTGCTGCGTTGCTCCGATGGCGTCTCAAATTCCTATGATGTGGTTATATACGGATCCTATTTGTACTGGACGGACTGGAACTATGGAATCTGCAGGGCGGAGCTCGATGGAGACAATCCTCAAGCGCCGTATATCTCCGGCCTCAATGATCCTCTGTACATTGACGTCGACCGGACGAACGGAAAATTCTATTGGGCAAGCTACGGAGACGACAGCATCAAGCGGTGCAACCATGACGGCACGGGCATGGAAACCCTGGTTACGGGGATCCTGTATCCCCAGGCTGTCTGCCTCTCCGCCGAATCCCTGAGCCGGCGCACCGTTCCGATCCTGCAGATGCTGCTGTTGGAAGAATGATACCGGTCCGTGCAGCAGGCCCGCATCACCTCCACAGAATTGATAAAGAACGGCGTCGTTGAGCCTTTCATCAGCGCCGCCCGCGATCCTTACCTTTCCTGTAATATACCGTGGCCGCTGCCAGACAGCCGGCCGCGGCGGTCAGCCCCGAACGCCCGGCGCAAAAATCCTGCCTGAAAGTCTCCATTCCGCAAAGGATTCCTATTCCAGGGGAATTACTACCACGCCTTGCCTACCTTCGATAAATTGTTTCAGAAGAATATTTCTTTCTTCAACCTCATTTTCCTCGCAATCCAGGGAACCGCAAGTCATAAAGCAACCCGGAGTGCTGTTTGTTTCGCTCACCCGGTACATTTTTACCGGCCCGACGCCTCTTGCGAGCCATACTCTTTCCGTGTAGATTCCGAGCCCGTCGTCCACGACAATTTGCATTCTCAGCGCATTGTTGAACGTGCCGGCAGGCACCGTAACCGTTTCTTCGGCTTGCAGGGTGATCTCGAAGGAAATGGCATCCTCATCGATGACGCCGGCCGGTATCGTCGTCGAAACGACATCTCCGAGATCCATCTGCGCATTGGCGAACTTGACGGGCGTTGAGGAAAAATCGATCCATGAATTGCTATCAAGGCTGTAAATACCGATTCCCAGAATGCCTTCCGGACCCGTGTAGACGTAGAAATAACCGTCGCAGATGCCGCGTGCCTGCATGAACTGAATGCCCGTGTAGCTCGCGAATGCATGTTCCTCCGCGCCCACCACAAACAGGTCCCGGTCGTAGATCCAGACATTTCCCGCATCGAAGGACCAGTAATCGGCCATCGTGTATGCGCGGGCGGCCGTCGAGGATGCAAACAACAAATAAGGCGCAAGCATTAAAAAAAGAACCGTTTTCTTTTTCATGTCTTCCTACCTCTCTATTCCTGGGATCGGGCAGAGACTTTCCCCCAAACGGAAGCCAGCTCAAAGCCCGGGTTATACCAAAATGCCGGCAGGGAGCGGCAAATCCTCATCGAATATGCAACTCAGAGGCGACAATGACAGGGTATATCAATCACCGCAGGACAGGCAACTATTTGGATACGGGCTCCATCCGATTATTCAACATTAAAATTGCGATCTATCGGGCCGATCCCTATTCGCGCTGTTTCTTTGAGCTACGGATCCAGGAGCAGGTAAATAAAAGGCAAATGGGCACGTTCATCGTAGTTCCAGCCGGAACAGGGATCAAAAACGTTCATAACGATCATTTCGGCGAAATTCCAATCCCGCCCCTGAAACGTGTAAGCGCCCGAAGCCCGGCCGATGCCCAGGAAACCTTCCATGCCCGCAGTCCCGGAGTTGTCATTGTAGGAATACCAGAGTATGGCATGCCTATGGCCCCATGAGCAGCAAGTCCCGTCATCGTACATCCAGGCATATATGGCGCGCTCCAAAGGGAGGGGTATGCTCGATGCGGTTGCCATGAATACGGCGAGATTCTCGGCGACACTGAGAAAGTCATGACAGGCGCTGATGGCCTCATTGGAATTAAGCCTCTCCCATGGATCCCGGCCGTCTGCGTAGTGCCCCCAGGCATCATTGTCCAGAAGATATTGTGCGTAATACTGGGCCACTGAACCCACGTTCGTTTCCGCGCCATGCAGGGCGTCGATGCCGCGGTCAAGCCGTTCACGGTTGATCAGCCAGAGCGCCTTTTCAGAATCGCGCATGCCGTCCCATGTCGCTTGAGAAGGCATCGTCAGAGCCGGAATGGCTTTGCCGAGCAAACGATTTTCTTCCGACCGGGCGAAATTGAATGCACATTGAACGTCAGCCACACCGGAAGCGGAGCAGTTCCAGGCGATGTCCGCAAGGGGATCCGCCGGATACGCCATCGGTGCAATCTTTCGGGATGAGGGCTTTTTAATTATCGGCTCTCCGGATCGAAAAGTCTCTTCGGCCGGCGCCGCCGATACCAGGGGCCATAGAAATAATGCGAATATTTTCAAGACGATTGATCGGCTCATGTGTTTCCAACTCAAAAATTACTCAAAGCGATCCAGACGGAGATGACGATGAGTACGGACGCCGCCAGGCGAAGCGAATAGATTCTGCCGCTCTGCGTCTCGAGCACCGTGCTGCCGCGATGGGTCAAAACGGCGCTGATAAGCACGATAAAGATCCCGCGGGTCGACTGCAGAATGTTGGGGATCACCACGCCGTTTCCCATTTCCAACAGGATCACGTAGAGCAGCGTCGCCGCGACAATGGAAACCGAGGCATAAATACCGAGCCTCAGATCCGCGCCTTTCAACACGAGCGGCACCCGTTTTTTCCTGATGTGGGGAATGACGCCAAGCGATAGAAGGCCGACGATACCGTTGTAGTAAACCATGAAATTATAGGAATCCACATAAAAAAGAGCCCGCTTTATGAAGATGTCGGTAAATCCGAATATGAGGCTGCAGGCTGCCATCAGGGCAATCGGCTTCATCGGGAATCTGCTGCGGCTGCCCTTCGAGGGAGAGTAGCCGAGGACCGCGATCGCGACCGCTACCAGAACGGCGGCTGTATAGACCTGCCAGGTGTGCTTCTCCCCGAGCATGGGAATCGCCAGGAGACCTGCGAAAACCACCTTGCTTCCCATAATCGGCATCACGCTGGAAGCGTCCCCGTAATGAAGCGCCGCGTAAAGAAAAAGATAGGCGGCAACGCAGGTAGCGCACGATGTTAAAAGCGGCGCCCACCCGCCCGGCGCGGGGGATTGCGGCCGGATAAAAAGCCAGAGCAGCGGAGTAACAAGCGCCTGGATGCCGTTTATATAAAGAAATAGAAGAAACGGCTCCCGGATTCGGTTTTTTAACAGCGCCTTGGACAACGCGGAATAGATGCTGTGCGCAAAGCCCGAAGACACGCCCACCAGGAGGAAGACGATATTCATAATCGGAATTTCATCGGAAATTTCGGTGACAGTGGCAATTTCGAGGTTATGGTGACTGTCACCGAAATTACAACGGGCTCCTGAATAAGATACCCAGGAGCCCGCGGCGGATTTCTTCATCACGCCCGCCCCCCGCCGGAGAGACGCTCCTTCAGGGGCCGGCATACTGTGAGTCTATAAGGCTATTTGCCGAATTCGGGTTTTCTCTTTTCCATGAACGCCATGACGCCTTCCTTGCAGTCCGCGGCGCAGGAGATGTCGCCGGCGCCCAGATAGGCGATCTCCAGCGCTTCGGCGAGCGTTTTGACTTTTGCGGCCTTGTTGATGACCCCGCCGATGATTCCCAGGATTTCCTTGCTGAGCGGAAGATCCCCGGCCTTCGGATCGTCCGGTATGACGAACTCCGGAATATCCAATGGACCGTCGGCGATCCTGGGAATGTTCCCCTGGAGCCTGTTCACTTCGGCGATGGCCGCGTCGATCAGCTCGGGGAAAGTCTTCGCGGTTTTCTTGACAATCCCGATTTCCACCGCTTCCGGAACCGTCAACCTTTCGGATTTGCCGATCATGGCGTGGAACTTGGCAGCGGCCTGGGGCCATTTGCGATACGGGATCACGACACCGCCCATGCCCGGGATCATTCCCAGGGTGATTTCCGGAAGCTGCATGAAGGCCTTTTCCATCGCCACCATGCTGTGGCATCGGGTGGCCAGTTCGGTGCCGCCACCCATGGCGAGACCGTTGAGCGCAGCAACGACCGGCTTGCCTATCCGGTCCATGTACTCCAGGACCTTCGAATTTCCGCGCGACAGCGACTGGCCCTTTTCGTGGTCGCCGAAGGTGGCGATGAATCCGCCGATATCGGCGCCGGCGCAGAAGGCCTTGGGGCCGTAACCCGTGATCACGAATCCTTTCACGGACGCATCCGCCTCGCCTTTTTTGAGTTCGGCCAGTATTTCATTGCACGTGTGGTCGCTCAGCGCGTTGGCCGCCTGGGGCCTGCGGATGGAAAGGATTTTCACCCCATCCATCTCGTCGACCAGGATGTCCCGGGGAAAATCGACATACTCTTCAATCGGTTTTGTGGGTTCCGGGAAACCGGGGCGCTCGGCAAGGAATTTCTTCATGATGCCGGCGACCTTCTCGGCGCCGAGATTCTTCATGAGGTCGAAAATGCCTTGTTTATAGCCGAGGGCGACCATGCTGCCGAAATTGAGATCGGAGCTGGTGCCGATGCTCTTGTCGGCGATATAGAAGGCCTGCGAAAAGACGCACCCCAGAAAGCGCGTCCGGATCCACTCCGCAATCTCGGGATCCACGTCGACTTTCGTCCGGGGCTTGTTGTAGGTCCATTTGTCCACCGACAGCAGCAGTTTGTTCGGCTTATAGGCGGGATTCTCGGCCGATCGCCGGGTCTGGGACGCGTAGGTCAGCGGATTGGTCATGATGCCGAAAGGCCCCATTCCCAGAAATTCTTCGCTGATGAAATCGATTTCCTTGCTGGTGGCCCGGTCCAGCATGAACGTGGTCTCGCTCCCCCAGCTCTCAAACAGCCGGTTCAGAAGGAAGGAAAAGACATTCGCGGCGGCGAGCGGCGTTTTCCCGTTCTGGGCCATGAGCCAGAGAAGATAATCGATGACTTTCTTGTCCGACTTCTCCCAGGCGATGACCTCGACGCCCAGGCTGCGCCAGGCCGGTTCGAAAAAGTGGGTGTTTGCGGTTCTTTCCGGATGTTTCAGGTGGCTGAAGATCTGGTTTGCCAGAATGCCGCTGGTGTTGGACGTGATGATCGCGTTCTCCCCGACTTTCGATTCGACCAGCGACAGGATTTTCTTTTTTATCTCCAGGTCTTCCGTCGCCGCTTCTATGACCAGGCCGCAGTTTTTAATCTTGTCGTAATCGGTGGTGTATTCGATGTTGCCCAGGACGCCCTCCACCTGTTCGGGACGCAGCTTTTTGAGCTGAACCCCCTTTTGCGCGTAGCTTTCGAACCGCTGCTGCGCTTTCTTGAGGGGTTCTTCAACCACATCCACCAGGTACAGCTTCTTTTGAGGAAAGGCGAGCCGGAAGGAATACGCAATATCGGGCCCGATATGGCCGGCGCCGAGCACGGCCATCTCCTCGGGTATGGGCCGGAAGGGCCGGATGAGGTAGGGATTCTGAAAGCTTGGATACAGGTCTTTTACTGTCATTGGATGTCTCCTTCAAATATCAACTTGCCGTTAATTCACTTTGATTACCAGGGCGGCTCCTGTATCGCCCGCCGCGCAGCCGGCCACCAGTCCGTAACCGCCGCCTTTCAGGACCAGCTCCTCGATTGCTTCAATCGCCAGCCTCATGACCGTAGGTCCCTGCGGGTGCCCCCAGATCAGAGAGCTTCCGTAATTGTTGAATATCCTGTCGTCGACCCCCATCTCTTTTCTCATGATGATGTCGTTGACCGAGAACGGATTGTGGGTCTTGACCACGGCGAGATCGGAAACCGCGACTGCCGCCTTTTCCAGCGCCTTCTTCGATGCAGGCACCGGCGCATTGGGCATGTGGGCCTTCTTGGCGCGCGCAACGCCATAGGAAAGAATCTGGATGGTCACGTTTTTATCTGCGGAGAGCTCGTCCGCTTTACCCTTCGTGGTGACGATCATGCCGGCATTGCCGTCGGCCGCGTGGGTCTGGGAACCGGCATGTATGATCGAATCCGGCATTGTCCTCAGCTTTGCCAGGCCTTCGGCCGTGCAGGGCGTGATCCCCTCGTCCTCTTCCACCATGATGGACTCTTTTTTGGAGATCTTCACTTCCACGGGCAGCATGAAGCGTTTCTGAAATTCGCGGTTGTTCGCCGTCGACATCAGGTACTTGTTGTACCGGTCGACGACCAGGGCATCGGACTCTTCGCGCGTGATTCCGTGCTCTTTTGTGACGTTGATGGCGGTTCCCAGCGGGCCGGTGTCCCCGGTCGGTTCGAACATGAAACCGTCCATCATCCAGCTCTCGAAGTCCGGCTTCCCGCCGAGCCCTGCAGGATTCGGCCAGAGAATGTTCGGGCAGTTGGACGCGCGGTCGCAGGTAGCCACCAGCACATTGGCGTCGCTTTCCGCCTCGACGGAGGTTGCGGCGGTCTTGATGGCAACCGTCGCTGTGGCGCACGCCTGCGCGACCCGGGGACCGGCGAGGTAGGGATTGCCTATCAGCGAGGCGAACCAGGGGGCGTCGTAAAACCACATCTTCTGGGGAATGGTCGCGCCGAAGACGAGGCTGTCGAAGATATCGGGCGTGATCCCGCGCAATTCAAAAAACTTCTTCGCAGTATCGGCCGCCAGTACCACGGCGTGCTGCGTTTGGAATGATCCCTGCCATTTGCAAAAAGGCGAGCACCAGTATCCTTTGTAGGGAACATATACATTCTTGAACATTTCCAGCTCCTTTCGAATACGCTATTTCGCGACTCTCTAATTTAAGATCTTACATTGAGGGCTTTTAGGTGATGCAGATAGGAATGCAACGCTCTCGGGCTTTGGATTTGGCTAAATGTTTCCGTTAAAACGAATATTATTCCCCTCCCTCTCCCCTGCAACATTTTGATGCCGCCCGGCAAGGCCGCTTACCGGGCCCCGCACATTCGGGGACAGTTCCACGACAAGCCTCCGCCACCGAATACGCCACGACGGCCTTCACATAGCCTTGCTCCCGTGAAGGCCTTCGTTGAAGGATTCGCAACTTTGCCGTCTGTTCCCTGCCCGCTTTTTAACGGCTTACTACTTCGAAATCCCGTGCGCCGGCAAAACCGCAGATGCGCAGAAATGCAACAGATTTCGCAAAATAGAATAGGAGAGACGCAGAATCATAGTCAAGCACGAAATGCCGCGCCCCGGAACTATCCCGATGCATTTGCGCAAGTCAAAACAGGCACGGGGCAAAAACAATTGACACCCAAACAAACATGTTGATACCGTAAAACCCGATTTCATTGAATGGAACAAACCTGTTTTTACGTTGAAGCAGCACGCGACGGGTCGAAAGTTTTTTAATAACAATATAATACACGGATTTGACGGACACGGGAGAGAGCGATGGGGAAAACCACTTCGTTGGATGCATTCTTTAAGCCGAAAAGCGTGGCGATTGTCGGAGCGTCCTCCGATCCCAAGAAACCGGGCCATACCGCGCTCAAAAACCTCGTGTCCCTGGGCTACAAGGGGAAGGTCTTCCCGGTCAATCCGCGCGAGGATTCCATCCTCGGATTCCGCTGTTGCAGGAATATGCTGGATATACCCGAGCCGGTGGATGTGTGCGTTTTGCTGGTATCGGCGGATCTCACGATGAAAGTCGCCGACGAGCTGGTAGAGAGGAAGCGACGTTTTGACGACGTAACCGCCGCCGTTTGCATGTCCGCGGGATTCGGAGAGCTGAACACGAGCGAGGGAAAAGAGCGGGAACGGGACCTTGTCCGGACGCTTTCATCGGCTTCGATCCGGCTTATGGGACCCAACTGCGTCGGTGTATTCGACACGTACAGCGGATTCAATACGAATTTCGACATTTCGACCTACCCGAAGGGCGGAGTGAGCGTTCTCACCCAGAGCGGCGCGTTCGCCAATTCCATGCTCTTCTGGGCGGAAAGGCTGCGCCTGATCGGCGTCAGCAAATTCGCCTCGATCGGCAACATGGCGGACGTGACCATGGGGGAACTGCTGAATTACCTCAAAGACGACGACTCCACGCGCGTGATCGCCCTTTACATGGAGGGTTTCTCAAGACCGAGGGAGTTTTTTGAGATCGCTCGCAAAGTCAGCGCCCGAAAGCCCATCGTGGTCATGAAAACCGGCAGGAGCGATATGGGTTCGAAAGCCGCCCTGTCGCACACCGGTTCCGTGGCCGGATCCGATGCGATTTACGACGGCGCCTTCAAACAGGCTGGCCTCCTTCGCGCCGGATCCATCCTGGAGTTCTACGACACTATACGGGCGTTCGAAAAGCAGCCGGTGCCCGGAGGGAACCGCGTATCCATACTCACGCACATGGGCGGGCCTGGAACCATCTGTATCGACGAAATTTCCGCGAACCGCAGGCTCGAGCTGGCAAAGCTTTCGCCCTCTACGGAAAAGGCTCTCAAAAGCATCTGCGCCCCGATGGCCAATATCGGGAGTCCGGACGGATATGTCGATCTGACGGCCGCGCATTATGAAAAACTGCACAACGAAGTGCTGCAGATTCTGTTCCGGGACAGAAACATCGACATGGTCCTGCAGATCCTGGCGCCGAGCGCCTTCCTGGACCAGAAGCTTCTCGTCGAGGAGATCCGGGAGGCCTGCAGGGCGCGGCAGGGCGAAAAGACATTTCTGAACGCGGTGACTTTCGGTGAATTTGCCTACGCCGTCCGGCAGGGGCTCGAAGACGCGGGCATGCCCACGTACGAATATTCCGACATGCTCGCCAGGGTCGCGGGAAACATGGCGACCTATGCGGTCTACCGCAAATCCCGTTCCGGCCGAACCGGGATTCCGAAATACAGGCCGGATCCGCAAAATCGTTCCGCAAAGATAATATCGGGCGCATCCAGCCGTGGGCGTATCAGCCTTCTGGAACCGGAGGCATACAAGGTATGCGGCGAATATGGAATCAAGGTGCCTCCCTACCGGGTCGTGGGATCTGTCGAGAGCGCCCTCGCAGCAGCCCGAAAAATCGGGTATCCGGTTGCGCTGAAGGTGGTCTCCGAGGAAATCCTTCACAAGACGGACGCAGGCGGCGTGATGCTCGGAATCGATTCGGACGGCGCTTTGAAGGGTTCGTACAAACGGCTTGCGGCCAATGTAAAGAAAGCGGCTCCCGGCCTGTCCGCGATGAAGGTGCTGGTGCAGAAGATGATCCCGTCCAACACCGAGCTGGTTCTGGGGGCGCTCAGGGACAAATCCTTCGGGCCGACGGTCATGTTCGGGATGGGCGGCATTTATGTGGAAGCGCTCAAGATGGTGGGTTTCCGCCTCTCGCCGGTTTCGCCGGAAGAAGCGAAGAATCTGATCGTGGAAACGCTCCCCCCCCCCTTGATCCGGGGCGTGCGCGGCAGGGACCCCATGAACGTGGATGCGATCGCGGGAGTCCTAGTCTCGCTGGGGCGGCTGCTCGAAGAACAGCCGCAGATCGAGGAAGTGGATTTCAATCCCGTCCTTCCCTACCGGGACGGCTGCATCGCGGTCGACGCAAGAATCATCATCGCAAAGTAGGGGCGAACCTTGTGTTCGCCCACCTTGTGTTCGCCCACCTTGTGTTCGCCCTTTTCTCTTCCTTGTGATTTTCCCCTTCTCTGTCGGAAATTCATTCGGACCGCATGGAAACAGGGTTGAAAACGGTCTGATTGTATGGGTTCTGTTGACGGGTCGGCATGCGGCCCATGTGCAATCCGAAGGAAAAAACCGGCATGCCCGGCGCAACAGACGGCAGGGGCTTGCCGCGGATTAATCGCCGTTTAAAAGCAGATCGAGAATGCCCGGAATTGTTTCACCTGTGCTTTTTTTCAAAAAAAACAGCCGTTACGGAACGAGGAGCGGATATTGTCAGATTGCATGGATTGGAGTTATCGGCCAAATCGCCGCTTCAACCGGTAAAGACATATCCGGGGTTAAAGACAGTACCCCCGGGAGCTGCGTAATAGTCAATTGTCACCATGGAAAGCGAACCGCCGACCGCCGGCAGTTCCGCCGGCATCAAGAAGAGAATCAAGCTCAAAAGGGAAGCCGACCTGTGCAGTTTCGATGGCCACATTTCGAGACTCACAATTATTCTTACGGGATAAAGCGGCTAATCATCCAGCAGCAGGAGAGGAAGGACTCCCGGGTGGATGGCCAGACCAGGAGAAAACACATAGGCGGCGCCTGAATCCGTTCCGGCGGTCACGGAATCGGCCCGGTAAGCTCCGACTGCGATGGTGTCAACGCTGAAAGCGACAGACACGCCAAAACCGTCTTCCTCGGCGCCGTCCGAAGCGGTGATTTTTCCCAGCTCTCCCCAGTTGTCTGAGCCGCCATGGTCCTGGCCGAAAATGTAAGCCGCTCCGGACCAGCTGGCGCGATCATCGTCACCCACCGCACCGACGACCACCCTGTTCCCGCCGGCGGAGACGGACCTGCCAAAATCGTCCCCCTCCTCCCCATCCGAGGGGATAATCTTTTTTACTACCTGCCAGCTGCCCGGCCCGCCCTCGTCGCGGCCATAAACATAGGCCGATCCCGAGCCGATGCCCTGATCGTCGTCACCACTTGCGCCCACCACAATGGTGTCCCCGCCGATGAACACCGCCATACCGAAAGCATCGCCCACATCGCCGTCAAAGGCGTTCAATTTCTTTATCTGCCCCCAGTTGTCTGGGCCATTCTCATTCCGGTCGAATATAGCGGCCGAACCGGAGCAGTCTCCGCCGTCATCGTCGTAAGGAATACCTGCCACCAGGACGTCGCCGCCGATGGAAACGGAAAAACCGAACTCATCATTCGTCGCGACGTCCCAACCGGTGATTTTCTTGACCTCACCCCAGTTGTTCGCTCCCCCGTAATTTCGCTCAAAGATGTAGGCTGCGCCGGACCGCGGCCCGTGGTCACCGTCAAAGGGAGCCCCCACCACAATGGTGTCCCCGCTGACGGAGACGGAATAACCGAATGAGTCGCCCCCCTCGCCGTCGGAAGCGGTGAGTTTTTTTACCTGCCCCCAGTTGTTTGCTCCGTCGTGATCCCGCTCAAAGATGTAGGCTGCTCCGAGGCCCTCGAGGGTGGGAGAATCATCCCCTCGCGCCCCCACCACCACGGTGTCCCCGCTGACGGACACGGAAAAACCGAACAGGTCATACCGGGCTCCGTCGGAGGCGGTAAGTTTTTTTACCTGCCCCCAGTTGTTTGCGCCGCCGTGATCCCGCTCAAAGATGTAGGCCAGTCCGGTGCTTTCCACGATGTCGCTCTCCTGGGGCGCGCCCACGACTACCGTATTCCCGCTGATGGAGACGGAATGGCCGAACGTGTCATCCTGTGTGCCGTCCGAAGCGGTGATTTTCTTTTCTCGAGCGAACACAGGGTCAATCGTCAGCGGATAAACGGCCCTGGCGTCGTCAACAACATAAACGATTTGGTAAGAAGGGCTTGCCGCATTGTTGTTTCGGACTTCAAGTTTTGCCGGGAGAGGCTTGCCGGTCGCGTCCCATGCTGCAAGTGCACTGTAATGCAGCACCGGCTCGCCTTTTACCGTACAGAAAAAGGCATCGCGTCCTTTTTCCCGAACCCGGGCTCGCAACGAACTCGATACGGTCCATTCTACAACCAGCGGCTGGCCGGTCTTTCCCGACGGCGGCTCTTGAAGCGTGATTCCCTGCTCCAGGCCGCGCTCATCGTTTAGGTACCATTCCGTGAGTTTTGCATGCCCGTATTCAATCCGGCTTCCCGATACCGCGATTGCATCTTTTTCCAGCTCTTTCACGCGTACCGATGCTTCACCATAGCCGTAGCCGCCCAGGGACATCTCCACCTGCCAGGCAGGTTCGCTTTCGCGTCCCGGAAGAATCCGGATTCCGTGTTCGGTGAAATAAGCATTCAGGTTTTGCGACCGGTTTACGGCACGATATAAACTCTCTTTTCCTAAAGGAGGGGTTCGCTCGCAAACCCTTAAATCATAGCGGGATTTGCCTGACTGCTTTGAGATGTTCTCCCGAACTGCGGGTGTTGGATCCACCGGCTGTCTTATGTCTTCTTTCTTCGCTGCCCGTATTGCGGAAAACGGGGTGTCGGTATCGGCAATAACCCCGCTCCTGTCTCCAGGGAATCCTCCCCATAGAAGGAGCATCAAAAAAACAGCAGCTGACGGCGAGGCGATCGATTTTTTTTGCATCTCTTTTTCTCCCGGTAAGGGTTACCGCGCAGAGTTATGGAGCAAAAAAAGCGAAAGCCCCATTGGAATTTTATGTTTCCCATGAGGCTTGCTATTCATTGTATTCATGGCTTCCCCCCCCCTCGCCGACCGACTTGTAAAGGAGCAAGCCCCTAGGAATGCACATGCCAAGCCGAAGAGAATTGCCCGCCCGATAAAAATCTTCCACTCTTTGTACAGGCAGAAATCAAAATTTCTTTGCTTCCGGCAGCAATGCTTTCCATCCATCCGGCTTTGCAATTCCGTGGCGTTTCTTTAACGGCTGCATCGCGGTTGACGCAAGAATCATCATCGCAAAGTAGGGGCGAACCTTGTGTTCGCCCACCTTGTGTTCGCCCA
>JAFGAO010000214.1 GCA_016933615.1 Acidobacteriota bacterium
TGCCGAAGTGGTGGAACTGGCAGACACGCCATCTTGAGGGGGTGGTGGGGAAACCCGTGGGGGTTCGAGTCCCCCCTTCGGCACCAGCCTTCGCCAGGGCCACCGCCGGCCGTGGCGAAGGCTGTCCGCCGAAGCTGGCGAAGGCGGACTCACACTTCCTCTGATTTCCCGGTAAACCAATATGTCGGAAGATTTTGTAGGGGCGAACCTCGTGTTCGCCCTGCTCCGATACCCAGGAGCTGTCTGGAATGGTAAAAGGGCGAACACGAGGTTCGCCCCCACGCAACGCCAAACGATGCAATAATCGGGCTTTCAAATCTTAATCAGCCAATCTTGAATCAAGGAGAAAAGGGCGAACACGAGGTTCGCCCCTACATTCGTCTTTCGTCCTTTCTATGCGCGCCGGCTGCCGGCTGTTTTTTTATCCCGGGGAGCCCCACGCCAGGTGCGGGGCGCTCGCGCAGAACCTCCCTTCGGAAACGGAACAGCTCCGCCGGCCGGCCCCCGGTCCGCCGGTCGTACCGGGCAGTGCCTTCCACAAGCCCCCCTTTCTCCACAAGACGGCGGAAATTCTGCTTGTGCAGCCGCACGCCCGCGAGGGCTTCCACGACGCGCTGCAGTTGAAACAGTGTGAATGCGGGGGGCAGGAGTTCGAACACCACGGGGCGGTATTTGAGTTTGCCCCGAAGGCGCCCCAGGGCGGTGGCCAGAATGCGCCGGTGATCCAGGGCCATCGGATCTCCCATCCGGGAAATCCGGCCGGCTGTTGGATCCGGCACCCGCATCCGGTTTCCGCGCCGGGCCCCGGGTGAAGCCGGGGATTCCGGCTCCCGGTCCCGAAGGGATTCGAACGCGAGATTGACTTCATAAACTAGTTCGTACCGTTCCAGCGCCCGCTCCGGAACCCAGGGGGCGCCGCCGAGCCCGAAATTGATGTCGCTGCGCTCCCGCCTGTCCTGCAGGATCCTGGAGTCGGGAGCGGATTCGGACCACCTGGAAAGAGCCGGGGCGATATGCTTGTCAATGATCCCGGGCCTTCCGCATCGCCAGTCCTCCCACGGGAAGAAACGGTACCATTCGCACCAGCGGGCCCCGCCCCTGCCGGAGGGCTTCCCTTCGCGCACCAGCGCCAGGTAGGCTACC
Organism: Acidobacteriota bacterium; assembly: GCA_016933615.1. GTDB lineage: Bacteria > Acidobacteriota > UBA6911 > UBA6911 > UBA6911 > UBA6911. Next base: position 1,144 of record JAFGAO010000214.1, read on the forward strand.
GATACAACGCGCGGACCGCCTTCGCCCTCCGCAGGATCCCGGTTGCGGTCTCCGAACGTGTAGAGCTGTTCGACATATCCCAGGTTCAGCCCGGTCTGTTCCCGCACCCATCGGCGCAGGCCCAGCTCCAGCGTCCGGTCGGAGCCAGGATCGAACTGCCCGAAAGGGATGGCGTCCGGGGATCCGGATAAGGAAGGCTCATGTGCGGCGCCGCCGGTGGCCCGGACCGTCAGAATTCTGGGCGTTTCTTCCGTGACCGCGACCACAACGGCGTTTAACCCGATGACAACCGGCGGATACACGACATCTCTCCAAAGGTTCATCGTTCAAGGTTCAACGTTCACGGTTAATCCTGAACCTTGAACCCTGAACGGTGAACGGTTCATAAATTGGGCTGCGTTGTCGGATATGTAACAAATTCAGATCATGGACGCCTTGCGGCTATTTAAGTTCTCGGCCGGTATATCCCAGGATGCGGCGGGCCACAATCAGGCGGTTGATCTGCCCCGTGCCTTCGAAGAGATCGATGACTTTCCCGTCCCGCATCCACTTTTCGAGCAGAAGCTCGCGGGAGTAGCCGAGAGTTCCCATGAGCTCCACGCCCTTCTGGGTTATTTTGGTCACAATGTCCCCGGCCTTGAGTTTGGACATGGACGATTCCACCGTGTTCGGCTTTTTCCGGTCGACAAGCCAGGCCGCTTTCAGGACCAGGAGCCATGCCGCCTCGAGCTGGGCTTCCATGTCGACAATGTCTCTTTCGATGGCGGACAGTTGATTCCTGGGCCTGTCGTAGCGCAAGGGGATGCCGTTTTCGGCCAGCCGCTCCTTGAGAAAATCGAGCGTGGCCCGTGCGATGCCGACGCCGCTTGCGGCCGCTGTGGGCCGGGCGCTGTCGAAGGTGGCCATGGCGCCCTTGAAGCTTTTCGCCTTCTGGGGATCCCCGGTGCTGCTCAGCATGTTCTCGAGCGGCACCCTGCAATCCTCGAGAACGACCACGGCCGTGTCGCTGGCCCGCATCCCGAGCTTTTTTTCCTGCCGCGTGATTTTGAGCCCGGGTGTCCCCGCCTCCACCACGAACAGCCGCATCCCCTTCCGTCCCGCCGCCGGGTCGATGGTGGCCCAGACGATCATGATCCCCTTGGAATTGATCATCGATTCCCGCGCCGTGGAAACGAAAAGCTTTTCTCCGTTCAGGACCCAGCTGTCGCCGTCCCGCACGGCGCGGGTGCGGATGGCGGCGGAATCGGATCCGCAGTGCGCCTCGGTCAGCGCCATGCTGGCCCATGTCACTTCCTCGCCTTGGAAACGCTTGAGGAAACGTTCGATCTGTTCTTCCGTTCCGGTTGCCCGGACGGCGGTGCCTCCCAGGGCCGGCCACGGGATGGCGAGATAAAATCCCTGGTCTCCCCAGGACAGCGCTTCGACCGAATGCACCTGGGACATGAAAGGCTCCTCCAGTTCCATCGAGCCCGGCAGCAGGCACCCTATGTGGTGCCGGGCCTCGTCCCAGATGAAATTCACGAAATCCCAGGGCACTTCGTGCTCGTGCTCGTCATAATGGCGGGCGTAGGGCCGGATCTTCTCGCGCGAGACCTTTTCCGCGTATTCTTTTTGATCTCGTATTTCTTCGGACATCTCGAAGCTGATCATGCATATTCCTCCGGTTACGGCTAAACGATCGTGATCCCTTCCATAACGGCGAATCCGCGCGCGTTTCTTAGCCAGAGCTCCACGGGAAATTCTCGGATGAACCCGTAGCCGCCGAGTATCTGCACGGCCCTGTCGGCAACCGTCACGGCCATGTCGCCGGTGAAATTGGCGGCCAGAAAGGACTCCCGCGTCGCGTCCAGGCCCCGGTCCAGCAGCCACGCGGCTTTCCAGACCATCATGCGGGCCGCCTCGAGGTCGGTGGCCATCTCCGCGAGAGTAAAGGCGATGGACTGCCGCTGGGCGATGGCCTCTCCGAACGCTTTTCTTTCTTTTGCGTAATCCCGGGCGTATTCATAGGATGCCCGGGCGACTCCCAGGGCCATGGCCGAAAGCCCCACCTTCGAGGCGTCGAGAAGCAGACGGAAATCGCAGCCGTTTTCGCCTCCCAGGCGGTTCGCGGAAGGAACGACGCATTCCTCCAGCGCCACCGAGTACAGGGGGAAGGCTTTCATCCCCATGTTTCTTTCGCGTTTTTTTACAGCGACGCCCGGGGCGTTTTTCGGGACCAGGAACGCCTGCGTTTTTCCGTCCAGAGAGGCGTAAACCAGTATCTCCCCGGCCTCGTCGGCGAGTGGGACGTTGCATTTCGCACCCGAGAGGACGTAGTCCCCGCCCTTTTGAACCGCCTTTGTCTTAAGGTCGGCCGGATCGAAATTGAACCTGGGCTCGAGAAGAGCGGCCGATGCGGCACGGTAGCGGTCGCTGCAGAAGGCGGGCAGGATCTCCTTTTTCTGCTCTTCGGTCCCGCACAGTAGAACCGGGACGGCGACGAGGTTGGGCGCCGCCAGGACCAGCGCGGCGCTGAGGTCTCCCCGCGCCAGCTCTTCCGCGGCCAGTACCCACGTGAGGAAAGAATGCTCCCCGAATCCGCCGTATTCCTCAGGAATGCTGGCGGGCAGAAGGCCCAGTTTCCATCCCTCCTCGCTCCACTCCGGGGCGGGCTCTTCCTTCTCGTCGTTTTCGCGCATCCGGCTGCGGAATTCCCGTTCCGCCAGCTTCCTCGCCTCATCCACGATAATTTTCTGGTCATCGGTCGGTTCGAAAGAGTACATGCGGTTTGCCTCTTCAATCTTCAATCTGTTTAGAACTCCATTTCATGGCTGCGCACCTGCCGGCCGTAGAAAAGGGACGCCAGTTTATCGAATACTTCGGCCTTTTCCGAAGTGTAAAATTCCCGACGTCCGCTGCGGCCGCACCGTAGGGAGATTTCCGGGTGGCGTTTCAGGTAGTCCGCGAGGCTGCGGGCCACGATTTCTCCCTGTGAGACTATTTCAATTCCGGGCGGCAGATACCGGGCGATTTTCGCCTGGAGCAGGGGATAGTGGGTGCATCCCAGAACGACCGCGTCGATCCTCGGGTCCCGGGCGATGAGCCGGTCGATGTGCTGTTTCACGAAGTAATCGGCTCCGCCGCCGCCGCCTTCGTTGTTTTCGACCAGGGGGACCCACATGGGGCAGGCCTCCTGGACCACCTCGATTCCGGGAAAGAACCGCTTGATTTCCAGCGCGTAGGAATTGGATGCGACCGTTCCCGCCGTGGCCAGGATCCCGACGTGTTTCGATCGGGTCCGGAAGCCGATTGTTTCCGTTACCGGCCGGAGGATTCCCAGGACGCGGCTTTCGGGCGCGATCCGGGGCAGGTCCCTCTGCTGTATGGTCCGCAGCGCTTTGGCCGCGGCCGTGTTGCAGGCGATGATGACAAGCCGGCACCCCCGCCCGAAGAGCCACTTTACGGCCTCGAGGGTGTAGGCGTAGACGATTTCGAAGGAGCGGCCCCCATACGGAGTGCGTGCGTTGTCGCCCAGGTAGAGAAAGTCGTTTTCGGGAAGAGCCGCTTCGATTTCTTTCAGAACGGTCAATCCCCCGAATCCCGAATCGAACACTCCAATAGGGCTGGTTTCCATGGTGCTCCCGCAGTGAAGGTGTGTGAGGAATAAGGGCCGGTTTCCTCAGGGCTTCAGGTCGAGGAATTCGAAAAAGTCCTTGATGATGCGCGCCGTAAGGCCCCAGATCTCGTGGTTTCCGAAGGAATAGAAATACACGTCGGGTTCCCGGCCCGGATGCCTGTTCCATTCGACCCGGAGTTTTGTCGGATCGAGGAAGACGCTGAAGGGAACATGCAGAATTTCGGCTACCTCGGCGACCTGTCTTTTGGTTTCAAACGGTGTCCGGACGAAACCCACAAAAGGGGTTACGCGATACTTTGTGATGGAAACGTAGTCGTGGAAGCGTCCCAGCGGTTCGATTCTGCCGTCCCCGATGCCGATTTCCTCGAATGTCTCTCTCAGCGCCGTCTCCAGGAGGGTTTCCTTTTCTTCGCGCATGCCTCCGGGGAAGGATATCTGCCCCTTGTGCGTCTCGACTTCCTCGGTCCGGCGCGTGAGCAGCATGCGGTATTCCGCGCCCGCCTTGAATATCGGCATTAGCACGGCCGCTTCACGCTTGTACCCGTCCTGTACTTTCCGGGGCGTCAGCGTTGCCAGGCAATTGCGGATGTGTTCCTTGATTTCCATCTTATAAAAAGTCAATTATACTTCAATTTATCCGTTCCCCGAAGAAAGACGGGCAAAAGGCCCCCCTGAAAGGGACTTTTAGTCAGCAGTCAGCCGGGCCTCCTGCTGACGCGGGATTGAATAATCTGTGACTCGGGGAGCGTCTTCGGGGCCGGTATCGGAACCGGTTTTTATAATCCCGACCCCGATACCAATGCCGCCCCGACGCCGGTAGATATCCGTCTCAGCTCATTCCTTTTAAAAGAGTCACCGGCCGTCTTCTTTTATGATGGCCGCGATCATTGCGGCAGTTTTCCGCACCGCTCCGCGGCTGCGGTCTGCAGCCCTTCGCGCGGCAGCCCCCATGGCGTCTCGTTTTCCGGGATCCCGCAGCAGCTCGAGAAACGTTTCACTCAATTGCCGGATCTGGCTCTCCCTGTCCCCTTCGCCCGCCCTAACCTGCCGGATCGCGCCATTGGAGAAGAATTCGGGCAGGACCGCGCGGAAATTTTCCATGTAGGGGCCGACCACGATCGCTTTGCAGCAGAGAGCCGGTTCCATGATGCTGTGGCCTCCGTGGCGCGTGAGGGTTCCGCCGACAAAAACCGCGGTCGCGTATCGATAGGCGGCCGCCAGTTCTCCCATCGTGTCCAGCAGAAGCACTTCAGCATCATCCCGGTTTCGGCCCGCATCTTCGCTGCGGCGTTTAACCCTGAGTCCGTTCTGCACGGCCAGTCGTGCCACGGCATCGAATCTTTCCGGATGCCGGGGTGCGACCAGAAGCCTTGTCCTCTGCAGATCCGCATTACGGCGAAGGGAAAGCAGCACCTCGAACAGAACCGCTTCCTCCCCCGGATGGGTGCTGCCGGCAACGATCAAAGGAGCGCCTGCATCCGCCGGGCCCAGGTAGCGCTTGAGATCGCCGGCCGGGACCTCGCCGGTCTCTTCCCCGATCGTCTCGGCGTCGAATTTCATGTTCCCCGTAACGACTGTCTTCTCGCGCGGAGCTCCCAGAGCCTCCATGCGGGCGGCATCCTGTTCCGACTGCATCAGCAGGCTTCGGTATTGGGGCAGCACTTTTTTTAGAAAGAAACGGCCCCGGCGATATCCGGGATATGAGGCATCCGATATGCGGCCGTTGACGAGCACGACCGGTATCCGGCGGCGGCAGGCCTGGTGGAGGAGGTTGGGCCAGATCTCGGTATCGACCGCGATCACGATGCAGGGCCGGATATGATCCAGAACGCGCCCGACGATGCAGGCGAGATCGACGGGGAAGTAAAACGTGTTTCCGTTGCCGTAACGGCTGAAGCGCTCTCGGGCGACGGACCGGCCCGTCGGTGTGATTGAGGAGAAAACCAAGCGCGTTTCGGGAAATTGCCGGGCCAGCTCCCGGACCAGGGGCTGCAGGCTCAGGGTCTCGCCCACCGAACAGGCGTGCAACCAGAACGTCCGGCGGCCATCGGATCGAAGGGAGTCCGGCAGGCGGCCCAGGCGCTCCGGGACGCCTGTGAAACCTTTGTCGCGCCGCCATGCCTTGTAAAGGAAGGCCGGCAGCAGCAGGACGCCCCAGGCCACCAGCATCAGGCTGTACAGCAGGTACATGGCATCTCCACGGATAAAAACTCACCGCGGAGGCGCGGAAAACGCAGAGTTCCGCGGAGATATTCAAAGGCTTTTCTCTGCGAATCTCGGCGCTTTCTGCATCTCTGCCGTGAAGTATTTTACGAATCCGACTGTTCCGCTGCTAA
>JAFGAO010000215.1 GCA_016933615.1 Acidobacteriota bacterium
ACGCCCGCAGAGTTTTATCGGTTCATTCATGACCGATAGTGTTGCAAAACGGGTGGCTTTTGTCTAGAAAATTTAATTCCGTGTAAGAAGCAGGCCGAGGCACCGCACTCCAAGGATGATTCCCTTTCATGGGATCATGATGATAGTGCGGGTGGTGGCTTGAAAGTAGATCCGTCACTTATAAAAGAAGGCGGCAGCAAGCTGCAGCACTCCAAGTCTCTGATCAAAAGAACCGATTGAATCTGAAACAATCGCGCGTTACTTTTATCTTATATATTGTTCCATGGACTCTGGACGGAATATTTATGAAATGCAGCGAAAGGAGACGCAATATGAGATTCAGCGCCACACTGGGTGCCGCGATCCTGGCCGTCCTGATTTGCGGCGTGACGGCCCCGGCCGACCAGATCATTCTCAGGGACGGAACGGCCTACTCGGGCACGTTTGTTCGCGGAGATGCCAGGACGGTGGATTTCCGGGTCCTGGGCAGAACCGAGAATTTTCAAATCTCCGACATCGCGCAGATAGTTTTCTCAGAGCCGGAGCCTGAGGTCGCGGAAGCGCCCCCGGCATGGGATCAACCGGAGACCTACCCTCCCGAACCCGAACCGGTCCGGCAGGCCGCGCAAACGATCCCGCCTGAAGAAGAGATCGCTCCGGCAGGCGGAACGGATTCATCCGTTACCCTGCCGGCGGGCACGCCGGTACTCGTACGCACCACGACAGCGATCGACACGGACCGCAACCGGGTCGGAGACGTGTTCGACGCGATCCTGGAAGAGCCGCTGGCGCAGGACGGCTATATCGTCGCACAGCGCGGAGCCCGGCTGAAGGGCAGGATCGCCTACGCGAAGGAATCGGGCAAATTGACCGGACAATCCCAGCTGCTGCTCGAACTGACGGAACTGATCGCAAACGGCAAGAGATATTACCTGCGCACCACCGATTACGTCGAGGAAGGATCGTCCAGAGGAAAGCGCACGGCCCAAACGGTCGGAGGCGTTGCGGCTCTCGGAGCCGTTATCGGCGCGATCGCGGGGGGCGGCAAAGGGGCCGCCATCGGAGCGGCGGCGGGAGCCGGAGCCGGAACCGGCGTCCAGGTGCTGACCCGGGGAGAGGTATTGAAAATACCCGCGGAAACCGTTCTCGAATTCAAGCTCCAGACGCCGATGACCGTCAGCGTCCCCTGAGCGGGCAACCAAACGGATATAACAAAGGCAGGGACTGGTTTTTCTGAATCCAGTACCTGTTTTTTATAGGATTTCACTCCCTCTTTGATCCCCGGTTTCTTGGACACGCCGGGTGCAAACGGAAGCAGGACCCGAAGGAGGCGAAGCCCATGTGCGGCAGCTTGCAGCCGCCTTAATGAGGCACAATCCTGCTTGTACAAGTCGATTGCCCGGGAACCTTTCCATCAGCAGCGCAAGCAGGCTTGCGCACTGAACCTCAATTCCGATATTGCCTTAGCTGGGAAAGTCTATTCCATTTTTTCTCAGGACTTTAACACGAGCAAATCCAACTTCGCCGAAGTTGGATTTATGATACAAACTGTTGAGCCAAAAAGAGAACGGCATCTTTTCGATAGGCAACTTCGGAATTGAGGCTGAAAGCGGCAGCAAGCTGCCGCATTCCATGGCGCCCTTCGGGCGCAAAAATCCAAGCAGCACTGAATGATAGTCTGGCGGACATAAGTCCCACTTCCGTTTGTCCCGGACACGCCATTTCCCTTTTTTTAGAGAGCCTGTTGTGTGAGAATTACCACTTTGAAATGCGGCAGTTTACGGCCGTTTTGATCGGACATCGGCGTAACCAAGGCGGGAGCAGGCTCCCGCAGTCCAAATCTGACGAAACTCTATGCTAAGAGCCATTATTTTCGACTTTAACGGGGTGATACTGGACGACGAGCCGCTCCATTTCCGGGCCATGCAGGAAGCCGTCTCCGGTCTCGGAATCGAACTGACCGAAGAGGCGTACTGGGAAAAATACCTCCCCTTCGACGACGGCGAATCCCTCGAGGCGATCTGCCGCGATCACGGCGTCCGGCTCGACGGCGAAAACAGGACCCGCACGCTTCAAATAAAAGCGGCATCCTATAAAAGGCGGCTGGAAAACCGTTTCCCGGTCTTCCCGGGCGCGGAAAGGATCATAGCCTCGGCGGCGCGGCGGTACCCACTGGCCGTGGCTTCAGGCGCGAACCGTGAAGAGATTGAAACCACGCTCGAAGCCGCGGGGCTGAGCCGGCATTTTACGGTGGTCGTGGCGGCGGAGGATTTCACCCGCGGCAAACCGCATCCCGAGAGTTTTTTGCTTGCGCTCGAAAAACTCAATCGGGCAGTCGATTCTAAAACGTCCCCGATTCTGCCGCAGGAGTGCCTTGTGATCGAAGACTCGGTCGGCGGCATCGCCGGCGCCCGCGCCGCCGGGATGCGCTGCCTCGCGGTCAGCAACAGCTATCCCCCGGAAAAGTTACAGGAGGCGGACAGGGTGGTCGGCTCGCTGGAAGACGTGCATTTGGAGAGCCTCCCGGTCCTGTTCGACAAACCGGCATGATCGTCAACATCATCAAAGCCCGCCGGTCTTTCGCGGAAATGCTGGAACTGGACGAGGAGGCATTCCATCTGGACCGGGTCGCCCTGACCCTGGCGATGGAAGAATACCCGGACCTGGATCTGCCGCATTACCTGAAACGCCTGGACACCCTTGCCGCGCGGGTGGAAGTGCTGATCGGCCGGGAGCGCGCGCCCGCGGGGATCATTGAAGGCATCAACGAGGTCCTATTCGTGCAGGAAGGGCTGCGCGGCGACAGCGAGGACTACTACAACCCGAAAAACTGTTATTTGAACGAGGTGCTCGACCGCAGGCTCGGGATCCCGATAACCCTGTCGGTCGTCTTCATGGAAACGGCCAAGCGCATCGGTTTTCCCACGGCGGGCGTGGGATTCCCGGGCCACTTTCTGGTCAAGCATGCGGCCGGTGACCGTGAAATCATCATCGATCCGTTCAACCTGGGGCGGATACTCACGAGGAAAGACTGCCGGGAGCTTCTGGACAAGATGGGCCGAAGCGCCCTGCCGATGAACGATTCCCTCTTCGAGCCCCTGGGAAACCGCGCCATAATCACCAGGATCCTCTACAATCTCAAGGGGATGTACGAAGAGAGCGAACAGGATTCCAAGGCGCTGTCGGTCATAGAGAAGATCCTGCTGCTCAACCCCGGGATCCCTTCGGAGATGCGCGACCGGGGGCTGCTCTACATGCAGGCGGGCCTGTTCGCCAAGGCGCTGTCGGATCTCGAGTACTACCTCGACCACTCGATCGCGCCCGAGGACCTTTCCTCCATAGAGGCGCACATAAAAACACTGCGCAATATCATCTTCGCCTCCAATTAGAAATCACCGCGGAGGCGCCGAGTGCGCAGAGGAAAATATAATTAATTTCTCTGCGTACCTCTGCGTACTCGGCGCCTCCACGGTGAAGGTTTTTTGATTTCACGACTAGACTAGAGGCTCCAGACGATCCTGCCTTTGACGATCGTCATCGCGGGCCCGCCGCGGAGCTTCCAGCCTTCGAAGGGAGTGTTGCGGCTGCGCGAGAGGAAATTTTCCGAGCGCACCTCGTGGTAGAGTTCGGGATCCACGACCGTAATGTCGGCCCAGGCTCCCCTGGCCAGGGTGCCCCGGTCCAGGCGGAGAATGCGCGCCGGATTGGCGGAAAAAAGCGAAGCCATCCTCTCAAGGGCCAGGATTTCCGTGCGCACGAACCGGTCGTAGATGAGGCCGACGGCGGTCTCGAGGCCCACGACTCCGAAAGGCGCCCGGTCGAATTCCAGCATCTTGTCGTTGATGTTGTGCGGCGCGTGGTCGGTGGCTATGACGTCCACGTCCCCGGAGACGATCCCCTTCACAAGGGCGTCGACGTCCTCCTGGGAACGCAGCGGGGGGTTCATCTTGGTGTTGGTGTCGTAGGACGTCACTGCGGAGTCGGTCAAAAGCAGGTGATGGGGCGTCACTTCGCACGTGAGGGCGACCTTCCCTTCCTTCCTGGCTTTCACAACCGCCTCGAGGGAACGCTTCGCGGAAAGATGCGCAATGTGCACGCGGGCCCCGGTCTGCCGCGCCAGGATGGCGTCCCGGACAATCTGCACTTCTTCGGCGGCCGGATTGATGCCGCGCAGCCCGAGCAGGGTCGAATAGTAGCCTTCGTTCATGACCCCGCCCGCGGAGAGATCCGTGTCCTCGCAGTGATCGATCACGGGCAGGTCGAAGAGGCGGGTATACTCCATCGCCCGGCGCATGACCTGGTTGTCCTGGACGGAATGCCCGTCGTCGCTGACCGCCACGATGCCCGTCCGGTACATTTCGCCGATTTCGGCCAGGGTCTTTCCCTGGCTCCCCTTGGTGATGGCCCCGACGGGATAGACGGCGACCTTGGACACTTCGCGCGCCCTTTCCAGGATAAAGGACGTGACCGCTTCGGAATCGTTGACGGGCTGCGTGTTGGGCATGCAGGCCACGGCCGTGAAGCCGCCGCGCGCGGCGGCGTTGGTGCCCGATTCGATGGTCTCGGCGTCTTCCCTTCCCGGCTCCCGGAGATGGACGTGCATGTCGATGAAGCCGGGAAATACAATGAGTCCGCGCGCGTCGATTTCCTTGCGGCCCTTCCTGCGGATCCGGGCCGAAATCTCGGCCACGCGGCCGTCCTCGATGCCCACATCGGCGATTTTGTTCAGGTTTTGCGACGGATCCACAACCCGTCCCTTGCGCAGTATCAGTTGCATATATTTGAGTTCACCGTTCCTATCAATGCGGGCGCTTTTTCGCCTTCAATCCCGCGTTGCCGCTCAACAGGTACAGCACCGCCATCCGGGTGGCGATGCCGTTTGCGACCTGGTCGAGGACCACGGAATAGTCGGCGTCGGCGACATCCGAATCGATTTCCACGCCGCGGTTCATGGGTCCCGGATGCATCACGATCGTGTCTTTTTTCGCCAGGCGCATCCTTTCGCGCGTCAATCCGTAAAAATTGTAATACTCCCGGGTGGACGGAATGAAAGCCTCGTGCTGCCGCTCGCTCTGAACCCGGAGCATCATGATCGCATCCGCCCCGTCTATGGCCTCCTCCATGCGCCCGGTTATTTTTGCTCCCAGCCTCCCGTATTCCCAGGGAATCAGCGTCGGGGGGCCGCACACCCAGACTTCCGCCCCGACCTTGTGAAACAGGATCGTGTTCGACCGCGCCACCCGGCTGTGGGCGATATCCCCGATGATGGCCAGCTTCAGGCCATCCAGCCTTTTTTTCACCGTTCGGATCGTCAGGGCGTCCAGCAGGGCCTGGGTCGGGTGCTCGTGCATGCCGTCGCCGGCGTTGATAATGGATGCCCTGCATTCCTTCGCAAGGAGATGGGGCGCTCCGGCGGATTCGTGGCGGATCACGATGATGTCTGGGGACATGGCTTCCAGGGTGCGCGCGGTATCCAGCAAAGTTTCCCCCTTGGTAACGCTGCTGGTGGAGGCGGAGAAGTTCAGGATGTCCGCGCTCAGGCGCTTTTCGGCAAGTTCGAAAGAGGATCGGGTCCGGGTCGATGCTTCGAAGAACAGGTTGACGACGGTCTTCCCGCGCAGGGGCGGAACTTTCTTGACGGGTCGGGCGGCCACTTCCACCAGCGCCTCCGCCGTGTCCAGGATAAGCCCGATGTCCTCTACCGAAAGCTGTTCGATACCCAGAAGATCCTTGTGACTGAGCGATGCCATATCCGACGCCCGATTCTGTTGGTTGCCGAAAAA
>JAFGAO010000216.1 GCA_016933615.1 Acidobacteriota bacterium
CGGGATGCGGGACGTGCGGTTGTCGGAGCGCAAAAAGCGGCAGACTTCCAGCCCGTCGATCCCGGGCAACATGAGATCGATGATGATGACATCCGGAAACTCCCGCAGCGCGGCCGCCATGCCCGTTTCCCCGTCCATTGCGCTGATGACGTGGTAGCCTTCCTTTTCCAGATTGTAGCGGACCAATTCGATCAGATCTTTTTCGTCGTCGATAACGAGAACCCGCGCTTTTGCCATAGGTTTTTTTCGTGTAAGTGGTAGTTTTCGAAAATTGCTCTCCCGGCAGGCTCATTCTACCGCTATCCCCACATTATGGCGGAGTCATAAATTCATTAAATTAATGAGGACGATTCAAATCCAGAGGTTGACGGACTTCCGGAAAAGGCAAAACTAACGAACTCTTAACAATATCTTCACTGTGGATTTAAATAAAGTTGCTAAGATCCACAGCATTCAGCCCAAACTCCACCCGGGCGGCAGGGGATTTTAGCGTATTGTTCCCCCTGCCGCCTTTTCTTTTTCTTCGTATTCGCGGTGGGTTGCCCCAATAATTTTCCATTTCTTCATGCCCTCCTCATAATTTCTTAAACAACGCCTGTTACCTTGCATGCGAAGGAACACTCCTTCAGCGGAAGCAGGGTGTTATAGCCGGCAATCGCCAAACGGACGGGATACCCGGTTCCCGACAATCATCGGGCAAAGCGCCGGCATGAACATCGAGCACGAGATCGCCACCAGCCGCTACCTTTTCGGTAACGACTTTGACCTTTCCTTCCATCAGCTGCCTTATCGGGCCAATATGGCAACCTGGGACGTTACAACCTACAAATACTGGTCCGGCGGCGTCTATGATTTCAACGCAATAGATCCCAATATGGGCTATGACCCTTCCAAGGGCGGCAAGCGGCCCTATCCCCTCGGGCCTGAGTTGCCCGGCGCGGAGGATTACCTCAAGGCCAAGGCTACGGACTCCGCTTCTGCAGCCACCGCATGGTCTACAGGATATAAGACGGATGACGGCAACCTTGCCTGGCTTCCAGGTGACCCGGACGGCGGCGCCCTGAAGACCATTGCCGAGTTGCTCCGTGAAAGAAAGGGCTACGCCATCGGTGTGGTCAGCACCGTGCCTTTCACCCACGCGACCCCCGCCGCCTTCGTGAGTCACAATAAGAGCCGGAACAACTATCATGCCATCGGGGCTGAAATACTTAATGAAGTGAAGCCCGAGGTGGTCATAGGCGCAGGCCATCCCGGCTATGACGGGACGCCCACCTTCAACTACATTTCAGCCGACGAATACAACAACTTAACAGGCGGTTTTTATTCGGACGAGTATGTCTTCGTCGAGCGGGCGTCGGGCGTGGACGGTGGTGTCAGCGTGCTGGCGGCTGCACAACAAGCCGTGTCGGAAGGCAAAAAGATTTTCGGCCTCTTCGGACTGGAAAGAGCCGGGAATTTCGAATCGCTGGAACCTCAGGACATGCCCGGCACGCCGCTGGTTCTTCAGGCGACACGGGAAAACCCGACGTATGCCGAAGCCACGCTGGCGGCTCTCAAAGTGCTCAGCCAGGATCCGGACGGATTTTTCCTTATGACGGAGCAGGGCGACATCGACTGGGCCAACCACGCCAATGATTTCAAGCGCATGGTGGGAACTACCAAAGATCTGCACGATGGCGTTCAGGCCGTCATCGATTTTGTCAACCAGCCGGGCGACGGGATGGACTGGGACAACACCCTGATTCTTGTAACCGCCGATCACAGCAACAGCTATATGCGCAATCAGGTCAAGATGGAGGCCGGCAACCTGCCGCTCCAGGATGGCATGGAATACCCCGACGGCGAAGTGACCTATGGGTCCACCAACCACACGAACGAGCTGGTGCGCCTGTACGCGGTCGGCGCGGATACAACAAAGTTCATCAAGTACGAGGGCCGGTGGTATCCGGGCACCCGAATCCTCGACAACACACAGCTCTTCCACATAATGATGGAAGCGGCCGGGGAGGCTGTGGAATCGCAGCTCAATGTTGTTCCTTAATCCGGAGTCCAATGTCCGCTGATATCCGGAATGTACCGGGGATGGTATACATATAATAAGGAACGCTGACGGACTATCCAAACTTAAGATGCCGGCTAAGAGCTCTTCAATCGAGGAGCTCTTTGCTTTAATGGAATTATGTGTGTTTTTTGTATCACAGCTGAAACAAACTGTTGTATTTCCATGCGGGCGCTGCTGCATAATAGAGCATCGGCGAATTGCGCGCTATTGAAGTTCAAATCCTTCACGGGAGGCAAAGGATCGGTAATACAAACATGCAACCATTACCCATGGGAGCACGGCTCACCAGAGCCGTGCGATAGGTGATGGCATAGAAACCTGACGGACGGATCTGGAGACCCGTCCGCACCTGTTTTGAAGTTGAAAGTTGAAGGCTGACCGCCGGTGGCCGGCGTGGCCGGCTCATGATCTCACTTCAATGTGGTTGCGGCCACTCGGCCGCGCTGTGGAATCTTTGGCTGTTTTTTTTCGCCCGTGAGAAAATCCGTGTTTCGGAGCTGATTTTGGAGGGCTTTTAAGATGACGATGCATGTCGGGGTGTTGACCGCGGGAGGCGACAGCCCGGGTCTGAACGCCGTGCTGCGGGGGATCGGCAAGGCCGCCCAGGAATATTTCGCGATGGAAATCATCGGTTTCCGCGACGGGTTTCGCGGCCTGATGGAAAACCGGACCGTTCAACTGGATGAAGCCGCCCTGTCGGGCATCCTGACCCTGGGCGGAACCATCCTGGGCACCAGCCGCGACAAGCCGCACCGGATGCTCGTCGGCGGGAAATACATGGACATGACCGACGCGATTGTCGAAAACTACCGCAAGAACCACCTCGACGCGCTGATCTGCATCGGCGGGGGCGGGACACAGAAAAACGCCTACCGGCTGATGCAGAAAGGGCTGAATGTCATCACGCTGCCGAAGACGATCGACAACGATGTGGTGCTGACGGATGTGTCCTTCGGTTTCGATACGGCGCTGGGCATCACCACGGAAGCCGTCGACCGCCTGCACAGCACGGCCCACAGCCACCACCGCATCGTTCTTGTCGAAACCATGGGCCACAGGGCCGGATGGCTGGCGCTCGGGGCCGGCGTCGCCGGGGGGGCCGACGTGATCCTGATACCGGAAATCCCCTACAGCGTCGAAAGGATAGGCCAGGCCATCCTGAGCCGGAACCGCGGCGGAAAGCATTTCAGCATCGTGGCGGTCGCCGAGGGGGCCCTATCGCAGGAAGACGCCGCGGCAGTTGAAAAGAAAAGGAAGAGAAAAAAGGGGAAAAGCGCCGCCAAAAAATCCAAAAGGGAACCTGATTTATCCGAAGACATGCGCGGCGGCAACACGTTGCAGCTGGCGGAGAAGCTGGAAAAAATCACCCGGCTCGAGTCGCGCGTCACCATCCTCGGATACCTGCAGCGCGGCGGCACCCCCTCGGCAAACGACCGCATCCTGGC
>JAFGAO010000025.1 GCA_016933615.1 Acidobacteriota bacterium
ACTTTTTCAGGCTTACATCGGCCTTAGGCGCCGCCGGTTGGCTTGAAGGGGCGGCTGTTTTGACCGGTTCGGCGGATTTTTCGGGCGTGCCCGCGGGTTTATTCAGAGCGGACGCGACTTTTGCGGTTTTCGTCTTCGGGGCGGCGGCCGCTGGAACAGGTTCGGCGGTCTTGGCGGCGGCTGTCTTCGCAGGATAGAGCGTGACCTGAACGGATGTATCGTTTTGGGTTATCTTGTGGCTTCCAAATTCTTTTTCCAGGTCGAACACGACCCGCGCAATCCGGGGATTGGACCTCTGAAACTGGCTGACGCGCAGTTGTTTTGCGGACGGGGCATTGAGCGGCAATTGCATGAAGGCGACTTTGTTGACGGCATTTTCGAAGTCGACAACCAGACGGGAGGGATTCTCCAGCCTGAATGTCTGCGGCTTCATCAAACGGTCCGTTTTCACGGTTACCGTCAAGGTGCCGTTCTCGTTTGAAGCCGAAATGTCCTTCAGGGCTCCAACGGGAGGAGCTTCCGCATCCCTGGGCGTCTCCTTTGCCGCTGAAAACAACGGAACGGATAACGCCAGAATGAACAGAAAAATACAGTAGGCAGTATTCCTCATTTTAATAGATCCTAAAATATTGTTTCCAGTGAGTCGAATTTTCATACCCGCCATCCTATGGTGTCCTGAGCCGCTTGGTCACTTCCTGGGCGATAATTTTCCCAGATCTCATTTTTATTTCGCGGACCAATTTGATAGAGTCACGATAAATTTCCTTCAGGTATCCGTCGAAAAGCCTGTCGCCCTCTCTGAGGAAGTAGGCTCGGTTTCCGGAACCCTGGACGATAGCAAGGCGCCCGTTTTCCTCCTTGATGGAGATTCCTTTAAGCACCGCTTCCTCTATGAACGTACCGGAAATGCCCGGCGGGGGAAGGCCGCGGTCCATTTCCTTGTCTCCATCGACCCCCTGTTTTTTAAGGAGCGGATTAAGAAATGGGTCGCCGAGATTCCCGGGATTGTAGGAGATCCCGGTATAGTCCAGACGGGGGCTCTTCGGGGAATCGGGCTGTTGCGATGCGGCGCCGGCGCGGTCCGCTGCCTGCGCCATTGAATCCCGAACCGGCAGCGCCGATATCGCGAAGATTATGAGAAGACAACCCGCGGTTCCGAATGCGGAAGACCGTCTGCGCATTCGGCCCGGCGGGCCTGCATGCCTTCTGAAATGCCTCGAGTAGTGATGATGGAAATATTTAAGGATCAAGGCGCTGTCTCCTTTGTGCCTGAAACATCGTTCCCGGCAGGATCCGGTTGATTTTCTCTGTAAACAAATGTCGTTGCCGTGCAGGTTGCCTTCAGGGTCAATTTTGGATCGGTGGATCCTTCAATATTCTGAACGGAAATGGTTCCCACGTCGATGATCCTGGTCGCCCGTCCGATTTTTTCGAAAAAGTTGCCGAGTCCGTTGTAATTGCCCTGGACCTCGATATCGATCGGCCAGTCGGAATAAAAATCCCTGGTAATTACCGGCTTCGGGGAAAATTTCAGGATCTTGAGGTTGCTGGAAACGGCCATGTTCTGAACGCTTCGCAAAATAGTAGGGGTTTCTTTCTGCGCGGGCAGCATGCTGCGAAGATCGGCCAGATATCGTTCCAGCCGGGCCAGCTCCTGTTCAAACTCTTTGAGCTGGCTTTCGACCGCGGTCATTTTCGCTACCGAGGTTTCGAGATTCGCGATTTCCACCTTGAGCGCGTCCCGCTCCCTGATAAGCCCCTTCATAAAATAGATGTAAAAGACGACGGCAAGGCAGACAACAAGGCCGGCCAGCAGCGCGTGCTGGACGGGCCGGGAAAGATTTTCTAAGCGTATATTCTTTAGATCCATTTCTTCACTCCTCGGGTTGATACTGCGCGCTCATGCAAAGGAGCGAGAATTTCGAAGCCTCGTTCTGGGTGGATATCTCCTCGAGATCGACGCTTTGAAAGAAACCGGTTTCTGCAAGATTGGTCATAAAATCCGGAATGGCCTCAATTTTTTGCGTCAAACCGACGATCTTGACCGTGTTGTCTTTCTGAATCAGCGAAGTCAGCCACAGCAGCCTGTTCTTGGGGATGCTGTGAAGCACGTGGTTGAGAAGAAGGACCGGGCCTGTCTGCTGTTCCTTAAGCTGCTCGATGAGGCGGATTCGGCTCTGAACGTGCTTTTTGTCTTCTTCATACTTCTCAAGTTTTGCCTTAAGCGCCTGAAGCCGCGCCTCTTCGGCTTTGAGTTCATTGCGGTATTCGGTCATGCCGTTCTTCTGATCGTTGACGACATAATACCAGGCACCCATGGACGCCGCGACCAGAACGAAAAAGACAACCAGCAGGACGCCCGTTTGGGACGAGGACGGCCTCACGGGGGTCCTGTGGGTCCGGACTGCCGCATTTTTCAGTAGATTTACTTTAATCATAGCCGCTCTATTCCTCAGGATTTCGGATTGCCAACCCGACCGCGATGGCAAAATCTGCGGCGCGGTCCGCTATCAATGAGGATGGGAATTTTCTCGGGTCGTATTTGATTTTTTTGAAAGCGTTGAATTTTTCCGCCGGGATTTCAAATTTCTGGGTCAGCGCTTCAATCAGACCGGTCGTATGCGCCGCGCCCCCGCTGACGATCATTCGGTCGATGTGCTCCACGGTCGTTGTGGACTTGAAGAAATCGTAGGTTTTCTGGATCTCGAGGCAAATGATTTCGGTGACGGATTCGATCACGCGTCTTACTTCAGACGCATCGATGGTTTCCGCTTCCTGGCCATGTTTCAGGGATTCGGCCTGTTCATAGTCGATGTTGAATTCCTTCTGCAGAAATTCCGTATAATGGTGGCCTCCGATGCCGACATCGCGAGTGAACAGAAATTCAGTGCCCGAAACGATACTGATCGTCATGGTGCTCGCGCCTATATCGAGCAGGGCGACGGTGTCCTTGCCGGACGGCCCGTAATTGATTTCGTAGGCGTTTTGAAGCGCAAATGCATCGACATCCACCAGGACGGGTGTTTTCCCGGCCATTTTCACGACACTGGAGAAGTCCGTAATTTTGTCTTTTTTTACCGCCACCAGCAGGATATCCAGGTTTCCCGTCGACGTATTCTCTCCCAGAACCTGATAGTCCAGATTGACGTCCGATATATCGAAGGGTATGTACTGCTCCGCTTCCCACTGTATGGATTCCGACAATTCCGCCTCGCTCTGCGACGGTAAAGATATTTTTTTGACGATGACCGAGTGACCGGAAATGGATGTCATGACGCGTTCATTTTTTATTCCCTGTCCAGAGAAAATCCGGTCGATCGCTTCCGATACCGGCAGCTTCGAGATGATGACGCCGTCGACGATACAATCCGGGGAAACCTCCTCGATTCCCAGGCTGAGAAGTTCATAGCCGCCCTTGCGCAGAGGCCGGAGTTCCGCCTCCTTCAGAGCTCTGGATCCTATGTCCAGACCGACTGCCTGTTTGTTCCTATTCAAAAAACTGAGCATAGTGTTTGTGCCGGTTTCTTCGAATTTTTTCGAAAAGTTTTAATGGAATTATTCTTACTCAGAAAGTCGCGATTCATATTTGGTGTTCCCTTGAAACTGCAGGCTCTTGCCCGTTCCATGTATCCCTTATCGTCTCGTTGGAAATACGGATGCGTTTTTTTCTTAATTTATGAGGTGACCGGTGTCACGAATCCTGGAATCTCCAGTTTCTTCAAATAATTGTCGGGCTTCGTCTGTAAATCCCTACGTTTATTTAATATCATTCTACTTGACACGTAAACGCGTCTTGGATAGCCTAAAGGATTGTTCTACTTGGTAGTTAACAGAGGGAGAGCGCAATGAAGAGTTTTATCCCCTGCAAAGAGGATATGCAGAAAAAATGGCACGTTATTGATGCGGAAGGGCAGGTTCTCGGAAGGCTTGCCGCGCGTACCGCCAGGCTCCTGACCGGAAAGGACAAGCCGGTATACACGCCTTTTCTGGATACCGGAGATCACGTTATTGTAATCAATGCCGAAAAGATCAAGCTCACGGGTAATAAATTAAAGGATAAAAAATACCGGCACCATAGCGGATATCCCGGTGGTTTGAAGGAAATTGCCGCCGACGTGCTTCTGCAAAAATACCCGGACAGGCTGGTGCGCGAGGCCATTTTCGGCATGTTGCCCAAAACCAAACTGGGAAGGGCCATGAAAAAGAAGCTGAAGGTATACAAAGGTCCGGAACATCCGCACCAGGCGCAGCAACCTGTCGAATTGGCCCTGTAATCATACGGGCCGATTCCTTTGTACAATTAAAAGCAAGTTGAGGGTTTTGATGGCGACAGCTGAATACTACGGAACTGGAAAAAGAAAAAGTTCGACCGCCCGCGTGCGCCTTGTTCCCGGTGAGGGGCAGGTGACCGTAAATAAACGCAGTCTGAGCGAATATTTCAAGGGCGAGACTCAGCGTACGATTATCCGGTACCCTCTGGCGGTTACGGATACGTTGGGCAAATTCGACATACGCGCCCTGGTGGACGGCGGAGGAACCTCCGGTCAGGCGGGGGCCCTTCGGCTTGGAATCGCGAACGCGTTGATGCAGTTTAATGCGGAATTCCGACCCAAGCTGAAAAAAGCCGGCCTGATACGCAGGGATTCACGCATAAAGGAAAGAAAGAAATACGGACAGAAAGGGGCTCGCAAGAGATTCCAATTCTCGAAAAGGTAGCCTGAGGAGGTTCTATTTGGTTTCCATAACCATGAAGCAACTGCTGGAGGCGGGTGTCCATTTCGGCCACCAGACGAAACGCTGGAATCCGAAGATGAAGGAGTACATCTTCGGACAAAGAAACGGTATATACATTATCGATTTGCAGAAGAGTATCCGGCTCTTCAAGAACGCAATCCAATTCATGTACGACCTGGGAAGCCAGGGGAAAACCATCTTGTTCCTGGGAACGAAACGGCAGGCCCAGGAATGCATTCAGGAGGCCGCGCAGAAAACGTCGACCTACTACGTGAACCAGAGATGGTTGGGAGGACTTCTCACCAATTTCGTCACGATTCAGAAAAGCATCAAGCGTTTCCGCGAACTCGAGGCCATGCGCAGCAGCGGGCAGTATGATCTCTTTTCCAAAAAAGAGGTGGCGCGTTACGAGCGGGAACGCAAAAAGCTCGAAAAAAACCTCTCCGGTATAAAAGACATGACCGGGCTGCCGGACGCGCTTTTTGTGATCGATACCAGGCTGGAAACCATTGCGATCAAAGAGGCGGTCAAGCTGGGAATCCCGGTAGTCGGCGTGGCCGACACCAACTGCGATCCGGATGAAATCGACTACATCATTCCGGGCAACGATGATGCTTTAAGGGCTATCCGTCTGATTACGGACACGATCGCCCAGGCCTACCTGGACGGCAAGTCCGTATATGAAGCCCAGCAAAAGGAACTCGCGGAAAAAATGGAAAAACAGCGTCAGCTTTATGCGCAACAGGCAGCTGCCGCTCGTGAAGCTGCAGGAAAGGCGGCCGCCGCCAGGAACGCCGAAGCGCATGCGACGGATCAGGCCGGCGTCGCCGCTGAGGACGCTCAAGATTCCGCTGCAGACGAAAAGGCGGCCACTGCAGAATCCGCCGCGAAGCCAAAAACCACCGTTCGGAAAACGCTGCAGCGAAAGGCCAGAACCAGAAAGCCCGAGGCTGCAGCCGCCCCGGCGAAACCCGAGCCGACGGAACCACCCAGGGACGCAAAGTCCGATGAAGAGGCGACGCCGGTGGAGGCCGAAAAGGCAAAGGCAGGGGATCCGGAGTCCGTTCCGGCCGCCGGCTCCGATAACTGACCGTTTTTACCGCAGGTATCTGTTAAGAATTTCCGCGGATTATCCATGCTTCCGGGCGGAAGCATATTCAGCATCCGGCCGAAACGGCAGATCCCGGGTTATTGATGCGAAGAAAAGAGAAGCGAGGAGATACCCATGAGCGTGTCCGCTAGTCTGGTAAAGGAACTGAGAGAAAAAACCGGCGTCGGTTTTATGGAATGCAAAAGCGCTCTGCAGGAAGCGAACGGAGACCTGGAAGAAGCCGTAAAAATTCTTCGAAAGCGGGGACTCGCTTCTCTTGCAAAGAAATCCGGCAGGGAGACCAAAGACGGGCTGATCGGCACCTACGTCCATAACGGGAAGATCGGCGTTATGCTTGAATTGAACTGCGAAACCGATTTTGTGGCCCGGAATCCTGATTTCCAGAACCTGGCTAAAGATCTGGCCATGCACATTGCCGCAAGCGAACCCAGATTCATCAGCAAGGAAGACGTCACGGAAGATGTCCTGGCCTTCGAACGGGAAATATATATGGAGCAGGCGCGCAACAG
Organism: Acidobacteriota bacterium; assembly: GCA_016933615.1. Lineage (GTDB taxonomy): Bacteria > Acidobacteriota > UBA6911 > UBA6911 > UBA6911 > UBA6911. Next base: position 6,355 of record JAFGAO010000025.1, read on the forward strand.
CGGGAAACCGGAGAGCGTGCTGGGAAAAATCGTCGAGGGGCGTCTGTCGAAATATTATTCCGAAGCATGCCTTCTGGAACAGCCGTTTGTAAAGGACAGCTCCGTCAGTGTACGCGAGCACATCGCGGCTCACATACAGAAGATAGGAGAAAATATCCAGGTGCGCCGCTTCGTTCGATACAGACTCGGAGAATGACCTTCTTTTTTCTCGAATCGCCATTTCCGCCTGTATGCTGCGGGACGCCCCAACCGGTTTATGCTGAACGGCGGCTCGACGGCCGTAATCGACTCGAACGAGCGCATTGCAACCGTTCGGCCGCTGAACGCGGGTTCGGCGGTCTATTCGGGAAAAACCCGTCCGGACGCCGGGAACGCCATGGAACAACACGGGGCTCGATTGGGAAAGACGCCCACGGTTTGTGCAGGAGGTCGGATGGAAGCAAATCGCCCCGATGAAAAACCAAAATACCGAAGAGTGCTGCTGAAACTGAGCGGGGAAGCCTTGATGGGAAACCAGGGCTTCGGATTCGACCCGGCAATGGCAGACCGTATAGCCGGGGAAATTTCCGAGCTCCACGCAATCGGCGTCGAAGTCGCGGCAACCGTGGGCGGCGGGAATATCATCCGGGGGATATCCGTCAGCGAAGCGGGGATGGACCGCGTGAGCGGCGATTATATGGGCATGCTCGCTACCGTCATCAACGCACTGGCGCTTCAGAACGCTCTCGAAAAACGCTCCGTATTTACCAGGGTTCAGTCCGCGATTGAAATGAAGGAAGTCGCGGAACCGTTCATAAGGCGCCGCGCCATAAGGCATCTCGAAAAAGGACGCGTTGTCATTTTCGCCGCCGGCACGGGAAATCCTTATTTCTCGACCGACACTGCCGCAGCACTGAGGGCGATGGAAATCGGTGCGGAGGCCATTTTTAAAGCCACCAAAGTGGACGGAATTTACGATTCGGATCCCGTGGGCAATCCTTCGGCAAGGCGTTTGGAGCAGCTGACCTACCGGGAAGTGCTGGCCAAAGGATTAAAGGTCATGGATACGACGGCGGTAAGCCTCTGCATGGAAAACAAAATGCCTATCGTAGTTTTCAATCTGCTGCGTCCCGGGAACATTAAAGATGCCGTGTTGGGACTGAAGGTTGGATCCGTGATACAACCATAGCGCGAACCTTATTTCCAGGGATTGCACTCCGCGAACAGGAGGGAAAATTTCATGATCGGAGAAATACTCGAAACCGCGAGGAAGGGTATGGAGAAATGCGTGGACGACATGAACAGAAACCTGGCAACGATCCGGACGGGCCGGGCTTCCATCAGCATACTGGACCACATCCAAGCCAATTATTACGGGACGCCGACGCCCCTGAATCAGATGGCTTCGCTGTCCACTCCGGAGCCCGCACTGATCGTGATCCAGCCTTGGGATCCTTCCACGATTTCGGCTATCGAAAAGTCGATTCTGACATCGGATCTCGGCCTGACTCCCACGAACGACGGAAAGATCGTAAGGCTTCCCATTCCGCCCCTTACCCAGGAACGGCGCCAGCAGCTGGCCAAATCGGTCGCGCAGATAGGAGAACAGCACAGAATTGCGGTTCGCCAAGTGCGGCACGAGGCGAATGACCAGCTGAAATCCTGTCTGAAAAAGAAAGAGATTTCCGAAGACGACGAACGGGACGGCCTGAAAAAAGTCCAGGAGATGACGGACAATTACATCGAAAAAATCGGTAAGCTTCAGAAAAAAAAGGAAAAAGAAATTATAGAGATTTGAAGCGCCCTGCGCTTCCGGCATTCTTGAAACACACCAGCCCGCAAATTCAAAACGGGGTTATTAGAATGATTTCTGCGACACAAATCAAAAAAGGGATGACCATCAAACTGAACGGGGAACTGTACCGTGTTTTCAATTATCAGCACATCACGCCCGGAAACTGGCGCGGCATGGTGCAGGCCAAACTGAGATCGCTGAAGAGCGGTTCGATTATCGAACACCGGTTCCGTTCGGAGGATCGTGTCGAACAGGCATACCTGGAAAATCATGAAGTGGAATTTCTCTACTCGGACGGCTCCGATTATTACTTTATGAATACGGAAACATTCGACCAGTTTCACCTTTCCGCCGAGATTCTTGAAGAGGCCATCCCCTATTTGATCTCCAATATCAAGCTGCGCGTCGAATTCTTCGAAGGAACCGCGATCGGCGTGGAATTGCCTCCCTCCGTAGAACTCAGGGTCGTGTCCACGGAGCCCGCATTGAAAGGAGCCACCGTCAGCAACGTCAACAAGCCGGCCACTATGGAAAACGGCCTGGTGATTCAAGTGCCGCCCTTTATCAACGAGGGTGAGCTTATCCGCGTCGACACCGGCGAAGGAAAATACCTGGAGCGGGTAAAATCCTGAACGCTGCGCCGGCGAAGCGGCCATACCTTTCCCGCAGGTCGGCCAATGGAGGGTGCTTTAACAGATGAAGGAATTTACGCAAAGCCTCCGACTTTCTCCCAGCGAAATTCCCAACCGCATTTACGGCGTGGACAATTGGGGCGGCGGCTATTTCGACGTCAGCGAACAAGGTTGCCTGACGGTGCACCCGACAAAAAATCCCCTGATGGGATTTGAGATTGCGGCGCTGGTAAAAGCCCTGCTGCAGCGCAAGGTCCCTCCGCCGTACCTGCTGCGTTTCCCCCAGATTCTCGACACACAGATTAAGGAACTGCATGAAGCCTTTCGGAATTCCATAGCGGAGTACAACTACTCCGCCCAGCATCGCGGCGTTTTTCCGATGAAGGTAAACCAGAAGCGCAGCGTCGTGGAACGCCTCATGGCCGCCGGTCACCGCTACGAATACGGGCTGGAAGTGGGAACGAAGGCGGAACTTGCCGCGTCGCTGACCATGCCCCTGCACCCGAAAGCGCTTTTGATCTGCAACGGCGTGAAAGACCGCAAATATCTGGAATGGGCGCTTCAGGCTTCGAAGGTCGGCAAGAATCCGATACTGATCCTGGAGGAAGCGAGCGATCTGAAAAAGGTCACCGAGGTCTCGGGCGCGATGGGATTGAGCCCGGAACTGGGTGTGCGCGTGAGGGTATTCTCGCGCGGGGCCGGAAAATGGGAGGAGTCGGGCGGAGAGACCTCCAAATTCGGAATAAACACCATCCAGCTCCTGGATTGCCTCAAGCTCGCCTCCGATCAAGGCCTGGACCGCAACCTCAAAATGCTGCACTTTCATATCGGATCCCAGATCACCGATATAAGACGGATCAAGAATGCGATAAAAGAAGCGGCCCGGGTGTATGCCAAGGTCTTTAAAATGGGATTCCCGATAGGGTTTCTCAACGTGGGGGGAGGCCTCGGCGTGGATTACGACGGCAGCCGCACGGCTTCGGACTGCAGCGTAAACTACAGCATGCAGGAATTTGCCAACGACATCGTCTATACCATCAACGAGATCTGCGAATCGGAAAATGTCCCGCCTCCCACGATCGTGACCGAAAGCGGGAGAGCCATAGCCGCCCATCACGCGATTTTCATCACCAATGTCATCCGGACCCTCAACCCGGGGCTGGGCGGCACCCTGATCAATCCGTCAAAGGTCGACTCCGAAGTGGTCGAAGAGCTCACGGACCTCTACAAGGAGATCAACCACAAGAATTTCCGTGAATTCTACCATGATGCCTTGCAGAACCGCGAGGAACTCCAATCGCTGTTCAATCTGGGATATTTGAACTTGCAAAACCGGGCTCAGGGCGAATGGCTGTTCTGGCAGATTTGCAGGAAAGCCATTAAATATTCCCGTTCCATGAAGGAGCGCCCCGAGGAGTTCATCGATCTGGAGAACATCCTGGCGAGCAAATATATATGCAACTTTTCCGTATTCCAGTCGGCTCCGGACAGTTGGGCGCTCGACCAGCTTTTCCCCATCATACCGATTACACGGCTCACGGAAGAGCCTACGGAAAGGGCGACTATCTGCGACATCACCTGCGATTCCGACGGACACATCGATAAGTTCATCGACCTGAGGGACGTCAAGCAGGCGCTGGAACTGCACGGCGTCAACGCCGAGACCTATTTTCTGGCGATCTTCCTGGTCGGAGCCTACCAGGAGTCGCTCGGCATGAACCACAACCTTCTGGGAAGCGTCAATGAGGCGCATTTCCTCATCGACAATTCCGGCAAGCCGCATATCGAGAAAATAATCCGCGGGGAAACCCTGGGACAGGTCCTCGACTCCGCGGGCTACGGCACCCAGGAACTCGTCGAAAATTTCCGCACCATGGCCCAGAACGCGCAGAACCGATCCAAGATGACAAAGGAAGAGCTCGATGCCATCTGTGAATCGTTCAAGGACACTCTGGGAAGTTACACCTATCTTGAAGAGTAAAGCACGTTAGTACGTCAACACGTGAAGCTATTTCCGGATCTTCCTCCTTAAGGCGCGGATTGCCTTTTTCACCGTTGCGGTGGAGGTTCCTCCCAGTTCCTTTCTGCGGTCGACGGCCTTTTGCAGGTCCAGGCACGCGTACAGGTCATCCGCAAAAAGAGGGGAGAAGTTCTGGTATTCGCGAATGGGCATTTCTTCGAGTGTGAGTCCAAGTTCGGAAGCGCGGACGACGATTTTTCCCACAAGGCTGTGCGCTTTACGGAAGGGCATCCTTTTGGCGACCAGGTAGTCTGCAAGTTCGGTTGCATTCAGGTAGCCCAGTTTCGCCGATTCCCGCATCCGCTGCGGATTGATGCGCACCCTCTCGAGAACAAGCTGCACCATGCGCAGGCAGTCCTCCGTCGTTTTGACGGCGTCGAACAATCCCTCTTTGTCCTCCTGCAGGTCCTTGTTATAGGTCATGGGAATGCCCTTGAGAACCGTCATGAGCGATACCAGATGGCCCAGTGTCCGGCCCGTTTTGGCGCGAACCAGTTCCAGGGAATCGGGATTCTTTTTCTGGGGCATCAGGCTGCTTCCTGAAGCGACGCTGTCGTCTAGCTGCAGAAAGGAAAATTCACCGGAGTTGTACAGGATAAAGTCCTCCGAGAGACGGCTCAGGTGCACCTGAAGGGTGCCGGCGAAAAACAGAAAATCGAGAACGAAATCCCGGTCGGAGACCGCGTCCATGCTGTTGGCCGAAACAGCCGAAAATCCCAGATCCCGCGCCAGCGCTTCCCGGTCGATTTCGTAGACTGTCCCCGAGAGGGCGCCCGATCCCAGAGGGCAGACGTCAGTCCTGATTCGTGCTTCATTCAGGCGCCCGAGATCCCGAAGCAGCATTTCCGCGTAAGACAAAAGGTAATGGGAAAAAAGGACGGGTTGCGCCTTTTGCAAATGCGTGTACCCGGGCATGACGATTCCGGCAGATTTTTCAGCGAGATCGCATAGCGTGTGAAGCAGGGAACGGATGCGCCCCTCAATTTTTTTCTCCTTCTCGAGCAGGTAGAGGCGAAGGTCGGTTGCCACTTGATCATTGCGGCTCCTGCCTGTGTGCAGCCGCAGCGCAAGGGCGCCGACCTTTTCGGCCAGAGCCTGCTCGACGTAGGTGTGCACGTCTTCAGCCGTGCTTTTATCCACGAGGCCTGGGTTCCGCCCGTGATCTTTCACTACGGCGCGCAGGCCTTTTTCCACCGACAATCTTTCGCGTTGGGAGAACACTCCGGCTCGATGGAGCGCCCGTGCGTAGGCGACGCTGCCCCGGACATCCACTTCCAGCAACTCCCTGTCGAAAGGGAGAGAACGGTTAAAGGAGGAGAAAAAGGGATCCTCCTCCGAGGAAAAACGGCCTCCCCATAATTTTTTGATCGACAAGCCTCACCTCCTTGAATCCGCCTGCATTGTATCAAAAGTGAAGCGGCGGGAAACCCGCTTAGAGGTGCGGACTCAATAAAAAACCCGCGAAAGATTCTTTGCTTCCTCCGCGGGTTTGATCTTTCCGGCGTTTTTCCGGACGTGCTTTAAATTTCACACGTTTCGTCCGAAAAGGATTCCATTCCCATGCGGCGCAGTTTTTCCACGAAAGTGGTCCGTTTCAGGTGTAAAAGGGAAGCCGCCTTCTTTTTGTTGCCTCTGGCCACCTCCAGGCTTTGAAGAATAAGCCGCTTTTCGAGATCGGAAATCATGGTGTTGAAATGGATGCCGTCGTCCGGAATATCGATGGCCTGAAGGGATTTTGGGGATTCGGCGGGCTTTGAAACTACGGGGAAATCCTCCATATCCAGGACAGCGCGGTCGCCCGAAAGCGCGACGGCCATTTCCACCGAGTTCGACAGCTGGCGAATGTTCCCGGGCCAGTCGTAAGCCATCAGGAATTTCATGGCATCGTTGGAGACGCACTTCGGTTCCAGATTCTGGTCCTTGCAGTATTTGTCCAGGAAATGCCGGACCAGCGGCGGGATGTCGTCGCGCCGGTTTTTCAGCGGCGGAACATGAATCGGTATTACGTTCAGGCGATAGTAGAGGTCTTCCCGGAAATCGCCTTTCTCAACAGCCTCGAGAAGATTGCTGTTCGTGGCGGCGACGATGCGGACATCCACCTTGATGGTGGTGGGGCTGCCCACTCTCTGAAATTCGCGTTCCTGAAGAACGCGCAACAGCTTCACCTGGAGGTCCATCGGCATGCTGGACACTTCGTCCAGGAAAAGCGTGCCATGGTTCGCCTCTTCGAACCTTCCAATTCTGTGCTGATGGGCACCGGTAAAAGCCCCCTTGACGTGTCCGAAAAGTTCGTCTTCAAGCAGGTTGGACGGGATCGCTCCGCAGTTGACGCTTACCAGGGGCTGTTCCCTTCGGGGGCCGTTGTAGTGAATGGCTCGCGCAATCAGTTCTTTGCCGGTTCCTGTTTCTCCCTCTATTAAAACCGTACTGTTTTTATTAGCTACGACTCCGATCAACCTGTACAGGTTCTGCATTGCGGAGCTGTTTCCAACCAGGTTGGAAAAATGATACCGGTTCTGCAGCTCTACACGCAGACGCCGGTTCTCGTTTTTGAGTTGCTGTTCCTCCAGCCCTTTTTCAACCCGGACCACAAGCTCGTCCAGCTGGAACGGTTTTGGAAGATAGTCGTAGGCGCCTTTACGCATGGCCTCTACGGCGGACTGTATGTTTCCGAATCCGGTCATTACGATTACGATCGTATCGGAAAACAGGGATAGGGCTTCCTCGAGGATTTTGTCTCCGGTAAGACCCGGCAGTCTTATGTCGGTGACGATCACGTTGTAGGGATACTGACGAAGCATCGCAAGCGCCATTTTACCGTCGGATGCTTCTTCGACTTCAAAACCGGCGCCCTCGAGAGCCTGTCGGATAACTTCCCGCATATAGTCTTCATCATCGACAATGAGAATCCTGGCGTCCTTTTTGCGTATCATGGATCCCTCGGCAAGATTTCGAATTGTAAGCCAACTGATGCTGAAAACTGCGAATCGGATTTTTTATATATCTCATGGTATTCATATTTGTCAACAAATTCCTGTTTGAAAAAAGAATTTTTTTGTTTTTAGATTCACTGACTGTACGTCAGTGCTACGGGCCAATTCCTGTCAATAAATTGACTCCAGCGAATCGGAATACGCAAATTTCCGGTAAATAGCCTCAAGAATGGGCCGTTGTATCCTATTGATTTCATATGAATTATATAACATTTACTTTTCCCTACGCGCCATGGCATAGCGATTGCATTTTGATAAAACAGGCACCGCCCTGAATTGGGCGATCGTGTGGTAGAGTATGGCGATTGACGGTCCCTGGAGGGTTCTTATGGCGCCGGATACTGAGATTCACAAAGAACGGATAGAAAACCCGGCGTTCCCGTCCTGTTCGAACAGAAAAATGGACCGGGGGGGAGAAACGGGATTGCTTATTGAAGCTTTTGAGATGTTTACGAAGGCTTCAAGTTCCCTGGAAACGGCATATAGCCAACTTCAGGCGAAGGCGCAGAAGCTCACCGAGGAACTGGAAGCCAAAAATAAGGAGCTGGGAAAAAGCCTGAGGGAAAAGGAGGAAGCCCAGAACTATTTGCACAACATTCTCGAAAGGCTCCCATGCGGGGTTCTGGTGCTGGATGACGAAGGGGACATAAACCTCTGCAATCCCGTTGCTGCCGAGGTGCTCATGAAGCCCGGAAAAAGCCGACGTCCCTGCCTCAACCCGGAAATACGTTCCTATCTTGCCGCCTCTGCTGCTTCGGGGGGCGACAAGAACGAGATCGAAATCCCTCTGAAACGCGGCAAGAATAGAAAGTTTCTGGCTACCTCGGGCGCCCCGCTGACGGATGCAGCGGGCGAGCGCGTCGGTACTCTCCATATTGTCCGAGACATCACGGAAATGAAGGCTCTCCAGGACCGGAACAAGCGGGTCGAGCGGCTTTCGGCCATGGGTGAAATGGCAGTGGAACTCGCTCACGAGATTCGCAATCCCCTGGGAAGCGTCGAGCTGTTTGCCTCGCTCCTTGAAAAAGAGGTTTCAGGGGATTTGAAACGATGGGCCGAGAACATCCGGATCGGCACGCAATCGCTGGACACCATCGTTTCCAACATGCTTCATTTCGCCAATCCGTTGTCTCCGGCTTTCTCGGAAGTGAATATCCATCATGTCATAGAGGACGTTCTGGCGTTTGTCGATCCCATCATGAAACAGCGCAAAGTCTCGATCAATTGCCGGCTGGGGGCGGATCGACCGGTTCTTTATGCAGACGGCGAACTCTTGAAACAAATGATGCTGAATCTGATCATGAACGCCCTGAACGCAATGCCGTCCGAGGGCCTGCTCCTGGTCCGGACCCAAAATTATAATCAGGCCAAAGGCGGCCGGAAAGGGCTGGAGCTGAAAATTCGGGATTCGGGCGTCGGCATTCCGCCCGAAAACCTGGATCGTATTTTCGATCCTTTTTTCACGACCCATAAAAAAGGTACGGGACTGGGCCTTTCCGTCGTGCACAGGATTGTAGACCAGCATTCCGGGACCATCCGGGTATCCAGCGAAATCAACCGCGGCACCACCTTTACAATTCGTTTCGGCGCAGGGCCTTCCGGTAAACAAAATTTCCAGATTTCAGAGGAAACAAAGCATGCATGAAGAAATACTGGTGGTGGACGACGAACCGCAAATGTTGATCGCGATTCAGGAAACATTGCGGCGCAAAGGTTACGGCATTACGACGGCGGGAAGCGGAGTCGAAGCTCTATGCAAGCTGAAGGAAAAATTTTACCATCTGGTTCTTACCGACATGAGAATGCCTGAAGTCAGCGGGCTGGATCTACTGAAAAAGATCCGGTCCCTTTTGCCCCAGGCTCCCGTTGTGCTCATAACCGCCTACGGCACCATTCAGAACGCCGTGGATGCCATGCGGCACGGCGCCTTTGATTACCTCCTCAAGCCCTTTTCTTCGGAAGCCCTGGAGGGGGTTGTTCGGCGGGCGCTCGACGCCGGCCCGCAGAGAAACGAAAAGACGTCGCACACGATCCTGACCCAGGATCCGGGATTTTCGCGCACGCTGCAACTGGCGGGACAGGCGGCTTTGAGCGAGGCCACCGTTTTGATAGAAGCCGAAAGCGGAACCGGCAAGGAACTGCTGGCCAGAATGCTGCATCAAAAAAGCGACAGATCGAAAAGTGCGTTCGTTGCCGTCAACTGCGCCGCGCTTCCGGAAAATCTGCTTGAAAGCGAGCTGTTCGGTTTCGAAAAAGGGGCTTTTACCGGAGCCGTCAGCTCCAAGCCGGGGAAATTCGAGCTTGCGCACGGAGGAACGCTGCTGCTGGATGAAATCGGTGAAATGGCTCCGATTCTGCAGGCAAAGCTGCTGCGCGTTTTACAGGAAAAGGAGGTGGACCGGATCGGGGGGCGGGCTCCGGTGCCCATCGATGCGCGCATCGTTGCCACGACGAACCGGGATTTGCGGGAACTGGTGCGCAGCGGGAATTTCCGGCAGGATCTCTATTATCGACTGAACGTGGTACGTCTCACCATCCCTCCCCTGCGCGAGCGACGCGGCGACATTCCTCTGCTTGCGGACTTTTTTTGTAAAAAATACGGGAAATATCCGTCCGAAGCGGGTGTTTCTTTGGATCCGGACACTCTCGACCGGCTGATGGCATACTCATGGCCGGGTAATGTGCGCGAACTGGAAAATACGGTACAACGGGCTCTGGCCCTTTGCCCGGAGGAAATCCTTCGGACCCAAGATCTGCTGCTGCCGAATCCCCCGCCTGCCCCCTCCGCGAATGGAACGAAGGAAAGTGTTCGGGGGACGGGATTTTCCGCCGGGGTCACCATGCGGGAAATGGAACGCCGATTGATAAGCAGGACACTGGAAGATACCGGCGGCAACCGCACCCGGGCGGCTAAAAGTCTCGGCATAAGCCTGAGAACCCTGAGGAATAAATTGAATGAATTCGGTTTGCAGGACAGGGGCTTCGAGAACAGACAGGCAAAATCTGCCCACTCCCATGCGTCCCTGTAAATTCATGCCGGGAATTGCCCTTTCATGCAGGACCTGCCGCTCATTGTCGTTATGGAAGGAGGCCGCTGATCGGTTTGATTCCGCAGCGCCGGCGCAACCGGTGCGCGGAAATAGCGACCGGCAGTCGACCGGCTGCGGCTTTCTTTGATAAATAAATTGCTTATAGGATTTTTGGCACATAAGTTGCTTCGTATTCTTTGGGTCTCGATCCGAAAAGAGACTTTCGGAGGAATTTTATGGAACTATTCCAGGATTCGACGCTGCAGGCGATAGGCCCATACATGAGCAGGCTTTCAAAGCGTCAGCAAATTGTCGCCTCCAACCTCGCAAATATTGACACTCCTGGATACAAAACACGGGACCTGTCCTTTCACGCAACGATTCAAGAACTTTTGAGCGAGACACCCGAGCCGCAGCGGACCAGCAGGCCGGAGCATATCGGGGGCGCCCTTCCGGGATCCTCGCCGGCGCAGCCGTACGAAGTGCCCGGATTGGTTTCCAGAATGGACCACAACAACGTCGACCTGGACAGGGAACTGCTGAAGCTGAGCGAGACATCGTTCGGATATTCCATGATGGCGGAGATATTAAAGGGAAAATTCAGGACGCTGGCCATCAGCATAAACGAAGGGGGAAATAGATGAGCTTATTGACCGCCATCGCAGTCAGCGCATCGGGGCTCAGCGCACAGCGCAGAAGGCTTGAAGTGCTTGTGAGCAATCTTGCGAACGCCAATACCACCCAGCCCGCGGGAGTGGAGCCCTATCGCAGAAAAGATGTCGTCTTCAGCTCCGTTGCGCCCGCGACATCCTTCGGCGCCGAGTTTGAAAACGCAGTCCGGGGAGTGGAGATTTCGGGAATCGTCACCGATCATCGCAGCGAACTGCGCAAGGTGTCCGATCCCGGTCACCCGCATGCGGATTCCGAGGGCTACGTCTACTACCCGAATGTGAAGCCCATGGAAGAGCTGGTAAACGTTCTGTCCGCCACGCGCTCCTACGAAGCCAATCTGAAGGCCGTGAACTCGGCCAAGGAAATGGCCATGAAGACACTGGAAATACTGCAGTAGAGGAAATTCAATGGACAAAGGCATAGTTGGACCCATCAGCCCCAAATTACAGGTTCCGGAAATAGGGACGGTCGGGCGTCCCGGCGCCGAAAAAAAAGATACGAACTTCGGGACGGTTTTAAAAGATGCGATTTCCACGGTCAACGAACTGCAGAAGCAGTCGGACCGGGAGATAGAAAAGCTGATGACCGGAGAATCACAGGATCTGCACAATACCGTCATCGCCATGCAAAAAGCCGGCCTGTCCTTTCAAATGATGATGCAGGTCCGCAACAAGATCGTCCAGGCGTATCAGGAAATCATACGGATGCAGGTTTGAAAGCTTCTCAAACCGCCGAGCAATCGTTTTTATCCGGAGTAGAAAATGCCCCAAAACCGGCCTCCCATCGTCAGTCAGCTTCTTGAAATCTGGGCGCGGCTGACCCATTCGCAGCGGATCACGATTTTCCTGTTCGGGTTTCTCGGAATGGCGTTGATCGGATCGCTGGTCTTTTTCATGAACCGGGTGGACTATGAAACTCTCTATTGGGACCTGAGCCCTGAAGACGCCTATGCCGTCAAGGAAAAGCTGCAGGAAGAGAAAAAAAATTTCATCGTCGAGGAAACCGGCTCGGGGATTACGATCAAAGTGGCCGGCAGTAAAAGTGAAAACGCGCTGCTGCGCATGGATATCGCCGCTTCCGGTCTGGCCGGAAGCGGAAGGGTCGGATTCGACATATTCGATAAAAGCCAGTTCGGGATGACCGATTTCACCGAACAGATCAACCATCAGAGGGCACTGGAAGGCGAGTTGAGCCGCACGATATCCAGCCTGAGCGAAGTCCTTCAGGCCAAGGTGCATATCGTTCTGCCGAATGAATCCGTTTTTGAGGAAAAAACCGAAGAAGCAAAAGCCAGCGTTCTTGTTACTCTCAGGAGAAATTCCGGGCTGTCCAAATCAAGCGTCGCGGGAATCACGGGACTTGTCGCCGGGGCGGTGCCGGGTTTGCGTTCGCGCAATGTTTCCATCGTGGATAACGACGGAAACCTTCTGACCCATGCGGTGGAATCCACGGAAGCGGAGCGGACCGAAATGGAGTCCGGTTACCGGGAGCAGCTGGAGAAGCAATTGGAATCGAAAGTGGTCGGCATGCTGGAGCCGCTGGTCGGGAAAGAAAAAGTTCGTGTAACGGCGTCTCTGGATATGGACTTCAACCACACGGAACAGATGGAGGAGACTTACAATCCGAATACGCCCGCGGTCTTGAGCCGTCAGAGAACCGAGGAACGATCCGGTCCGGACAACGGAACGGACGCCTCGGGTGTTCCCGGAACGCAGTCCAACCTGGCCCCCACGGAGATGCAACAGAGCGCTGGTTCCATCCTGGAGCGGATTCGTCAGAGCGAATCGACGAATTACGAGGTCAGCAAAACGATACGGCATACGGTGCAGCCCAAGGGATCGATCAACAGAATCTCCGTCGCCGTTCTGCTGGATCATAGAAGAATCCATGAACGGACGGAGGAGGGCGGGATCAAGACCATGCTGGAGCCGATTCCTAAAAAGGATCTGGACGCCTACAGGGAAATCGTGCTTGCCGCCGTGGGCTACGTCGAAGACAGGGGCGATGTCGTTACCATCGAAAATGTGCCCTTCTTTACGGAAACAATGCCGGAGGAACCTTCAAGCGAAGGATCTTTCTACAATAAGTGGCGGGAATATTTAATCCCAGGAATGAAGTATCTGGCCTTCCTGATTCTTTTCCTCCTGGCCTATTTGATTTTCCTGCGCCCGATCCGGAAACGCGTTTCTCATGCGTTATCCTTTGCGACGGCCGGGATTGGAGAAGCGACCGAGGCAAGATTGCCCGCCGGGGAGGGACCGGCCGCCCTAGAGGACAGGAAGAATGCCGGCTCCATTGAAGGGTCTTCCGAAACGGGAAATGAGGGAGCTTTACAGTCAGGCTCCCCGGGAGCGGGCGGCAGGTTGCTGTCCCTGGAACCCAGTGACGAACAGATCGAGCAGGAACTGCTGAAAGAGGCCAGTTTGGTAAGCCAGGGGAACCGGAAAGTCGTTGCCTTAAAAAAGAAACTCGTTGAAAAAGCGAATAAGGACCCTGAAATGGTTTCGCAGCTAATCCGTTCCGTTTTGCGGGAGGGGACGTAGAACGTGTCACATTCTCAAATGCAAGGGGTAAGGAAAGCCGCGATCGTACTCGTGCTGCTCGGGGATGAGGCCAGCGCGAACATTTTCCGGTATATGCAGGAAGACGAAATCCAGGATATAAGCAAGGAGATATCCCGGCTGGGTGAAATCAACCCGGAGGTCGCGGATGAAGTTATGGAAGAATTTTACCGGCTGACGCTGGCCCAGTCTTTCCTGGCGCGCGGCGGCCCTGAATACGCCAAGAGAATTCTGGTCAAGGCGTTCGGGAAGGATTCTTCAAAGAAACTTTTGGATTACCTCAATATCTCGCTCCAGAGCGAACTGGTCGGATTCGATAACCTGCAAAAGGCGGATCCGCTGCAGCTCTCAAAATTCATTCAATCGGAGCAGCCGCAGACGATCGCGCTTGTCCTGGCCCATCTGAATTCTTCCCAGGCGGCCGCGCTCCTTGGGTCCTTGCCCAACGCGCTCCGGGCCGAAGTGGTGATGCGCATGGCCAATCTGGAGCAGATATCCCCGGACGTCATCAATAAGATCACCTCGATTCTCGAGCAGAAGCTGAGATCTCTCGGGGACTTCAGCCGGGAATCCTACGGCGGTATCCGGGCGGTTGCGGAGTTGATAAACAGGATGGAGACCAAGTCGGCAGGCGCGATTCTCGAAAAAATCGAGGGCGAAAACCCCGCCCTGGCCCTGAGTATACGTAATTTGATGTTTGTTTTTGACGACGTCATGCTCATCGACGACGCCGGCATGCGCGAGATCCTGCAGCGGATCGATAAAAAAACTCTGACGATCGCGCTGAAAGGAACGAGCGAAGAACTGCGGAACCAGTTCTTCAGAAACATGTCCGGACGGGCGGTGGAGATGATGCGGGAGGATATGGAAGTACTCGGGCCCGTCAAGGTGCGGGACGTGGAAACCTCCCAGCAGCAGATTGTCAGCATTATCCGGAAACTCGACGAGAGCGGAGTCGTCAACCTCAAGGGCGGCAGCGGCGACGAATATATCTCCTAGCCCCGCCGCGCGAAACGCATTCCCTTTGTACGCAGCCGAAAGGGAGCGATCCGCGGAGCGTTTTTTTACAAAGCATGCATCCAATAAACCGGTTCCAATGACATCAAGACTTATCAAGCTGGGAACGAGACGGGCTCTGGGCATTCAGCACTTCCAGTACAAGGAGGATTCCCCGGAGTATGCACCCGGCATCGAGACGGCGCCCCCGATGCATTTCCCCGGCCTCCGGAAATCCGGAGGCGAGTCGGGCGGCCCCGAAATGGAGAAGGAGGTTGCGGCCGTCGAAACGGATGAAATTGAGAGGGACGCCTATCAGCGTGGTTTCGAGCAGGGCGAAATCGCCGCAAGGGAATGCGCCGAACGGGAAATGGAATCCATCATGAAAAGATACGCGGACTCTTTTCGGGAAATCAGCGGATTGAGGTCCGCCCTATATTCCAGCGCGGAGAAAGAAGTCGTCCGGTTGGCCGTGGAGATCGCCAAAAAAATCGTCCATCGCGAGATCAAGGCGGATCCGAACATTCTGCATACGCTCGTTCGTGTCGCCCTTTCCCGCGTTACCGACAGAAGCTCCGCAATCGTGCGCCTGAATCCGGTGGATTACCAGTTTCTGACGGCACGGAAGGACGCGGCGGCGCAGGCGCTCGAGGGGGACGTTTCCTTCCGGTCGGACAATTCCATCGAGCAGGGAGGCTGCCTGGTGCAAACAAGTTGCGGCGATATCGACGCGCGGTTTGGGGAGAGATTCCGCGAAGTGGAAAATGCCTTCTTCGAGGACCTGGAATAGTCTTATGGAAAGCGGCGGCCTGAATCTCGGGAAATATTTCCGCAAACTTGAAAATTGCAGCCCGATAAAGACGATCGGTACCGTCAGACATGCGGTCGGGCTCGTGGTGGAGTCCGTCGGCCCCCCTGTTTCCGTCGGAGAACTGTGCGAGATTTCCGGCACCGGATCCCGGTGCGGGGGAATTCCGGCGGAAGTGATCGGATTTCGCGACAATCATGTCATTTCCATGCCTCTGTTCAAGGTGGACGGCGTAAAGCTGGGGGACAGGGTCTACAGCCGCAAGACCAGAGCCGCCATCCCCGTCTCCGATTCCTTTCTGGGAAGAGTCGTGAACGCTCTCGGGGAACCGATTGACGGCAAAGGCAGAATTGAAAGCAGCGAATCGTATCCGGTGCGCCCGAAGGAGACCAATCCCCTGGAGCGCAAAAACATCGACGAATCCCTGGGCACGGGCGTCCGGGCCATCGACGGCCTGTTGACCTGCGGCAAGGGGCAGCGCGTCGGCATTTTCGGAGGGAGCGGAGTAGGCAAAAGCACCCTGTTGGGCATGATGGCCCGCTATACTTCGGCCGACGTAATCGTAATCGGTCTCGTGGGAGAGCGGGGCCGTGAGGTCCGCGGATTCATCGAAAAAGATCTGGGAGAGGATGGATTGAAACGATCCGTGGTCGTCGTCTCTACCTCCGACCAGCCGCCACTTTTGAGGATTCGCGCAGCACTGGCCGCGACCACCATGGCCGAATACTTTCGAGACCGGGGTAAAAACGTACTTCTGGTCATGGATTCCGTGACGCGGTTTGCGATGGCCCAGCGCGAAGTCGGTCTCGCCGCGGGCGAGCCGCCGGCATCGAAAGGATACACCCCGTCGGTTTTTTCCATGCTCCCGAAACTGCTGGAGCGGGCCGGCAATTTCATTTCCGGCGGGAGCATTACCGGGTTTTATACCGTGCTGGTCGAAGGGGACGATATGTCGGAGCCGGTATCCGACGCCGTCCGCTCCCTTCTGGACGGGCATATCGTCCTGAGCCGGGAGCTTGCCTGGAAAAACCATTATCCCTGCATTGATGTGCTGTCCAGCATAAGCCGCCTGATGCCGGAACTCGTTTCTCCGGCATACTTGCAGAGGGCGGGAAAAGTGCGGGAGTGGCTGGCGACCTACAACAAGGCCGAGGACATGATCAATATAGGGGCTTACGCCAAGGGGAGCAATCCCAGGATTGACGAGGCGCTGGAGAAGATCGAGGGCATCAATTCTTATCTCGTTCAAAGGAGCGACGAGCGGGAAAACATCGATAATGCGTTTATGGCACTGGAAGAAATAGCAAAGGATTGATGCCTTGGCAAAATTCAAATTCAGCCTGCAGGCTCTGCTGAAACACGTGGAGGAAATGGAGCGAAGAGAGCGGGATGTCCTTTTGCGGCTTTCCTATTCCTACCAGGTCGCTTTCCGTCACCGCGAAACTCTGGAGAGGAAACGCAGGGAAACGGCGACGCAGCTTTGCCGGAGACAGGCCGAGAACATCCGGGCCGGCGAACTCGACTGCTACAGGCTCTATTTAAGAAGGCTGGCGGACGAGATTGAAGAAAGCGAAAAAAAGCTGAGGAAGCTGGATTCCGAGATCCGGCGGCAGAAGGCGGCGGTTATGGAAATTATGAAGAGGCGGAAAGTGATTTCCGCCCTGAGGGCGAAACGGGAAAAAGAATTTTATAACGCCCTGGAGAAAAAAGAACAGAAGGAAGTGGAGGAATGGGTTGCGGCCAGGTACGCGGCACTACGGCAATCCATGCAACAGCAAATACCATAACAAGGTGCATATTTTATGAGAGTCAACCTTCCGACCAATATGGCCCAGACCTTTATCGACGCTCCCGCCAAGTCCGCGGGTAAACAGGACGCGGAAGCCGCCAGCCCGTTTTCTTTTCAGATGAGCCGGGCTCTCGACAGCAACGATGAAAACGAGAGCGTCGACGACGGAGAATCCCGGGCCGATACCTGCGAGTCCGCAAACGACGGGAGAGAAGCCGTATCGAATGCCGATGCCCCGGAAACCGATTCCGGAATTGCCGGTCCGAAAATCCCGGATCCCGACGGGAATGCCCGGCCGGGGAAGAACGTCCATGCCCGGCAAGGGAATTCCGAGTCGGGATCGGATGGAATCCCGAACAGGGCAGGTGGGGGTGAGGCACCGGAAGAAATGGAAAATTTTTCCGGACGGAAGCCGAGGACCGCGCAAGATCGGGCCGGAGGCAACGGCATAGGGGCCGCCGATAATGCCGTTGTCGAAACAAAGGATGCCCCGCATGCCTCCGGCGCCGCGCACAGGAATCCTGTTCCGTCGAAGAAGAAGGCGGAAGCCCCGGAGACGGCATACCGGGATCGCTTGGTTCGTAAGGACGCGCAATCTAGGCGGATCAGTCCTCAGGCGCCAGACGTTCCTGAAGAAGCGCCTGCGACCAAAATGGAAACCGGGAATTCGCTGCAGGGACACCGATCCCTTCGAATATCGGACGGAGCCGGGTTCTCACAGCCGATCCCTGACAGCTTGGCGAAAGGATATCCCGCTCCGGGCCCCGATGCACGGGGGCATTTTGGAACAACGGTGCCGCCGACCGGCAACCCCCGGACCGGGGCACGGATTCCCGGCAGCTCCGGAGACGGACCGATCCTTCCTGGAGGGGATACGTCGATTTCTGACGTTGAAAGCGGGCATCCGGCCCCGCATGCGAGCCAGGGCGAAACGGAAGGAAAACAGGGAATCCAGCTTATACATCCGGCGCCGAAAAACGCGCGGCCCGAAGATCCGGGGGCCGGCAAGATGCTCCGGCCTGGAGCCGATCCTGCCGGAGAGCCGTTGAGACAATCGAATCCGGAGCGCAGCATCGGCAAGTCCCTCATAGACGAATCCGGCACGGGCGTAACTGAGACAAAGACAGCGCAAGAAAATGGGACGACAAGGGGGCGATGGAGAACTGCCGGGGAGGATCCGGCTCTTAAACTGAATGGGAGCGCGATTCGGGGCGAACGGAATTCTTCCAGGACACTATCCGGAGGGGATCTGCTCGAGATAAAAGATTTTCACGATGAGGAAACGGCCGGATTGACCGACCGCCCTCCGGCGGAAACGAAGAATAAAACGGAATCCGGCCTTCCTTCGGAAAACGTCATGGAAAGGCCGTCCGTACCCCATCAGAATCAATCTCCGCCCCGCACCTCCGAGCGGATTCAGTTTACGGTACAGGCTCCGGCAAATTCGACTCCTGCGGCGGGCTCCGGTGCGCCGGCGCGTCCGGACGCCGCTAAGCCGGCAGCGCTAGTGCAGAACGAATTTCTGTCCCAGGTTTCCGAACGGATTCATTTCCTGATTCGGGACGGGGGCAATTCCGTGCGCATTCGGCTGGAGCCCGATCAATTCGGCCACATGGAGATTCGGGCTGAATCCACGGCCCGGGGAATGATGGTGCGCATTTCGGCTGAAACGGAAGGCGCCAAAAGCATACTGGAAAACAACCTGACCACGCTGCAGCAGAATCTTCAGGAATCGGGCGTGAAAGTGGATCGAATTCAGGTGGTGCTCCAGGATTTCTTCGATGCCCAATCCAGTACCGGGCATTCTTCCAAATCGGGTCACTTCCACTCGGGCCAGAACGAAAGCCGGCCCCACAGGAATTACCCCGGGAAGAGCAGTCCGGCTGAAGAGACGGACCCCGACGATGCCGACGTGCGCCGCTACGGCCACCGGGCCCGTTTTTACACCGTTGCATGATTTTCCCATGGGTAATTTTTGCATGGACATTCCCATGGCTGAAGCGGAAGCCGAGAAGGCATATCTGCTGTAAATAAAAGAGATGGCATTTTCTATTGCAAATCGCGGACTTTGGCACGGAATATGCTAGAAGGAATCCGGGATCCGAACGCAGGTTCGGATCGCGCGAGCGGGCCGGCTCCGGTGGATCGCCCGCTGAAATTCGGAACCTCTCGAATTAAAGGATATAATAAATGAGCTCCATGAGTGCTGTATCCCCGCTGGGCCCCCAGTTTCCCGGCACCGAACAGGAAAACCCGTCCAGCTCGGATGTAAGGAAGGACGAGTTTTTAAAGCTTTTGGTCGCGCAGCTCCAGAATCAGGATCCAATGAATCCAATGGACAACCAGCAGTTCCTTGCGCAACTGGCAACGTTCAGTTCTCTCGAACAGCTCATGTCCATCAACGAAGGCATAGCGGAATTGACGGTCGCCCTGAAAGGCGCAGGCGTTGAAAACACAACCGATTGAGCATCCAAGGGACGTCCGAACGTCCCTTGTTTCAACCCAAAAAACACAACAACCCGGTCGATCCGGGCCAGGAGAACAAAATGGCTTTGACTTCTTTTTACACGGCCTTGACCAGCATCAACAACAACAGTACGGCAATCAACGTGATCGGGGACAACCTGGCCAATATGAACACGGTGGGATTTAAGGCCAGTAAGGTCAATTTCAGCGAGTTGCTGGCGGGCGTTCAGGGGACCAGCGAAACGGGAAATCCCATTTCGATCGGACTCGGTAGCACCCTGAGCGGACTCACCAGAATGAACAACCAGGGCACGATCGTCAGTACCGGAAACTCCACCGACGCCGCCATCAACCAAAACGGGTTTTTCGTGGTGTCGACCGATGGAGGCATGGGCTTTACGCGTGCAGGAAAATTCGAATGGGATCAGGACGGGGGCCTTGTGCACTCGGACGGATTCCGGATACTGGGCTATATGGCCCGCAACGGCACGGTGAACAGCTCCGGCGCCCTGGAGCCCATTGAAATACAGAAAGGACAGATCATGCCGGCCAGCTCCACAACGAGTCTGCAGATACTCGCGAACCTGGATTCGGGAGCCCAGGTCGGGGAAACATACGGGACGACGGTGCATGTGTACGATTCGCTGGGAGCCGCCCACCCCATCACGCTTGAATTCACCAAAACGGCCGCGCTTACCTGGGATTGGCAGGCGACCATCCCCGCCGTTGACGTTGGTGGCGGCGCTGCGGATCCGCCGGTGGGCATTGGAAACGGGATCATGAACTTCGACAGCGATGCCAACCTGATTGCGCCGGCGGCGAATCCGACCCTGAACATCAACGGCCTCGACAACGGGGCTTCCAATATGGCCCTTGAGTTCGGATTGTGGGACGCCGACGGAAACGGTCTTTTTACAAGCTTCGACCGGGAATCGGGCGTTTCGACGACCAGGCAGAACGGGAATGCAGCCAGCGTTCTCATGGGAATAACCATCGACAGCAGCGGGCTGATAGTCGGGAAATCGGAAACAGGCGAATCGGCCACACTGGCGCAGTTGGCTCTGGCGGATTTCCCCAATGTCGAAGGGCTTCAGAAATACAAGGGAAGTACCTTCATTGCGTTCCCCAGTTCGGGGGAGCCTTCCATCGGAGTTGCGGGGACCGGAGGCAGAGGAACAATTTCCGGTGCGGCGCTGGAACAATCCAATGTGGATATGGCGCAGGAGTTCGTCAATCTGATCACGGCCCAAAGGGCCTACCAGGCCAACACGAGAATCATCACCACGACGGATGAACTGTACCAGGAATCCATCAACCTCAAACGATAGTTCCCAGGAAACCGGACGGGGAATAACCCTGTGCCCTGAATACCGGGAGGGAGGGAACGCTTTACCGTAAAGGTGCAAAGAGAAATCCATGGCCATTGCAGCGACGCCCATCGCACAGGGGAAAAGCCTCCTTGAACTGCTGGAGCAGAAGGTGCCGCCACAGGAGCGGGCGATAGATCTTTATCGCCGCCTCCTGGCCATCAATACCCTTTCCGGACTGATGGGCTCGGCAGAGACTATTGCCCAGCTACAAAATTTTCTGAGCGAATATTTCCGGGAATGCCTGGGCGACGGCGCGGCGCGGCTCTACGTCCTCGAAGGATCGTGCTACAGAAGAATCCGTCTTTCGGGAGTTCCGGTCCCCGAAAGGGAAAGTTTCCTGCCGGGCGTAAAAGGCCTGGCCGGCGGCGTACTGAAATCCGGGAGGCACTTGTGGATACCCGACACACAGGCGTCCGATAGGGAGCGAAAACTTTTCCGCAACGGCCGCCGAAGTTTTCCGGGATCTCTGCTCATTATACCCTTCCGGGCCAAAGACAAGGTGATCGGCTGCCTAGAGTTGACTTCGAGCCGTCCCAATCGTCTGGATGAAATAGAATACCATTTCGGAAAAATCGTGGCGACGCACCTGTCGGCTTCCCTGGAAAACATCCTTACCAGGCAGGAGCTTGCATCGGCGAATGCCCGCCTGAAAGACAATGACGAGCGCCTGTCCCAGTTGAATGAAAAATTACGGCAGTTGGCCAACAGCGACGAATGCACCGGCCTTTTCAACAAGCGGAGACTGCTGGAGCAGCTCGATATGGAAATTGCCCGGGCGAAACGCTACGGGGAAGTTTTCAGCTGTTTCATGATCGATATTGATGATTTTAAAAAGGTCAACGACCGCTACGGCCATCTGGCCGGAGACGAGGTGCTCAGACAGACAGGGAGACTGTTCCGTCAATCCCTGAGAAAATCGGATTTCATAGCCCGATACGGCGGGGAGGAATTCACGGTTCTTTTGCCCAGAACCAACGGCGCCGGGGCGTATCGCGCGGCCGAAAATCTTCGTTCCAAATACATGTCGCACCGTTTTACACTGCCTCCCGTAGAAGTGAGCCTTACCCTCAGCATAGGCATCACTTCCTGCTCCATATTCGATAGCCTGGACGCGCCTGCCATAATCCGCAGGGCGGACGATGCGCTGTACAGGGCAAAGCGGTCCGGGAAAAACCAAGCCTGCTTCAACGAAGAGAATGATGCCGGGGCCAAAATAGTCAGGATTCCGTCAAACGTTTGACATAATTGGACACGGAAGCACCGTCTTCGGAACTGTTTTCCACTCTCTGCATTTCTCCTGTCGTCCCGGTTTCCGGCTTCCGGAATCTGCTTCCGCGGGCCAAAGGCTGTCTATCCCCCCAGAGCCCCCGTTCTTACCCCACGCTTCATGACCCCCCACAAATTCTATAAGGGCAATAATATCAGTAATATAGGCGCATCCATGCCAGCCGGCCGCCCGATTTATTCCGGATTCGGATTCAACCCATCCTTCAGGAAAAGAGGAATAAAGTGCAAAAGGCCGCTTCAGACGCGGCCATTTGCCGGGAACGCTTCCTTTCGATAGAAATTGTTTCACAAGTGGCATATGAGTTGCATTAACCCTTTTCCCGAAAGGAAGTTTACGTTCAATGGAGGATTCGAAAAATGGCTGCGCCGGATGAAAAAAACGGACTGACGTCGGCACAGAAACAACAGGCAGACAGCAATCCTGTCATCGAAAACAAGAAGGGGAAAACCGGTAAGGGAACAATGAAAAAACTTTGGATTATTATCGCGATCCTGGTTGTGCTGACGGCCGTTGGGTTGACCCTGGGGCTCTCGCATTTCAAAGGCGTCCATCTGGCGGTCACGGATCCGGAGTCCGCCGGAGGGCTGGAAGCGGAACAGACGGCATCGGGAAAACCCAAGCCCGTAACGGCCACTCTGGCGCTGGATTCTTTTCTGGTTAACCTGGCGGACGAGGACAGCGCGCGGTTCGTGAAGGCCTCCTTTCGATTGGGTCTTGCGGAGGAACCGGATGAGAAAAAAATCGAAGTGACCGTACCCGCTATTCGGGACTCCATTATCACCCTGCTCAGCTCGAAAACGGCTGAACAGATACGAACCCCCCAGGGCAAAGACAAACTGAGGGAACAGATTCGAACAAGAGTGAACTCGATACTGACGGAAGTTGAAGTCGTAGAGGTCTACATCGTGGATTTTGTGGTCCAGCTTTAGGGAACCCGGACGGGAATAGAGTTGTGGCTTCCCGTCCCGACGGCAAATTTACAGCACGGGAAATACGGGTGAGAGTATGTCGGAATCCGATAAAGATACCAAGCCGGAAGTTGCGGGCTCCTTGGCGGAGGAAGCGAAGGATTTTCTGGACGTGCCTGTCGTGGTCGATGTCGAGTTGGCCCGCTGCAATCTGAAAATAAAGGATATCCTTCAACTCCGCAGAAGTTCCATCGTGGAGCTGCCCAAATCTGCCGGCGAAAACGTCGACGTTCTCGTAAACAACCGTCTGATCGCTGGCGGCGAAGTGCTCGAAATGGAAGGCACTACCGGAGTGCGGTTGACGGATTTCAACGCAATTCTCTAGGAGATTGGTAAAGATGATGAAGTCTGTCCGTTCAGCCCTCATGGTCCTTTCGATGATTGCCGCAGCCGGCGGCGTCCTGTGCGCCGATGCGCCCGCAACGGCGGCCGACGGGATAGAGTCCGAAAATACAGTTGAAAATGATAACCGGATGCCCGCCCCTCTTCCGAAAACCACCGGATTCGAGTCCGGACAAACCGGGACGGCGGAAGGCACGGGCCCGGTTGCGCCCCAAGGGCCGGTCGAATTCGAGCCTGAAGAACCCGCGGCAACTAAGAGCGGGATTCCGGCGGCGTCGCAACAGGCATCCGTTGAGCCGCAGCAGGCTCCCGCTGCAGGCATCGCCGGCGGATCTATACAATATCCTATATTCAGGGCCGTCGGCGGTCTGGGCCTGGTGCTTTGCCTGATGGCGATGCTGTTTTTTGCCGCCAGGAAATTTCTTCCGCATTATTTTAAAAAGGACGCTTCCGAACAGCATCTGAAGATACTGGAGACTCTGCCGGTGGGAGACCGGCGGTCCATCGCTTTGATCCAGGTTGCGGACAAACGCTTTCTTATAGGCAGCACCCAGCAACAGATAAATCTACTGTCGACGATCGACGAACCGGCGCCATTGGCTTCCGGGGCCGGGCAATACTCCGGGCATTCAAAAGGCGGGGAACTGAAAAAATCGGGAGATTCTTTCAGGAACCTTTTCGAACTGGAGAAAAAGCGCCCTGCGCCGAAGTCAGGAAACCCTCTGCCCGAGGACATTCGCGCCAAAATGCGCCTATTACGAGAGGCGCTGGAACGTTAATTCCATTCAAAAAGCGATTCAGCGCATGCAATGACTGCCGCGAAAAAGAATCCCAAGGTTGCCGAAATGAATCGGCACGAACCACGTATCCAAGAGAGGAATACGGTGGCGGTGAAACCCAGCATCCATAGACTCATTCCCATAGCCGGGCTCCTTATTTTACTTTCGACGGCACAACCGGTGCTGGCTGCGGGGGATGATTTTTCGGGCCTGGAATTACGTATCGGCGGGGACGACCAGGAAGGGGGCCTGAGCACTCCCATCCGGATCCTTCTGCTGCTGACGCTGCTGTCCTTTATTCCCGCAATCCTGATTTCCGTTACATCTTTCACGCGCCTGATCATCGTGTCTCATTTTCTCCGGCAGGCTCTCGGGACTCAAACGATGCCTCCGAACCAGGTGCTGGTCGGACTCTCCCTCTTCCTTACATTTTTTATTATGCAGCCTGTCTTGGAGCGCATAAACCAGGACGCGCTGCAGCCGATGCTCGACGGGAAGATGACGGAGATGCAGGCGCTCGACGGCGCCTGCAATCCGCTGCGCGAGTTCATGCTCCGATACACGAGGGAAAAGGATATCGCCCTCTTCCTGGATATCGCGGGGGAATCGAAACCTCAGGATGCGCAGGATCTTCCCATGAGGGTTGTAATCCCCAGTTACATGATCTCGGAGCTGAAAACCGCCTTCCAGATCGGATTTGCGATTTTCCTGCCTTTCCTGGTCATTGATATGGTCGTGGCGTCGGTTTTACTGTCCATGGGCATGATGCAGCTTCCTCCGATCATGATATCCACGCCTTTTAAAATTCTTCTTTTTGTCATGGTGGACGGGTGGAACCTGGTTATCGGCTCGCTCGTCAAGAGCTTTTATTAGTCCTACCGGAGATCTTTTCTATGAATCAGGCCATGATTCTGAAGCTTGCGAAAGACACGCTCGAGGTTACGCTGATGGTCAGCGGTCCGTTGCTCGTCACCGCCCTGGTGGTCGGTCTGGTCGTCAGCATCACGCAGGTCGTGACATCCATACAGGACATGACGCTGTCTTTTGTCCCCAGAATTATTGCAGTTCTGGTTGTTTTTCTGCTGGCGCTTCCCTGGATGATGAATGCCCTGCTGTCATTCACTACCCAGCTTTTCAGTCAACTGGGGCGCTATGCGTATTGATGCATAGGATGCGCCGAAACGAACCCGCTTTCTCCAAGGCTTGCAGGCGCGGGTTACGGCTTCATGAACAATGCCCGCCATTGCCATCACCCAAACAGAAATTCTTCAATTTGTCGCGGTACTGTTGCGGGTTTCCGGAGTCGTCGTCTTCGCTCCGTTTTTCGGAAGCTCGTCGTTTCCCTACCAGGTTCGCATAGCGTTCGCCCTGGTGACATCCTTTCTTCTCGCCCGCCTGCCGCCTCACAACTTTGTCCCCGACGGCCTCGGGCTTACCGGCGCCGCCCTGATTATTGCCGGAGAAATCGTTTCGGGATTGATACTGGGCCTTGCGGCGAACCTGGTTTTTGCGGGGATACAATACGCGGGGCAATTGATCTCGCTCCAGATGGGTTTCTCCCTCATCAACCTGATCGATCCGCAGACAAACGTGGAGTCTCCGGTATTTTCATTCATTCACAACTACATAGCTCTCCTGTTTTTTGTCCTCCTGGACGGGCACCACTGGTTTTTGAAGGCCGTCAGCGAGAGTTTCCACACCATGCCCCTCGGCGGCATACGGATTGAAGCGCCGCTCGTGGAATACGTCGTCCGCCTGTCGTCGCAGATATTCGTCATAGGTCTGCAGATTGCCGGGCCGGTCATCGTGGTGACTATAATAACGGATATTGTCGTGGGCATCATCGGTCGGGCGGCGCCCCAGCTGCACATCCTGATACTGGGGCTGCCCCTGAAAATACTGGTGGGTTTCGGCTGCCTCAGTATTTCCCTGTATTTCATTCCGCGCTATCTGGAAACCCTTTTTGCTTCCATGTATGAAGCCGTCTTTTTGCTGATACGCGGGTTGAGCTGAGGAGCGCCCATGGCTGGCGGAACGGACAAAAAAACAGAACAACCCACTAGAAGAAAGCTGAAAAAGGCGCGCGAAAAAGGTCAGGTCGCCAGAAGCCGCGAGGTCCCCGCCGCCGCCGTCCTGATGGGCGTTATCTTGATTTTCTACTATTTCGGCCAAAATTTCTTCCACGCGCTTGAGAATGAAATGGCTTCTCTGCTCGACCTTCAAGTACCCCAGGAAATCAACCTGTCCTATCTCTCAACCATGATCCGTGGAGTCACGGTACGCACGGCCGCCGTTTTGGCTCCCATCCTGATTGGAGTGCTCGGCTTTTCCGTCCTATCAAACGTTCTGCAGGGAGGGCTGGCGTTTTCAACCCACGCCCTGAAGCTGAAGCCAGAGAAGCTCAATCCCAAGAACGGATTCAAGAAAATTTTTTCAAAAAACGGCCTCGTGGAACTTGTTAAAAGCCTCGTTGTCGTCAGCGCCCTTTCTTTCATAACCTACCAGGTGCTCATGAGCCATCTTCCCCTGTATCCCAAGCTGGTGTTGATGAATCCGGGGAAAATTCTCTACTGGACCGCTTCGATAAGTTTCAGCGTTCTGATCCGAATTGCGTTTTTGATGCTGGTCGTCGCGATCCTGGACTTCTGCTTCCAGAAATACCGTTTTAGAGAGCAGATGAAGATGAGCAAAAAGGAAGTAAGGGAAGAATACAAGGAAATGGAGGGGGATCCGACCACGAAAGGCCGCATCCGGCGGATCCAGCGCGCAATGGCCCGAAGGCGGATGATGGCGGATGTCCCGAAGGCGGATGTCGTCGTCACCAACCCCACACATTATGCCGTGGCCCTCTCTTACAAAACGGACGAAATGGAAGCCCCCAAAGTCGTTGCCAAGGGTGTCGGATTTTTGGCGCAGAAAATAAAAGAGTTGGCACAGCAGCACGCAATACCCCTGGTGGAAAACAAACCGCTGGCCCAGGCTTTATACAAATCCGTCGAAATCGGCGCCTATATTCCGGCGCATCTCTACCGAGCCGTAGCTGAAATACTTGCTTATATTTACAAGGCCAAAACCATTCTGTACCGGTAGGAAGGCTTTTCCGACAGGGCCTTCCCGAATGAAAAGAGGCATTGGATGAATAGACTGGAATGCAAATTGCGTCTTCATCCGGCCGAGCGAAAGATTGAGATCGGGAGATTCACAGAAAAAAATGAGTGTTGAGTCCACAGCCACACTTGCCAGCCTTACAAAAGCCTTCGGAAAACTCCACATGGTTATCCCCGTCGGCGTAATGGGGATCCTGCTTGTCATGGTTATGCCCATGCCCACCATGATCATGGATCTCCTGATCAGCCTTAATATTACATGCTCCCTTCTTGTTCTGCTGGTTTCGATGTACATCAAGCAGCCGGTAAGCTTTTCCGTATTTCCTTCGCTCCTTCTCATCATCACGCTGTTTCGACTTTCACTGAATATCGCTTCCACGCGGCTCATACTGCTCCGCGGTTCCGGAGGGGAGGATGCGGCAGGCAAGGTCATCCAGTCTTTCGGTCAGTTTGTCGTCGGGGGCAATTATTTAGTCGGCATCATCGTATTTCTTGTTCTCGTCGCCATACAGTACATTGTAATCAACCACGGTGCCACGCGCATTTCCGAAGTCACGGCACGCTTCACCCTGGATGCAATGCCCGGCAAACAGATGGCCATCGATGCCGATATGAATGCCGGCATCATCAATGAATCCGAAGCGCGGGAACGCAGGACTCAGATCTCCAGGGAATCGGAATTTTACGGGGCCATGGACGGGGCCATCCGCTTCACGGCCCGCGACGCCATTGCAAGCATCATTATCCTGACAATCAACATCATCGGCGGATTTCTGATCGGCGTCCTCCAATTCGACATGGAACTGGTGGATGCGGCGAAAAGATTCACCATCCTGACGGTAGGCGACGGTTTGGTAACGGCGATTCCGTCGCTGCTGATTTCCGTTGCCGGCGGCATCATCACGACCCGCGCCGCCTCGGAAACGAACCTCGGCGAGGAGGTCGCCACCCAGTTATTCAGTAATCCGGTGCCGGTTTCCATCGGCGCCGGTTTTCTTTTCGTCTTCGGATTGATCCCGGGCCTTCCCATGATGCCTTTTTTCGTGCTCGGAACCGCGACCGGGATTCTGGCTTACCGGAGAAGCATGAAGCAGAAGGAAGAAAAGCTGTTTCTTGAGAAAACGAAGCTGGAAAAGGACGCTGCGGAGAAGACCAAGGACAGGATAGAAGGACTGCTCAAGGTGGATATGCTGGGGATAGAAATGGGATACGGACTGATACGGTACGTGGATGCGAGCCAGGGCGGAGATTTCCTGGAACGGATCAAATCAATCCGGCGCCAGATCGCGCTGGATTTGGGGGTGATCGTCCCTCCCGTTCATATCACCGACAACCTGCAGTTGAATCCGAGGCAGTACGCCATTCTTCTGAAGGGCGTGCAGATTGCGCGGGGGGAACTGGTTCAGGACCACCTGCTGGCCATCAATCCCGGCACCGCACACGAGGAAATTACCGGCATGGAAACCGTGGAACCCGCCTTCGGGCTGCAGGCGAAGTGGATTAAGGCCAAGGAACGGGAAACGGCCCAGGCCGCCGGCTATACGCTGGTGGATCCGGCTACGGTACTGGCGACCCATTTAACCGAAATCATCAAGTCCCATGCATACGAACTCCTGGGGCGGCAAGAGACCAAGAGCCTGCTGGACATGGTGGCCGAAACCCACCCGAAGGTCGTGGAGGAACTGGTCCCCAAGGTGCTTTCCCTGGGAGATGTGCAGAAGGTACTGCAGAACCTGCTGAAGGAAAGAGTGAGCATCCGGGATACCGTGACGATTCTGGAAACGCTGGCTGATTTCGGAGCTTACACAAAAAATACGGCACTGCTGACGGAATATTGCCGGCAGACTCTCGGTCGATCCCTGTGCAAACCCTATCAGACCGATGGCGGGGACCTTCAGGTCTTCACCGTCAGTCCGGACCTGGAAAAGAACATACAGGATGCCGTCGTGAATTCGGACACGGGATCGTACCTGGCCATGGAGCCTAAGGAGGCGAAGGACATCATGGACCGTTTCCGACGCATTGTGGAAACGGCGGGTTCTTCGGGCGGCCCTGTGGTTCTCTGTTCCCCAAACGTCCGGATGTATGTCCGGCAGCTTTTGGAGCGGGTTTTACCGAACGTCGCCATTCTGTCCCACAGTGAAATCCCGCACAGCATTCGAATTCTTTCTCTGGGCATGGTGACCTAGGATGAAGATAAAGACCTTCTATTCCAAAACCATGGCGGAAGCGTTCAAAGAAATCAAAACCCACCTGGGGCCCAATGCCATCCTGCTGTCGACGAAAGAGATCCCCCGGAGGTCGGGAGTATGGGGACAGGTATCCGGATTTGAGGTGGTCGCGGCCTGCGACGACGCAGGGGCCGTCGACTTTTTCTCAGAGGCCGAAGGCGGCGACGGTTCCGCGGGATCAGCACGGCGTCCCGAAACCGGGGCCCGGAAAGACCTGGCGCATATCCTCGCCACCGGCACCTACACGCCGGCAAGGCTGGCGGCGCAGCAGGCTGTGGCGCACCACAGGCGTTCCCCGGCCGGAACAGCCAGCCTCTCCGGGGGAATAACGGAATTCCCGGAACGATCCGAGAATGAGGACCCGCTTTCGATGGGCAGGATCGCCGGCCGCGTACGCCTCGATCTGATCGGCAGCGGTATCGACGCCGAACTCGCAGACAGACTGGTCTCCACGGCGTGCGAAGGGTTGACACCCAGCCAATGCCGGAATCGCGGGCTCCTGCTCGGCGCCGTTGCCCGCGCCGCTCTGAAAATGGTTCCCGCAATATCGGACCGGGACGGGATCCCCGGGAAAAGGATCGTGGCGTTCGTCGGCCCTACTGGGGTCGGAAAGACCACATCCATCGCCAAACTCGCGGCGCACCTTGCCTTGAGGAAAAAGAAGAAGGTGCTTCTAGTGACAACGGACGGATACCGTATCGGGGCCATCGATCAGCTGCGCGCGTATGCGGGCTTCATGGGCATCCCGTTCCGGTTCGCCGACCAGGTGCCCGACCTGGCGCGCACAATAGAGGAACACAGGCAGCGCGATTTCATCCTTGTCGATACCGCGGGGCGCAGTCCGCGGGACATGAACGCCATCCGTCCCATCGCCGAATTCCTCGGAAAATCCGGGGATACGGAGCGGCACCTGGTTCTGAGCGTCACGACAAACTCAAGGGATCTGCGCGCGGCAATGGATGCATTCGAAATCTGCGCCCCGGATCACCTGTTGTTTACCAAACTGGACGAGACAGCGGCTGCCGGGCCGATATTGAACGAAATTATTCGAACCCGGAAATCATTCTCTTTTTACAGCGACGGACAGAAAGTGCCCGAGGACCTGCACGCGGTAACGGGAGAATTCATTTCGGATCTGATACTCAACCGAAAAGAAGTTTCATTTAAGGAATGATTATGAAGCCTGATTTCAATCGACAGCACGGTGCAGCCGGGCACCAAAGCCACAAGACCCGAGCGTCCCGTATCGCTTCATCCGAGGATTCTTTTTTGAAGGTCGATGCTGCGGGGCCCAAGGTCCTGGCCGTGACCAGCGGTAAGGGAGGGGTCGGGAAGACGAACGTGGTTGCGAATCTGGCTTTCAGCCTTTCGGAACTGGGCAGCAAAGTTGTGGTCCTGGATGCCGATTTCGGGCTGGCCAATATCGACGTGCTGCTCGGCCTGACTCCGCGTTTCCATCTCGGGCACGTGCTCTTCGGCAACAAGTCCCTGGCGGAAATAATGGTTCAGGGCCCGAAAGGAATTCGGATCATACCCGCCAGCTCGGGACTTCAGCGCATGTCGGAATTGACCCCGGCGCAGCGCAATCACCTGGTGGAATGCTTCTCCAACCTGGATGGAGACGCGGATTATTTCCTGATTGATACGGCGGCGGGCATTTCACGCAACGTGATCCACTTTCTTCTGTCGGCCCAGGAAGTCATTGTCGTCAGCGCTCCCGAACCGACCGCCATCGTGGACGCCTACGCTGTTATCAAGATCATTCTTGCCGCCGACCACAAAAAGAAGATTCAGGTTCTTATCAACTCAGTGGAGAGCGCGGATGACGCCCACGAGGTTTACTGTCAGATCAACTCGGTCGTCAAAAGATTTCTGCGCCGGGAAGTGGATTATCTCGGGCACGTGCAGCGCGACTCCTGTGTGACGCAAGCCGTCCGCAGCCAGACGCTGGTGACGCAACGATACCCGGACGCGTCTTCGAGCCGATGTTTCCGCAGTTTGGCCCGGCGTTTGGGAATGCAGGGGCGAGGGGACCCGTTCGGCGGAGGCCTTGTCTGGAAAAAACTGCTGAATGACTGGATTAATTGAGAAAACGTTCTTCTGATCCTCTTCAGTGAGAACGAAACAATGCTTTTTGAATAGCCACCCGGACTGCCGTTGGTGAAGCAGTCCCGCGTAAGAGGATAAAAACATGCAGGAATTGGTCAGCCGTTCCAGAGTATACGAATCAGCGGTTCCATCGAATCCCGAACGGGATGAACTGATCCTCGAGCATCTGCCCCAGATCAAGTACATCGCCCAGCGGATTTCGACCAAGCTGCCGTCTCATGTCGAACTGAACGACCTCGTGAGCGCCGGTGTGCTCGGACTGCTGGACGCCATCGACAAATTCGATGCGAACCGCGGCGTAAAATTCAAAACCTACGCAGAACTCCGGATCAAGGGAGCCATTTTAGACAGCCTGCGCAATTTGGACTGGGCGCCGCGCTCGCTTCGTAAAAAAAGCAAGGACCTTGAAAAAGTCTATCGGGAGCTGGAGCAGCGACTGGGGCGTCCCGCCACGGACAAGGAAGTCTGCGAATATATGGGGATCCCCCTGGAAGAATTCTACGGACTTGTGGATCAGATCAAAGGATTGAACCTGGGCAGCTTTCAGGAACTTTCTTCCCAAGACGATGATCCGAACGGCGAACCGCTCGTCAAGTATGTGCCGGATGCGCCCCAGATGGACCCGTTTTTCGTATTCCACAAGTCGGAAATTCAAGGCATTCTCAGCACGGCCATCGATACGCTCCCCAAGAAGGAACGCCTGGTCGTTTCCCTTTATTACTTCGATGAATTGACGATGAAAGAGATAGGCAAGGTTCTCGGCGTGAACGAATCCCGCGTGTCGCAACTGCATACCAAGGCCATGCTGCGGCTGCGCAC
>JAFGAO010000217.1 GCA_016933615.1 Acidobacteriota bacterium
ACTTCCTGTCTTAGTTTGTCATCGTTGTTTTGCGTGGCCTTGAAGGCATCGCAGTCCGTGCAGGTGAGTCCGCAATAGGCAATCATTTTTTCCAAGTTCTTTCTCCTTTTTCAAATAAGTTGTGTTTTAGATTTGACCTGGCGATAACTCTAAAAACTGGAGCTTACCTCCCCTTGCCCCTCCGTACGGGTCTTTTTGCTTGCACCCTGTATTATTTGTACGGAGGGGTGAATACTATATATGAAGAGGGCTCCGCCCTCTTCACTCCCGTATTGAAAATGCGAAAGCTGTATGTATATTCCATGCTCCTTCCTCTGTTGTCATCCTGAGTGTAACGAAG
The DNA here is from genome assembly GCA_016933615.1 of Acidobacteriota bacterium. Taxonomy (GTDB): domain Bacteria; phylum Acidobacteriota; class UBA6911; order UBA6911; family UBA6911; genus UBA6911. The sequence goes on from JAFGAO010000217.1 coordinate 341, forward strand.
GATCCGTTATCCCTAAAACCTGGCAGAGTACGGATTCTCACGTCGTCCGCCTGTCCTTCGAAAAGCTCACCGTGAGCGGAGCGCTGTGTCAGTATCCCTGCTTGAACCATTCTCCATTTATCATATCCTTATACAGCACCAGCTTCTGGCCGGAATCGAGGCGGACGGCGTAGTAGAGGCGGCAGACCGGTTCCCTGCGCCACCATTCGTCGTCGATGCGCCAGCGGTCTTCGACGTCCGTTATCTTCTGCCGCCTGGGGAGGCGGACGGACAGCGGCAGTCCGGCGGCGTTTTCCTCCACCCGCACCGGTTCCGGGAGGTTTACCGGGCGGTAGGAGTCAGAGCGTACCGGCGTTCCGGTATTCTCGACCACGGTTCCACCTCCTTGAGGGTATAGACCTGGGGGTTGCCCAGTCGTAATTCGAGCTGGCGGATATCGTTCATCAGGTGATCGCGGGCGCGGAGGTCCGGGAAGAGGCTTTTCTGCCGTCCCGCCGGGTAGCCGAGCCGGTCGATCCTGATGCCCACCTGTTCCACCGGGCCAGGCTGGGGGTAGTCTTCCAGCACGCGCTTGACGCGTCCGACGGCCGTCTTGATGTCCATGGCCGGGTCCTTGAACCGGATGGTGCGTTCCCATTCCCCGGCGTTCCAGGTGCGCGTCCAGACGGTCAGGCTGTGAATGCCGAGGCCGGAGTTGCGGGTCCGGTCGTAGACCTTGCCCAGCATGCCGTGGGCGGCGGCCAGGATGGCTTCCAGGGAGACGGTCACCGAGAGCGTGGTGCTTTCCTCAATGACCTCTTCCAGGAGGCGGGGACAGAGGGGGGTATCATCGATGCCGCGGGAGAGTTCCCATATCCGTTCGCCTTCCGGGCCGAACTGCGCCTGTACCGGGCCGGGGGGCAACGCCGCCACCTGCCCCAGGGTAGTGATGCCGAATTCCCGGAGCTTGTGCCTGCTCCGCACCGAGACCGGCAGGGCATCGCAGGGGAGGTCCCTGAGGAAATCGCCGGCGTCTCCGGAAACTGCCCGGCGCCCGCCCGGAGGGCACCGGCGGGCGGCCAGGCAGGCCAGGAACTTGTTCCCGGCAATCCCAAACAGGGGGGAGAACGCAGCCGGTATG
>JAFGAO010000218.1 GCA_016933615.1 Acidobacteriota bacterium
AGTAAAGGCGGTATTGAGCAATCCGCCGATTATTACAAATACCAAGGGTTCTGCTGTTGCTACCGGGCGAACACAAGGTTCGCCCCTACTGCATTTTTTCCCGGACGCTGCGGATCTTGTCTTCCATTGTCTGGTCCCGGTCGACGCGCGTGCCGACCCGCAGGGTGCTGGTGATTCTGGGGACCCCCATTTCGTGGAGCGCTTCGTGGCATTGCTTCACCGCCAGCATGACCTCGTCCCATTCGCCTTCGATGTTGGTCCCGTTGGCGTGGAGCTCCGTTTTCAGGCCGGTTTTCGCGAGTACATTTCCGCAGGCGGCGATGTAGGATCCCAGGCTGACGCCGACCCCTATGGGAACAACGCTAAGATCGACTATCACTTTCATGGATTCACCTCTGTGATTAAAAACAGGGACACAGTGCTTATTTCAATAAAAAATATATTAAGTCCTGGCGAGGCAAAATAGAAATAACTATTGTGCACCCGCTTTTAATATCCGCGGGTGCTATAATCCGCGGGTATGCGGGTTTTGCGCGATTCCGGAATATCCCTGGCCGAGGCGCTGGGCGCCGAGCGCGGTGCGGTGGTTTCCTTTGTGGGCGGCGGGGGGAAAACCACCTCCATGTTCCGGCTCGCGTCCGAGCTGGCCGCCGCCGGGCTTCGCGTCGTGACAACCACTTCAACCCACATCAATGATTACGAGACACGGCTTTCGCCCGCATATATTCATCCGGGGGAACTGGCTTGCCTGGGAGAGTGTCTCGACCGTCATGGCCAATGCCTGGTCGCCGGGCTCGCGGACGGCAAGGGGAGGGTTTTCAATATCGCCCCGGAGGTGATCCTGGATTTATGGAAGAGGCCGGATGTGGACTGCCTGCTGATTGAGGCGGACGGAAGCAAATCGCGCCCTTTCAAGGCGCCCGCCGCGCACGAGCCGGTCGTTCTGGACATCACCACCATCCTGGTGCCTGTTGTGGGGCTCGACTGTGTCGGCATGCTCCTCGACGACGCAACCGTGCACCGGCCCGAGATCGCGGCTTCTCTGGCGCATGCGGCGTTGGGCAGCCGGATCACGCCGGAGACGGTCGCGCGGGTGCTGGCCCATCCCGTCGGAGGGGCCAAGGGGCTGCCGCCGGGAGCGCGCCTGGCGCCGCTGCTGAACAGGCTCGACGCCGCCGGCATGCGGGCCGCGGAGGAAATTGCCGAAGAGCTTCTGAAACATACCGTTGTGGACTCGGTCCTGGCCGGTTCGATGGACCGGCACCCCCCCGTACACAGGGTTTGGGTTCCGTAAAGGGAAATGCAGGATGAAATCTCCATCCGTTTTTGAATGCCAGCATTGCGGCTATGCCTCGGCCAAGTGGCTGGGGCGCTGTCCCGACTGCGGCAGCTGGAATTCCTTTCTGGAAGAAAAACGCCGGGGTCCTGCCGCCGTGTCTTCCATGAACCGGGCCGGAGCCAAAGCCGCGCGGCTGGCGGAAGTGTCCACGGAAGCGACCCCGCGGCTGCCGACGGGCAATCCCGAATTCGATCGCGTCCTTGGGGGCGGGATCGTGCCGGGATCTCTCACGCTGCTCGGCGGGGAGCCCGGCGCCGGAAAATCGACCCTTCTTCTGCAGATCGCGCTCAACCTGCAGGCCGGGGGAGAGTGCGTGCTCTATGTTTCGGGGGAAGAATCGGCGCAGCAGATCCGGCTCCGGGCCGACCGGCTGGAAAGCCCGCACGCGGCCGCGGAATCCCCCGGAGATGTTTTCATCCTGGCCGAGTCCAATCTTGAAGCCGTCGTCGCGGCCATCGACGACCGGGAGCCCACGGTCGTAATCGTGGATTCCATACAGACTGCATTCTCGGAATCCCTCGATTCCGCGCCCGGAAGCCTCGGCCAGGTGCGGCACTGCGCGTCCCGCTTCCTGAACCTTGCCAAATCCCGCGCCGTCCCGGTTTTCCTGATCGGGCACGTAACCAAGGACGGGAGCATCGCGGGCCCGAAAACGCTCGAGCACATCGTCGACGCCGTTCTTTATTTTGAAGGGGAGCGCCACCAGAATCACCGCATTGTCCGCGCCGTGAAAAACCGCTTCGGGGCGGCCAACGAGGTCGGCATATTCGAAATGACTTCAAAGGGGCTAATCCCGGTACGGAATCCTTCCGGCCTGTTTCTGCCGGACAGGGAAGCGGTCGCACCCGGCAGCGCCGTCGTCTGCGCCGTTGAGGGCACGCGCCCTCTGCTGGTCGAAGTCCAGGCCCTTGTCGTTGCCACGCAGTACGGGACCGCCCGGCGGGTGGCGACCGGCATCGACTACAACCGGATATCGGTCCTGGTCGCCATCCTGGAGAAGCGTCTCGGGGTCCAGATGAACGGGTGCGACATCTACGTCAACGCCGCGGGCGGGATCGAAATAGACGAGCCGGGTTCCGATCTGGGCATCTTCGCGGCGATTTTCAGCAGCATGAGGAACCGGTCCCTCCCCCCTTCGACCGTTATTCTCGGGGAGCTCAGCCTGTCGGGCGATATCCGGCCCGTCAGCCAGGCTCACCTGCGTTTAAGGGAGGCGGCGGCCATGGGATTCCGGAAATGCGTTCTGCCGGCCGGCAACCTGCCCCTGGTCGATCCCGTTGGGAATATTGAAACCATCCCGGTCAGGACGGTCGATCAGGTATCCGAGATTCTTTTCGGCTGAAACTCCGGGGCGGCGTCCCATTTGCCGCCCGTTTCATCAACAATTGTGACGTCTCCGGGAGAAAGATTTATTAAAAAGTTTGCGGGTGTGATACATTCATTCAAAGCTATTGATTTATCTCTTACCGGATTCTTCATGGCTGTTTTCAATGCCGCCGGATGATGCTTATGGGAAATTCGACCTCGATCATAAAGAATTCTATCCACACCTACCGCGGTTCTAAAGAGTTATGGCCGGCTTTCTTGATATTCATCCGGCAATTAATAATCGATTCCATTGATAACTGGTGGATAATATTTGAGGAGTCCGTAAATGGATCTCTGGATAATACGTGCACTTCTACTAGCGGCAGTCGTGGCGGGCGGGTACTTCATCCGCCCTTTTGGTGCGGACATCCGGCTTGCCCTGATATGTAGCGGGGTTCTGGGCATCATCGTCATCCTTGCCGAAATGAGGATCCGGCGGCTTTCCGTGAAAACGCTGCTGGGAGCCGCTGTCGGTTCCGTCCTGGGCATCATCGGCGCCAGCCTGATCAGCATCGTGATCGGGCGGATGAATTTCGTGCATCCCCAAACCGAAACGTTTCTTCAGCTGGTGGTTCTGGTGGTGATGGCCTATGTCGGGCTGATCGCCGGGGCCAACAAGGGAGAATATATCGACCTGACGGTACTGGAAGGCGTCCTGACCGATTCTCCCGGAAGGAAATCGACCAAGGTGCTCGACACCAGCGTCGTCATCGACGGGCGCATCGCCGATATCTGCACCACGGGTTTCCTGGAGGGAACCCTGATCGTGCCCCACTTCGTGCTGCGCGAGCTTCAGCAGATAGCCGACAGCGCCGACAGCGCCAAGCGCAACCGGGGCAGGCGTGGCCTGGACGTTCTCGAAAAAATCAAGTCGATCCCCGGAGTCAACGTGCAGCTTATCGAGAAAGACTACCCCGACGTCAAGGAAGTGGACCTGAAGCTGATCGAGCTCGCCAAGGAAATGGGAGCCAAGATCGTCACGAACGACTTCAATCTCAACAAGGTTTCCCAGCTCCGCGGCGTGGATGTTCTCAACATCAACGAACTGGCGAACGCCCTGAAACCGGTCGTCCTTCCCGGGGAGACCATGAAGGTCTTCATCCTCAAGGAGGGCAAGGAGTACAACCAGGGTGTCGCGTACCTCGATGACGGCACGATGGTGGTGGTGGATAACGCCCGGCGCATGATCGGCAAAACGATCGCGACCCAGGTGACTTCGGTTCTACAGACGACCGCGGGCAAGATGATATTCGGACGCTTTCCGGAAGAGACGGAGAACGGTTCCGGGTATTCCTCCAGGCAGGATCGCCGCTCCTACGACCGGATGCCGAGCAACCAGCGAAACGGCGTCGACGACGAACGGGAACGGGTAAAAGGTCGATAGTCCGAATTCCTCGAAATAGTCGCCGCTTCACCCGGGGCGGAGCGGATTGGAATCACCCATAGGGCGGCCGTGCATTCAGAAAGCATTCCCGGCAACAAGAGATCTCCCCGGAGCCGCAGCTCCGGAAAGAAGTGGACGGCGGCGGCCGTAATCGCCGCGGGGGGGACGGGTGCCCGCATGCATGCCGGGACGCCGAAACAGTTCCTCGAAATCGCCGGGCGTCCGATCCTGCTTAGAACGGTGGAAAATATTCTGTCGGTGGAAGCGGTGACCCAGGTCGTCGTCGCCCTTCCCGTTGAGCATATAGCCGAGGCGCGGTCGATCCTGGACCGCCAGCCGTTGCGGCTCGAAATCGATTGCGTGGCGGGAGGGCGCAGCCGCCAGGAGTCGGTCCATTGCGGCGTCCGGCAGGTGCGCCCCGGCGCCGACCTGATACTGGTTCACGACGCGGTGCGTCCCTTCTGCGGCCGGGACGCGATCGAGAGCGTGCTGCAGGCGGCATGGGAAAAGGGCGCCGCGGTCCCGGGGCTGACGGCAACCGAAACGATTCAGCGCGTGTCCCGGAAGGGGCGGGTGCTGACAACCCCGCCGCGGCGGGAACTGTACGCGATCCAGACGCCCCAGGCCTTTCACGCGGAAATCCTCGAGGCCGCGCTCGAGCGGGCATCCGTAGAAGGGTTTACCGGGACCGATGAGTCCTCCGTCGTCCGGTGGGCCGGATATCCGGTTTACGTCGTGGCGGGTGCGCCGGACAACATCAAGATCACACGGCCGCTCGACCTGGAACTGGCGGAGCTGTTATTGAAAAGACAGCACGGAAAGGACGGCGCGGCCATGAACGAAACGGGGTACCGGATAGGCCACGGCATCGATTACCACCGCCTGGTTGAAGGGCGGAAACTGATCCTTGGAGGGGTCGACGTCCCGTTTGAGAAAGGGCTCGAAGGACATTCGGATGCGGATGTGCTGGCTCACGCCGTATGCGACGCGCTGCTGGGAGCCGCGGCGCTCGGGGACATCGGCCGGCACTTCCCGGACACGGATCCCGCAAACAGGGGGCGTTCCAGTATGGAATTTCTCAGGACGGTGCTTGCCGGGTTGAAAGCGCAGGGCTGGAGGATTCACAATGTGGATGCGACCCTGCTCGCGGAGCGGCCCAAACTGGCCCCCTATATCCCGGCGATGAGGCAAAATATCGCCGACGCCCTGGAGATGAGCAGTGGCGATGTAAATGTGAAGGCGACGACCACCGAGGGATTGAACGCCGAGGGCCGCGGGGAGGGCATCTCGGCCCACGCGGTCGCGCTATTGATTAAAGATTGAAGATTGCGGAGTCGGTGGTGGCTGTAGGGGCGAACCTTGTGTTCGCCCCGGGTTTATACGGCGGTTTAACAGAGAATTGGATATGAAAGATACGACGAAACCGGAGACTGCCGTGCGGGTGCGGTTTGCGCCGAGCCCGACGGGGTTTCTTCACGTGGGGAATGTGCGGACGGCGCTGTTCAACTGGCTCTTCGCCCGCCATAACCGGGGAACCTTCCTGCTGCGGATTGAAGATACGGATGCGGAGCGGAGCGAGCTTCGGTTCGAAAGGCAGCTTCTGGAAGACCTGCGCTGGCTGGGGCTGGATTGGAATGAGGGAATCGAGACCGGGGGAGATTGCGGCCCCTACCGGCAGAGCGAGCGCTATACGGTGTATCAGGAATTCGCCGGCAGGTTGCTGGATGAAGGCAGGGCGTTTCCATGTTTCTGTACGGAAGAGGAACTGGACGCGGTGCGCCGGGCGCAGCTGGAGCGGAACGAGACGCCGCGCTACTCCGGAAAATGCCGCAACCTCTCACGACAGGAGGCCGCCGCCCGCCGCGAATCCGGGGAACCGTCCACGCTGCGGCTGAGGGTGCGTCCGGGGACGGTCGGGTTCACCGACCTGGTGTTCGGCCGCGTCGACATCGAAACCGCCCAGATCAGCGACCCGATCCTTCTGCGCAGCGACGGCAGCCCCACCTACAATTTCTGCTGTGTCGTCGACGATCTGCTGATGAAGATATCCCATGTCATCCGCGGGGAAGGGCACCTTTCGAACGCGCACCGGCAGATTCTCATCTACGAAGCCCTGGGGGCGGCGCTTCCGCAGTTCGCGCACCTTTCGACGATTCTGGGCCCGGACGGGCAGAAATTGAGCAAGCGGCATGGGGCGACGTCCGTCCGGGAATTCCGGGTTCAGGGATACCTGCCGGAAGCCCTGGGCAACTACCTGGCCCTTTTGGGGTGGTCCCCGTCGGAAGACGGGAAAGAACTGATGTCTTTGGACGAAATAGCGGCGGAATTCAATCTCACCCGGATTCAAAAAAGTCCGGCGACCTTCGACTGCAGGAAGCTGGACTGGATGAACCGCAACTATATCAACCGGGCGGGCGATGGCGTTCTGGCGGATCTTTCCCGGGATTTCTTCGTCCAGGCCGGCCTCATCCCGCCCGACGCCGATTCCCGGATTCTGGACTGGCTGCGGCGGGTGATCGCGCTTATTAAAACCCGCGTCGATCACCTGGACCAGCTGCCCGCGGAAGCGGCGGTCGTTTACGGGCCGGATCCGGATGCGCCGCCGCTCGACGAGGAGGCCGCGCAGATTCTCGGGACGCCGGAGGGGAAAGCCGTGGCCGCCGAATTTGTCCGCCTCGTGGACGCCGGCCCGGGAATGACCCCGGAGTCCTATCGGGAGATGGTTTCGAAAGTCAAAGAGGCTACCCGGCAGAAGGGCCGCACCCTGTTTCATTCCATCCGGGCCGCACTGACCGGGCGCGGTTCCGGCCCCGACCTGGAAACATTGATTTCATTATATGAAGAAGGCAGCAGGCTGCCGCTGCCCAGAAAGGTCCTGTCCTGCCGTCAACGCCTCCACGCAGTCCTAGATCGTATTTAAATTGGTGTCAGACTGGATTGGCGCCAATTACATAAAAGGAGTGGACAAAACATCATAGGAGAAACCATTGCAGTTATAAGTCACTGTATCTGGTGCCGATCCAGCCTGACACCAATTGAGGTGGTTAAAAATCCATGTCTGTATTGTATGGCATCCATGCGGTTGCCGAAGCTCTGAAAGCCCATCCCGGGAAAATCGAACGGATCTGCATCGAAAGAGGGAACAAAAATGCCCGTATCCGGGAAGTGGTGGACATGGCGCGCGCCGGCCATGTCCGGGTTTCTTTCGAGGACCGTTCCTGGCTGGACCGGAAGGCTGCGGAGGCGCGCCACCAGGGAGTGCTCTGCTACGTGTCCGAAATCGCCACCCTGGACGGCGAAGAGATACTGGCGCAGGCAAAATCTCCGGGACTTCTGGTTGTGCTGGACGGTGTGGAGGATCCACACAATATCGGCGCCGTGCTCAGATCGGCGGAAGCGGCGGACGCCGACGGCGTCTTTCTTCCGCGGCACCGCAGCTCGAGCCTCAGCCCGGTTGTCGTCAAAGCCAGCGCCGGCGCTTCGGCGCACCTGAAACTGTCCCGCGTTGCCAATATTTCGAACCTTCTGGAGCTGTTGAAGAAGCGCGGCTTTTGGATCGCGGGCCTCGACGCCTCTTCGCCTCAGCCGGTCTGGGATGCCGATCTTACCGTTCCGCTCGCTGTCGTCCTGGGGGGCGAGGGCCGGGGACTCCACAGGCTTGTGAAGGAAAAGTGTGATTTTCTGCTTTCCCTGCCGATACGTGGAAATGTGGGGTCCTACAACGTCAGTGTGGCCGCCGGGATTTCGCTGTACGAGGTCCTGCGCCAGAGAATGAGCAACATGTAGGGGCGAACCTCGTGTTCGCCCTCGTGAGCGGTAAAATCAGCCGAAGCGGCGAACCTTGTGTTTACCCCTCATGAACAAAAAGAAACCGGAAGCCGGAAGATTCTCGACGCGATTCCGGCCCGTGACTCCCGAAGTCACGGATTGTTCATCCCGGCCTCAGCTGGAGACCGGGATGAATTCCTGTTCCATATTTAATGCAAATAAAGTTTATCAGTAAATTGGCCGGCAACGTAAAATTAGCGACTTTCAAAGATGCCCGTTGTAGAAATTGAAAACCTGACGAAAGATTTCCTGGTCGGATTCTGGAGAAAGCGTCCGGTCCGCGCCCTGGACCACCTCAGCCTGCAGGTGGAACAGGGCGAGATCTTCGGATTCCTGGGACCGAACGGAGCGGGCAAAAGCACAACGCTCAAGCTCCTGATGCACCTGCTGCATCCCACTTCAGGGGAAGCCCGGATCCTGGGGGAGCCCGTGGCTTCGGTCAAGATGCGTAGCCGGATCGGATTCCTGCCTGAAAATCCGTATTTCTACGATTATCTTACGCCCGAAGAGCTTCTGACCTACGCCGGCCGGCTTTTGGGGATCCGGAAGCCCGGATTGTCCGCAAAGGTCCGGTCGCTGCTGGAGACGGTCGGGCTGGCCGATGCCCGGGCCATCCAGTTGCGCAAATTTTCCAAGGGCATGGTTCAGCGCATCGGCATAGCCCAGGCGATAATCAACGACCCCGAAATCGTTTTCCTGGACGAGCCGATGTCGGGGCTGGATCCGCTGGGGCGCATGGAGGTCCGGGGGATCATCCATTCGCTGAAAAGCCGTGGAGTGACGGTTTTTTTCAGCTCCCACATCCTGCCGGACGTCGAGGCCCTTTGCGACCGCGTCGCGATCCTCAATAAAGGAAAGCTTCTGGAAATCGGGGCGCTGGAAGAGATCCTGAAGGTCCGGATTGAAGGGCACGAGTTGATCCTGGCAGGCTGTTCGGAAGAAAACCTTAAGGCATTGCGGCAGTCATGCAAAGAGGCGAGGCCTATGGGGGACCGCCTGCATATCCGGATAAGCAGCCGCGAGCAGATGCAGTCGGTGCTCCGGTACGTTATCGAAGAAAAGCTGGAACTGATCTCGATGAATCCGATCCGGCCTTCGCTGGAAGAGTACTTTTTCCAGGAGTTGAAAAAACAGTAGGGGCGAACCTTGTGTTCGCCCCGGCGGCATACG
>JAFGAO010000219.1 GCA_016933615.1 Acidobacteriota bacterium
AACCACATTGCCTGCGTCGCGGCGCCTTGCATCTGCCCGTCCGGCGCTCGCGCCAAAATGTAAACTTATTTTTGCGCGAACCCTTAGCCTCACGGCTGGTTTCTGTGAGGAAGTTCTGTACCGTGGGTTTCTGATGTGGTACGCGATGACGTGGCTTCCCGGGGCGGCTGCCGTGCTTGTGTCCGCGGTTCTCTTCGGGGCGGCGCATCTCTACCTTGGATGGGGTGTCGGGGTGCTTCGCGCCACGATAATGGGTGGAGTCCTCGGCGCGGCGTATCTGCTCACCGGCACACTCTGGGTGCCGATCGTTCTCCACGCGGCAGTGGACGTCACGAGCGGGCTCACCGCCAGTACCGCATTCGAGCAAGGTGCGTCGGTCACGTGCCAAGTCCCAGGGATGACGGCCCAACAACGGCATGCAGCGGACTGCGCCCAGCGCCGCCGCTGATCTCAAACCCGGGCCGGTTTCAATGCAGCTATGGGAGTGAGTGTTGCGGAATTACCCTGGGTTGGGAATGTGCGGAATGCCGGCCGCCCCCGGATTATTCGGCTGCGTAACAACGCCCATGCCTTAGCCTGTGCCGCCGGAGGGCGCCCGCAGGTTAATGAAACGCTATCTTCCTAAAAATAAACGGTGTCTGACGTTTATGTTGGTACGATAATAGGTCATACCGGAGGCGGGTAGTGGGAACTGAAAAAGTTGCAAGCACAATCGACGGCAAAACACTTAAGAGAGTTGACCGTCTTGTGAAGGAACATGTCTTTCCTGATCGAAGCAAGGCGATTCAAGAGGCGGTACAGGATACAATTGACCGTCTTGAAAAAAACCGGCTTGCCCGGGAGAGCGCAAATCTTGATCCCAAAAACGAACCAGCACCAGCCGACGAAGGCATATCCGAGGATGCGAATGAATGGCCGGAATATTAAGAGGTGATGTCCGATTGATAGATAGGAGGCAACACGATGCAAAAGGAATATACCGCCGTTGTGAAACAGGAAGACGATTGGTGGGTCGGCTGGATTGAAGAAGTGCCTGGTGTGAATTGCCAGGAAAGAACCTATGAAGAACTGAAAGAAACCTTAGAGGTTACTCTGAGAGAAGCGCTGGAGTTTAATCGTCAGGATGCGCTGTCTGCCGCGGGCAGTGGATATAAGGAAGAAAAAATTGCCATATGAAGAGAGATGAACTTCTCAAGTATTTACGCAGCCGAGGATGCGGTCTGTTGAGAGAAGGCGGCAAACATTCATGGTGGCACAACCCTGCCTTGAACAAGCGGTCCGCGATTCCGCGCCATTCGGAAATCAAAGACATCTTGGTTAAGAAGATATGCAAAGACCTCGGTGTCGATTCAGCCAAATAGCCGTTAACAAGGCGCTTCACTGGACCGTCAGGCCGTCAAAGGAGTGATTTATGGATACCTGGAAGTTCTACGACATCACTCACCGCGAACATGGGATTTGCAATCCTACGAGCGAGGAGAAACTGACGCGTCTGGTGGAGCTTCTGCGCCTCCCGGCCCACGCGCAGGTGGTCGACATTGCGTGTGGAAAGGGCGAGTTCCTGATTCGCCTGGCCGAAGCCTATGGCGTCCGCGGCGTAGGGATCGACATTTCTCCCTTCTATGTCGCTGATGCAGAGAGAAGGCTCAAGGCGCGGGCATCGGGCGCGGGCATCGCTTTCACTCAGATGAATGGTGCGGACTTCAGGCCGGACCCGGCGCACGGCTTCGACCTGGCATCCTGTATCGGCGCCAGCTGGGTGTTCGGGGGGCACGCGGATACTCTTGAGGCGCTGATCCGTATGGTGAATCCCGGCGGCTGGGTGATCGTGGGGGAGCCATACTGGCTGCAGGAGCCGACCGAGGATTATCTGGAGGCATCCGGGATATCGAGAGAGGAATTCGGGAGCCACTTTTCCAACGCGGAAGCCGGACTGCGGCGAGGATTGGATCTCGTTCACACAATTGTGAGCAGCAACGACGACTGGGACAGGTACGAAGGCCTCCAATGGTACGCGACGGCGGAGTACGCCCGCACCCATCCGGATGACCCGGACCTGGCGGAGGTGGTTGAGCGGGTGGAGAAGGCGCGGGCGACATACCTGCGTTGGGGGCGCGGTACGCTTGGCTGGGCGATCTACATGTTCAGATCGCGCTCTGTCCCGCATCCGAGGGGCGCGTCACCGGATTGACCGGAGGCAAAGGCCGGCTGTGACGCAGCGGGCGGCCCGACAGGATCGTTGCAGCCGGCGTGTTACCGGTGCGATTGTTCGACCGATAACGACGATGGAGGAATCCTCTATTGTTCAAGCCGCTATGGCAAGGAAGCCGACTATTCACACTACCGGAGATTCCTGTTAGAGGGAATACCGCCCCTTTTCTCCGGTTACGGGATGCGGGTAATGGAATGGAACCATGGTCGCATCGGGCCAGTGCCGGGCCGGTGCGGATTTAAGCGAATCCGGACCCCGAGGATCGTCCGGATACGTTTTCGTGAACCGGGATACCATCAGCAGCTTCTTTTCGGAACGGGCCCAGCCTTTTTCGTATTCCGCCTGCCAGGAAAGGTTGTAGTTCAACACCCTGATTTTCCAGACGCCGTTTTCCCTCACATAGGTGTTTTCATAGACCCCGCCTTCCCAGAACTGTGCCGGTATGGGTGTGGATTCCCGCCTGCTTTCGTGGACTCCGCCCATCAGGAAACAGCGGAAGCGGCCCATGGCCGTCCCGCGGTCCGGCGCGACGTCCACGATATCCTGCACGTGGAGATGGTCGGTCAGGATTCCGTATGTGGGGCCGTCGATTCCGAGGCCGTCCCCGAAAAACCGTTTGACACCTTGTTTCCCCTTGAAAACGCCGTTCAGGAAATGGAACTCGCCGTCCTCGGCAAACAGATCCACGATCTCCGGGAAGAGCCATTTGTCCATGTAGTAGCCGTACTTGAAATGCAAAGTCCGTATCGCCTGGATATCTTCGACAACACCGACACGGTTGGTCAGTTCAGCGACCTGCGCCTTCAATGAGGCGATTTCTTCTTCTGTCGTCATTGGAATCTCCCGATTCTTGGATTATTGGGTTTCCCGGGTTTTGCGCAACAATTCTTCCAAATCGTCATTCAGTTCCAGGTAACGGCCTGAAAGGGCGTCGTAACGGCCCGAGGCCAGATCAACGCATCTCTGCGCGCAACGATCCAGGTCCCGATAGGAACCGGTGTCCGCCTTGCGCTCTTTCAGAATCTTAATCATTTCCGGCCTCCAGCGCCGGGCCCCGGGATCTCTCATGGTGATTTCGGCCAGTTCCGTGATCACGAAGCCGGGATCGATGGCGAAGGCGCTGACGCCGAACTCCGCGACTTCGGCGGCCGCCAACTGGACCAGCCGGTTCTGGGCGGTTTTTCCCAGGCAGTAGGCCGACATGCTGTGATCCACGCGGTACGACCCTATGGCCGACACCACGATGATGCGGCCCGTGCGACGCTCGATCATGGAAGGCAGCACCTCCCTGATGAACATGAACGGCGCGCGGATGTGCACTTCCTGGGCGAACCACCACTCGGCCGGATCGGCAACCCAGGTGGGGGCGAAGGGGCCGGGAATCCCGGCGTTGCTGACCAGGAGCGTGACGGGACCGAAACGGCCGGCTGCTTCCTTGACGATACGGACGACATCCTCCGGCCGGGTTACATCGCCACTGACGGCGAATCCGCTGCCTCCGGCAGCCTCAATTTCCGATACGGTCCGGTCCAGCTCAGTCCGTGTGCGTGCCGTAACTGTTACGGCGACGCCTTCGGATGCGAGCCTTAATGCGATCGCCCTGCCGAAACCGCGGCCGCCGCCTGTTATGATTGCTGTTTGTCCTTCAAGTTCCCCGGCCATGACCCGAACTCCTTTTTCAAAGCATCCGTTCTTTCCCGGCGGAGCGGGTTACATTTTCAGCGCTCTCTTTTCTTTCGCGGTCAAGCTCTTTTTGAACGCAATCAGCTTGCCTTTTCCTTTTTCCGTCACGGAAACCCTTCCCTTCTTTATTTCCATGTAGCCCATCAATTCCAGCTCTTCACACAAAGCACGAACCATAATCGGGCTGAGCGCCGGATAGATGCCCTCGATCTCTTCCTTAGTAAACTCCCCCAGGATTTGGGCCACCCGGATTGCTGGCCTGGAAAGCGCCTTGTGCAGAATCGACATCTCTCTTCGGAAATACGGAGCCGAATCGCCTTTTTCGGCAAGATCGAAAGCCTCCACCTTCATCATCACGCGGGTCCGGTTGTCGGCGCAGGTCACGATCGAGTTGTCCATGCCGACGATTCTTTCGCTGCAGGGCGGCCACCGGAAAGCGCCTTCCGGCTGCAGGCTCGCGATTGCATTTTCGGGTTCCACCTCGGTATGGAGAACATTCCTGAAACCGATGCCGTCGTATATCTTCCGGCCCGGGTCCCGGCGGCTGACCGGGGCATACCAGAAGGGGAAGTAGGCCATCGGCTCCGGAATCTTTCTGGGGCCTGCCGCATAGACGGCGATCATTTTCGGCACCAGGACGGCCGAAAAGCCGGGGCAGATTCTCCCGATATATTTTTCCCCGTCGTAGACAAAGGTATCGCCGATTTTGTGCCGGAAATGGCAGGGGTATTTCCCCTCATCCCCGGCGAAACCGATCATCGTCGCTCTTACCTGGAACATGGCAGCCTCCGGATTTAGTCAAACGCAAATTATTTAAGGTGAAAACATCATACTTCGAATTTCGGCGACAGTCACCATAACCTCGAAATGATTTATCGGCAACCGGTCTTTACATGAAATACAGCCACCGCATAGTGTCAAATTTCTCTGATGAATCTCGAGGTTATGGTGACTGTCACCGAAATTTAAAGTAGAATTGTGGCACTATCTTGGCGATCAGGGTTCACGAAGCTGCGTCCATGGCTGGGGAGGGCTTATGTTTGGCGGATACGCGGGCAAAATTCTGTTCATAGACTTATCCAAAGGTTCCATCGAAGAAACGGACGTACCGGAAAAAACGTATCGGGAATTCATCGGCGGATACGGCCTGGGCATCCGCACGCTGTACGAAAGGATGAAGCCGGGAGCGGATCCGCTGGGTCCGGAAAACATGCTGGGATTCGTGGCGGGCGCTCTCACCGGGACTTCCGTCCCGGGAAGCGGGCGATACGGCGTCGTGACGAAATCCCCGCTCACGGGCGCCTGGTGCGAGTCCAACGGGGGAGGCGCTTTCGGACCGGAGATGAAAACCGCGGGCTTCGACGCGATCTTCTTCACCGGCGTATCACCCGCACCGGTATATCTATCGGTCAAAGACGGCAGGGCGATGCTCATGGACGCATCCGGCTGCTGGGGCAGGGATACCTATGAAACCGACGACTGGATCCGCGAGCGAATCGGCGATCCACGGGTGAAAATCGCCGCGATCGGCCCCTCGGGCGAAGCGAAATCGCTGCTTGCCGGCATCGTCAACGAAAAAGGCAGGCTCGCGGCCCGCGGCGGGGTGGGCGCCGTCATGGGTTCGAAGCGTCTCAAGGCGGTGGCCGTCAGGGGAGGCGCCAGGAAAATCCCGGTCGCCGATCAGAAGAAACTCAAGGAGGCCGAAGCCCGCTACCTGTCCGTCATCAAAGCGAGCGAATTCGCCGGCGGCCTGACCGCGGCCGGCACCGGGGGAGCTCTCAGCTTCCTGGTTTCCATAGGCGACTCGCCCGTCAAGAACTGGCGTTTGAGCGGCCTGGAATCCATGCCCACGGCCGTCAAACTCGACAGCGGCAATATGGACAAATACAAGAAAAGCGCCTACGGCTGCCGTGCTTGCCCGATCCGGTGCGGCGCCATCATCGAACAGAAGGCCGGGCCTTTCGCCATCCCGGACGAAATGCACCGGCCCGAGTATGAGTCCCTGGCTGCCCTGGGCAGCCTCCTCGTGAACGACAACCTGGAATCCGTGATCAAGGCGAACGACATCTGCAACCGTTACGGCATCGACACCATTTCGACCGGCACCGCGATCGCATTCGCCATGGAATGCTACGAAAACGGGCTCATCTCTCCGGGAGACGCCGGCGGCCTGGATCTCACCTGGGGAAATGCCGAAGCCGTCGTCGCCCTGACCGAAAGGATCGCAAAACGGGAAGGGCTCGGAGCGGTTCTGTCCGACGGCCCCTCCAAAGCCGCGGAGCGCATCGGCAAGGGTTCCGAGAAATTTGCCATGGCGGTCCGGGGCAAGGGGATCGCTTTCCACGACCCGCGCATGAGCCCCGCCGGGGGCACGGCTTTCATAGCGGACGCCAATCCCGCCCACCACATGAACAGCCAGATCACGGGCATGCTGGAAAACGGCGCGCCCATCGGGACCGATCCGGCCCTGCAGGCCCCGAAGATGAATCCTTTCGCGGATTTCGACAGGAAGGGCCCGATGTATGCCATAGGCGCGTCCTACCACCAGCTTCTGGACAGTTCCGGGATGTGCGCCCTGTACACGGTCAACACCCCCCCGCCGGATCTGGCCGAACTGATCGCCCGGGTGACGGGCTGGGATTTCGGATGGGAGGAGGCCCTGAAGGCCGGAAGAAGAATTTTAACCCTGAGACAGGCCTTCAATGCCAGGGAGGGGTTGACCCCGGATCAGATCGATCTTCCCGAAAGGATCAAAAAAGAACCTCTGAAATCGGGCAAGGACACCCTTCCCTCAATTGATTTCCAGACTTTGAGGAAGGGGTTTTTCGCCGCGATGGGATGGAATGCCAAGACCGGCATTCCCTTCAAACAGACCGTAAAAGATCTTGGTCTGGAAGCTCTGACCCGGGATCTCATTTTCTGAGGCACGCAATCCGCCGGTTTCCGCTTCGAAAATAAAGAGGCATGCATCCGCATTGTAGGGGCGAATCTTGTATTCGCCCTGAATCTTGTATTCGCCCTGAACCTTGTGTTCGCTCGTGCGGCGTTCATGATGTTTTCATGCACTTGGGTGCGCCCGAAGACCCATGAAAGACTGTCGCGAAAAGGGCATACCGGCCCCGGTGGGCAACAGAAAATAGCCCGGGCGTGAGCAGTAGCCGGCCGGTATCCGCCGCGACATGGGGCGCAAGGCGCGGCGCGCCTTAGGGCTCGCGCCAAAATGTAAACTTATTTTTGCGCGAACCCTTAGCCGTGAAATTCAAACAGACCCATGATTTCATCGTTCGTCAATCCGCCCGAAATCAGGACGGACGGTTCCGTGGGTGCAACCAGCAGAAAGGCCGGTTTCCCGTCCGCCTCCCTGACAAGATCGTCGATGGGGCCGAATTTCAAAGCCTCCCCGGGGCACGTTTCGGCACATGCCGGTTGCCTGCCCCGCTCTAACCTCTCCCGGCAAAGATCGCATTTCTGCATGATGCCGTTTTGACCGTACTGGGGCACGCCGAACGGGCAGGCGTCGCCGCAGGTTCTGCAGCCGACACACTTGCCGGGGTCGACAACGACAATTCCGTCTTTCCTCTTCGATATGGCTCCTTCCGGGCATACTTCCACGCAGACGGGTCGGCCGCAATGGGCGCAGCCGAACGAGAAGCTCCGGTTCGAAACGTCCGGAAACCTGCCGCGCCACAGGTCCATCACTTTTCTCCATTGCAGCCCCCGTTCGACTCCGTTGCAGGAATTGCAGGCGAGTTCGCAGGCGTGGCATTGCACGCACCTTTCGGTGCGTATGTAAAATCCGTACTGTCTTCCCATGGTCCACTCCTAATCCGCTTTTTTCACCTCGACAAGCGTCTGGCTCGACATCGCCGTCGTCAGCGGATCGTACGCTTTGCGGGCGTCCACGCTGTACATGCTGTTGGTGTTGGCGCCGCCGTCGAGCAGCGGGAAACCGGGCAATCCCAGCTCTTCACAACCCTGCCACCACCCGTGCAGGGCCATCACCGTATCCGGGCGAATGCCTTCATTCACCTCAGCCCTGATTTTCATACTCCCGTGCGGGGACTCGACCGTCACCCAGTCTCCGTTGCAGATGCCGCGCGGCCGGGCCGCATCGGGGTGCATCTGCAGCGTGGGATAGGGAAGCACCTCGCGCAGGCACGGCAGGTTCCGGAGCCACCCCGCATTGTAAACCTTGGAGGTGTGGAAGTCGGAAAATACCAGGGGGTATCGACCGGCGAGTTCCGGGGTGCCGGTCAGGCTCTCGGGCGGTTCCACCCAGACCGGGAGGGGTTCGAATCCGTGTTCTTCAAACGTCGTGTTGTAGATCGCCACCTTACCCTGGGGCAGGAATGGCTCCCGGGACAGCCGGGTGCTGCGGCGCGTGAAAACTGCGGCGTACTTTTCGTAAACCGGGGGTTTCCTGGGGAAAACGATGCCGGTCGGGTGTTTTCTCAGCTCTTCCATCGTCAGCTGCAGGGGTTCGAGCAGGTCGTTCATGCACGACTCGATCCTGCCGCCCCAGAAATCCTTCCCGTATCCCATCTTGACGGCCAGATCGAACCAGAATTCATAATCCGATTTGTAGTCCCCGAGCGGTTCTATCACGCGCCGGCGCGCCATAATCCAGTCCGGCGTGAATTCGAAAGGATGGTCGGTTTCGTACATCGACGCGACGGGAATCACGACATCGGCATACCGCATGTCGGCTGTTTGCATCACATCCACGACGACGTAGAAGTCCAGTTTTTCCAGGGCCGCCAGAACGTTGCGCGTGCCGCGCGTGCTGACCGCGGGCTGGGTGCCGGGAGAGATGATCGTCCGGACCGGATAGGGTTTTTCGGTGAGTACGCTTTCGATAATCCGGTAATAGGCGGACGAGGTTCCTTCCATCCAGGGTTGAAAGGGCTTTGGGAACTCGGGCCCGACAAGCCTGTCGATCCACTCCGAAGTGTAGTGATCCTTAATGCCCGGGCTCTTCGGCCGGGGCATCCCGCCGCCGGACGGGAAAACATCGCCGCCCGGGCGATCCAGGTTCCCCGTGATCGCCGTCAGGATTGCGACGGCCCGCACGGCATCGTTCGAAGAGGGCGCGTGTTCCAGACCGTTGCCGTGATCGATGCACGCCGGCTTCACGGACGCGTACAGACGCGCAAAATGGACAATCTGTTTTGCCGCAACCCCCGTGATCCGTTCCGCCCAGTCGGGCGTGTATTTCCGGACGTGGTCCTTCAGCTCTTCGAATCCGTACGTCCACTCGGAAACGAACGCGGCGTCGTACAGATTCTCCCCGACGACAGTGTGAAGAACGGCCAGGGCGAACGCCGCATCGGTTCCCGGCCGGATCGGGATCCACAGGTCGCAGAGGGCGACATCCGGCTCCATTGTGGGCTTGATCGCGACAATCCGGGCGCCCCGGTCCCGCGCATCGAGAATGTCCTTGAGATTGCTCCGCGTGCTTCCGGAATAAACCGGCTGTTTCCCCCAGATCACGACCAGGTTGCTTCGGCCGATATCCGGGAACGGGGTTCCGCCCAGGGTATAGGAAAAGGCGAAAGCTTTCTGCATGGCGCAAATACCGCTGTGCCCGTAATTAGGGCTCCCGTGCGCCACCAGGAACCGGTTTAAAAAATCGCTGTAGGTCCGGCGGGCCGGGGCCAGAACGGCGAGAGATTCCGGGCCGTATTTCTCCTTCTGTTCCTTCAGTCTGCCGGCGATCAGATCCAGGGCCCGGTCCCACGAGACCGGTTCGAATTTTCCTTCACCTTTTTCCCCCGTCCGCCGGAGCGGATGCTTCAGCCGCTGGGGCGAGTACACCCACTCGGGCGCGGCGTAGGCCTTGGCGCACAGTCTGCCCCTGTTCAGCGGGGATTCCCGCATCCCTTCGACCCAGGCGAATCTTCCGTCGCGCACATGGGCGTAAATGCCGCACCCCGGTCCGGGTCCGCACATGGCGCAAAAGGTGGGGATTGCCTCTTCAACCGCCCTCGCTCTCACATTCCCTCCCGCAGACTTTCCACGCAATTGATTTCAGGTGCGATTTTAAGAAATATTCCGGGCAGTTAAATGAATAAACGTCAGGCCCCGAAATCGAGGCAGGGTATGCCCAGCTCGTCGCACAGGACCTGCAGGGATTTGCAGACCGCGGGCGGTATTTCGACTCCTGCGTCCTGGACCCGGCTTTGTTTGAAATAGGCCTTTTCTCCAGGGGTGTAGATCCTTTCCTCTCCGGGAATTTTCCCGGACCCGCGCAGTTCCCTGAGAATTCCCCCGGCTGTTTCCCGGAATTTGCCCAGGGGCAGAAAATGTTCGATGTCGATCGCCAGGAAAAAATGCCCGACGCGCGAGGGATGCTGTTTCCCGGACTTGTCCCAATCATGCAGTTCCGACAGATACGCCCCGTCCTGGAAAGCGGCCGATAAAATCTCGACGGCGGTCGCCAGACCGTACCCTTTGTGCCCGCCCATTTCTTCCCCGCTGCCGCCGAGCGGCAGCAGGGCTGCGACCCCACCGTCGATTTCCTTGATCAATCCCCTGCTTTCGGTTGCGGCGGTCCCATCCTTCCGGATAATCCACCCCGCCGGGATGCTTTCTCCCTTGCGGGCGGCCACCTCAATTTTGCCGCGTGGGACGACCGACGTCGCCGCATCGAACGTGAACGCAAACGCCTCATCCGTCGGCGCGCTGATCGCTATCGGGTTCGTGCCCAGCAGAGGCTCGTATCCGAATGTCGGGGCCACGGACGGATGGGCGTTGGAGAAGCTCATTCCAAGCATCCCCTCCTCGGCCGCCATCCGGGTGTAATAGCCCGCCACGCCGTAATGGCTCGAGTTCCTGACCGCAACCGCGCCCGTCCCGTTCGCCCGGGCTTTTTCAATCGCCGTCCTCATCGCGTGGTAGGCCGCCACCATGCCCATGCCGTTGCCGCCGTCGATCACCGCGGTCGCCGGCGTTTCATGCACCAGCACCCAGTGCGTTACGGGCAGCTGCAGGCCCGCCTTGATCCGGTTGTAGTACATCTTCAGGTGGGCGATCCCGTGCGAACGGACTCCATAGAGGTCCGATGCCAGAAGCACGTCCGCGACAATGGCCGCATCCTCGCGGGGCACGCCCATCTTGAGAAGGACCGCGATCGTGAATTCCTTCAGTCGCTCCACC
This sequence comes from Acidobacteriota bacterium, assembly GCA_016933615.1. Classification (GTDB taxonomy): domain Bacteria; phylum Acidobacteriota; class UBA6911; order UBA6911; family UBA6911; genus UBA6911. The sequence goes on from JAFGAO010000219.1 coordinate 11,051, forward strand.
GGCACATAAACAGATTTTTTTGCCATAAGAATCACTCCCATTCCTCGAATATTTTGCCGGGATTGAGGATATTCAGCGGATCGAGGGACTGTTTGATGCGGCGCTGGACGTCGTACGAAACCGGCCCTACGGCCTGTCTGAAGTACGGGCGCTTCAGAACGCCGATCCCGTGCTCGCCCGAGAGGGTTCCCCCCAGCGAAAGCGCCGCCTCGAAAATCTCCCCCATCATCGTTTCAACCTTGCGCCACTGCTCGGGATCCCGTTTGTCGAAGAGAATGTTGGGATGCAGGTTGCCGTCGCCCGCGTGGCCGAAAATAACGATGGGAAGGCCGTTTCGAGCGCTGATGGCGCGAAGCCGCGCGATAACGTCCGGGATGGCGCTGCGCGGCACGGTGATATCCTCTCCCAGCTTGTTCGGGGCCCGGCGCGCCAGCGCCGATCCGGCCGAACGGCGCGCCTTCCAAAGCCCGTCCCTTTCTTCCCCGTTCTGCGCCACTTTCACCGCCCGCGCGCCGCTTTCCCTCGCTATCCGCCCCACGGCTTCTATTTCCCGGACGACGGCCGATTCGTCGGAGCCGTCGGCCTCGATGATGAGTATGGCTTCCGCGTCGGTTGCCAGGCCCAGGTGCATCGCTTCCTCGATGCAGACGATGGCTGTCCGGTCCATCAGCTCCAGGGTAGCCGGGACAATCCCCCCTGTAAGAATGGCGTTCACCGTACGGGATGCGTCCGCAAGGGAATCGAACTCGGCCATGGCGGTCCGGACATGAAGGGGCCGGGCAAGCAGGCGAAGAAGCGCCTCGGTGATCAGGCCCAGCGTCCCCTCCGATGAGGCGAACAGGGAGGTCAGGCTGTACCCGGTCACGTCCTTGATCGGTTTTCCGCCGGTCTTCAATACACGGCCGTCGGCCAGCACCACGGTAAGCCCGAGCAGATAATTGGCCGTCACCCCGTATTTCAGGCAGCGCGGACCGCCCGCGTTGCAGGCGATATTGCCGCCGATTGTGGAATGCCGGATGCTCGAGGGGTCGGGAGGATAGAACAGCCCCCTCTTTTCGACTTCCGCCTGCAGGTCGGCCGTGACCACACCCGCCTGGGCCCGAACCGTCGCATTTTCCTCATCAATCTCCAGAATCCGGTTCATCCGGGTGAAGCACACGATAATGCTGCCGCCGCCGATCGGGACCGATCCCGCGGCCAGCCCCGAACCCATTCCCCGGGCAATCAAAGGAATGCGCGCTTGGGCCCCCAGTTTCACTATTTCGCTTGTCTGCTCGGTGGTCTCCGGCAGAACAACCGCTCCGGGAACCCCTTCGGCGAACGTACCGTCGTAGCTGTACGCGGCCAGGTCTTCCGGAGTGCGGAGAACGCCTTCTTCACCGACAATCCTGCAGAGCTTTTCAATGATTCCGCTGTCCATCTACACCCCCGTAAGCTTCATCCAACAGGGCCACGGGATGCACGACCCGCACCGGCTTTCCGCGGCGCTTCAGGCCGGTTTCCAGCTGCATCCTGCAGCCGGGGCAGCCGGAAGCGACAGTGTCCGCCCCCGTCTCCTCGATGTGATCCAATTTTCTGTCGAGCACCTTTTTGGACGTTTCGTAATGCGTGATCAGCTGGCTCCCGGCGGAGCCGCAGCACCAGTCGGCTTCGGGAAGCTCGACGAACTCCAGGCCGTCGATCAGGGATAAGATTTTCCTCGGCTCCCTCCACACCTTCTGGGCGCGGCGGAGGTGGCAGGGATCGTGGTAGGTGACCCGGGATTCAATGCGGCCGGAAGGTTTTTCCAGGGGAATTTCCGCGAGGAATTCGCTCACGTCGCGCACCTTGCTCCGGAACGCAGCCGCCCGCTCCTTCCATTCGGGGTCGTCCCTGAAAAGGGAATCGTATTCCTTCAGCATGGAGCCGCAGGTGGCGCAGTCGGTCACGATCACATCGACATCGCGGCGCTCGAAAGCGGCGATATTGCGCATGGCCTGGCTGCGGACCAGGTCCATGCGCCCGTAGCCGCGCGCCGGCATTCCGCAGCATTCGATTTCCTTCGGTGTGATTACGGTGCACCCGTTGCGGGCCAGAACGCGCAGGGTCGCGGCGCTCTGCTCCGCAAAAAGCAGGCTCTGGGCGCACCCGAGAAAGTAGCCGACCCGGTATCTCGCTTCCCCGTGCGCCTCTGTGATTTCCGGCAGAACCCGTCTCAGCGGCCTCTGGGGAATCCGGGGCAGCATCGCTTCCAGATCCCGTATGCGGTCCGGCAGCAGGCGGTCGAGTCTCAGCCAGTACACCAGGCGCCGGACACCGAGTTTTTCGTACAGCCGCAGCGGAAGCGTCGCCAGCTCCAGCCTTCCGGCTTTCGACAGCAAACCCTTAAAAACAATCTGTTTCCACCTTTTGGGGTGCTTCTGTTCCTCCACCTGCCGCATGGAAAGGGCCAGATCCGCGGGCCGGATCCCGACGGGGCATACGTCGTTGCAGGCCATACATGCGAAACAGCCGTACATTTGCTCGAACAGGTTCGGTGAAAGCTCCAGTTTCCCCTCCAGCCCCTTGCGGGTTAGGGCGACCCGTCCCCGCGGCGACGTCGTTTCCTTGAGGTATTCGCGGTAAGTCGGACAGACCGCCAGGCACAGTCCGCAGCGGATGCAGTAGAGATATGAGGATTCCTGCGGCTTTTCCAGTTCCAAAACGATGACCCTTTTAACGGTTAAGCCGATCTTTCAGTCGGAACAGATATTAATGTTCGTTATACCCATAATCATGTTACAGGAAGCCGGAAGCCAGACCGGCCCCCGGCTCATGCCGGATTGGTTTTCGCTATTGGGGAAGCACCTGTGGATGTGCGGGGCGCAAGCTCCGCTTGCGTCTTGCTGCCGCTTTGTCCAATATACACGCGGTCAACAAGGCGGCAGCAAGCTGCCGCACTCCACAGGATTCCCCTCTACGTAAATTACAAATCAAAAAGTCTCAAGCCCGAAGCCAGCCCGGCTTCCGCTGATGGGTGATTGAATAATCTGACTCCCATATAATCCCGTTGTCTGTAAAACGGCGGCTTCTTTTGGAGTGCGCCCGCAATCAGAGCTTGCGCGCTTGCCTTGCGCCTTCTTTATATCAATGCCAATCAAGGCGGCAGCAAGCTGCCACTCCACAGGATTCCCGTTCTCTCTTTTTTCGCATATAATTTTCACAGAGCGAAACATTGTTCCATTGAGTAGAATAATTCTCCTTTAGAAGGTTGTCAACCCGGCCAATATTGGGCATCGGGGAAGGCATTGGATTCTTCGAAAGTAATTGACACAAAGGATGCTGGTTAGCTATCATGAAACCTCGTTCCGTATAATGGAACAAAAAGCTTTAATGATACGACACACGGAAGCATCGGCTGAAGAATTATGTTCCCGCTCAGCCGCCAATGCGACAACTATCAATAAGAAATGCGAGCGAAGGAGAATTCGATGAGTGCAAAAATCACGTACGGGGCATTGACAGCCCATACCTATAAAATTCTGGAAAAGCTGGGTTACCCCAAACCGCAGGCTGAAATAACCGCTTGGGTTCTCGTGGAGGCCGATGCGCGCGGCGTGCCGTCGCACGGAGTCGGACGCCTTCCCTTCTATGAAACGAACATCAAGAAAAAATTCGTGTTTCCGGATGCGGAGCCCGAGATCGTCCATGAAACCCCCCTGTCCCTGACCATCGACGGCCACAACGGCATCGGCGGCCACATCTCCAAATTCGCCATGGACCGCATTATCGAAAAAGCCCGCAAATCCGGGGCCGGATTCGCCGCCGTGCGCAACTCGAGCCATTTCGGAATGGCCGCTCTCTGGGCCGAGATGGCCTCGAAGGAAGGATTCATAGGGATGTCCTTCACCAACACCCGGATCTGCTCCGTGGTGACCTTCGGAAGGGAACGCATCCTCGGAACCAATCCCATCTGCTACTCCATCCCGACATCCGGAAAAACTCCATTCACGATGGATATGGCAACGACCACTGCGGCTCACGGAAAGGTCGAGGTTTACGAGCGCAGAAACAAGCCGATGCCGATCGGCTGGTGTGTCGACGAGCAGGGCAACGACACGGCGGACGTCCACGCATTCCAGAAAATCTACCGCGAGAGCAACATGGGCGGCCACCTTTTCCTCGGGGGAGCCACTGAAGAGCTCGGCGGGCACAAGGGGTATGGGCTGGGCCTGCTGGTGGACCTTCTCTGTTCCGGCATGTCCATGGGCTCATGGTGCCGCGACACCTTCAGCGCGACCAACGGCTGCGGCGTGACCCATTTCTTCGGAGCTCTGGACACGAACCTGTTCGGGAAATCCGACGAAATCGCCGCCCATGTGGAATCCATCCTCCAGCAGGTGCGGGACAGCGAAAAGGCCCCGGGCCACGACCGGATCTACATTCACGGCGAGAAAGAGCTGGAAACACGGGAGGAATCCCTCAAGAGTGGGATCGAAGTCGACGACGACGAATTGAACATGCTCGCCGGCTATGCCGGGAAATTCGGCCTGGAAAAGCTGCAGTAGGAGCTTGCACCGCAGAAGCGCAGAACACGCAGAGGTTCGCAGAGTGAAAAAATTCTTTGCGGGTCTCTGCGTTTTTTATTTTCCGGCCGGGGAAAAAGGAACGCTTTTCCATCCCGGAACGGGAAGCGGATACCGGCGCATCGCCCCGGAACCGGCTGCCGTGAAAATCAGCGCGCAGCGGACGGTTCTTCCGTTTTGCGAACATTGTTGATTTGAGGGCGGCGATGGGATAGAAGTCTTTGTAAAGGGCCGGGTATATGTCCGAAGCAGAGGAAGCCAAACGAACGGTTTTATTTGAGCGTCACCGGCAGCTGGGCGCGCGCATGGCGCCCTTCGGCGGCTATTCGATGCCGATTCAATACACGGGAATTTTGGCCGAGCACAGGGCCGCCAGGGCGGCGGCCGCCGTTTTCGACACCTGCCACATGGGGGAGTTCCGCGTGTCGGGCGATACGGCGCTCGGGGACCTGGAAAACCTCGTCAGCTGCGACCTGGCCGGACTGGCGCCCGGGCGCTGCCGCTACGGTCTCCTGTGCAATCCCGAAGGCGGCGTCCTGGACGATCTGCTCGTGTACCGGCTGGACGAGTCGGATTTCATGCTGGTCGTCAACGCCGGCACCCAGGACAGCGATTATGCGTGGATTGCCGAACACGCATCCGAAGGAACCGCGCTCCGCAATGTTTCCAGGACCACGGCAAAGGTGGACATCCAGGGGCCCCTGGCGCCGGGAATCGTCCAAAGCCTGGTGGCCGCGCCGATCGGCGGCCTGAAATACTACACTTTTCAACACAACACCTTCATGGGACATACTGTTCTGGTCAGCAGGACCGGCTACACGGGCGAGGTGGGATTTGAGATATACCTGGATTCTTCCCTGGCGGGAGAGTTCTGGGACGCGTGCATCGGCAGGGGTGCCGTCCCGGCGGGGCTCGGGGCGCGGGACACGCTGCGGCTCGAGATGGGCATGCCGCTTTACGGGCACGAACTGACGCGCGAACGGAGCGCGGCGGCGGCCGGATCTGCGCCTTTCATTTCTAAAACAAAAGACTTTATAGGATCAGAGGCAATCCGCAATAGCCCGGCTCCCGAAGAGCGCCTGGCCGGGATAACCCTGGAAGGGAGGCAGGCGGCCAGGGAAGGCGACCGCATCCTGTCGCCCGAAGGCACGGACATCGGTACTGTCACCAGCGGGAGCTTTGCGCCGTCGCTGGGCCATGCCGTCGCCCTCGGGTACGTCCATACGGAATTCGCGCAAGAGGGGACCCGGATCACGATTGCGGGGCGCCGGGACCTGTCCGGAATTGTCTTGAAACCGCCCTTTTTCAGGGAAGGCAGCGCCCGGAAACCAATGTCGGATTTCCTTTAACACCGGGCGGAAGTGAAGGGATCCCGTGAGCCGCCAGAAGCGGCTGAAACGGTATCACCGAGTTCGGGAGCGGAATCGATGCCGCCGCTGGATCCGGATTTACGATTCCGGCCGAGATCCCGATACCAACCCCGGAAGTGAAGCAATCTTGAACGGGAGGACCGCCGTTGAGCTACGTCGCCAACACCGAAGCACAGCGTAAAGAAATGCTTGCAGCCTGCGGCCTTTCCTCGATGGAGGAGCTGTTCGCAGCGATTCCCGAAGAACTCCGGCCGAAGTCTTTCGACCTGCTGGCGGGGAAGTCCGAACTGGAAGTACGCAGCTACCTGTCCGGCCTGGCCCGGCGCAACTACTCCCACCTCGTCTATTTCCTGGGGGGAGGAATCTACGATCATTACATCCCCGCCGCCGTCGACGCCCTGGCCTGCCGCGGCGAGTTCACGACTTCCTATACGCCCTACCAGCCCGAGTGCTCGCAGGGAACGCTGCAGGCCATCTACGAATACCAGACGCAGATCTGCCGGCTCACGGGAATGGAAGCGTCGAACGCTTCGCTGTACGACGGCGGATCGGCCCTGTGCGAGGCATGCCATATGGCGCTTGCCGCCACCGGCCGCAGCCGGATCGTGATGGACAGCGGCATCAACCCCGTATACCGGCAAATGATCCGCACCTACACGGCCAACCTCTCGATCGAACTCGCGGAGGCTCCCCTTGTGCTCGGACAAAGCAGCCGGGACAACCTTTTCAGTTTGCTCAACGGGGAGACGGCCGCGGTGATCCTGCAGAATCCCAACTTTTTCGGGGTCGTGGACGACCATTCCGACATCGTCGCGCATTGCCACGAAATGGGCGTCCTGGCGGTCCAGTCGGTCTACCCGATCGCCCTGGCGCTCGTGAAGACGCCCGGCGAGATCGGGGCGGATATCGCGACCGGCGAAGGGCAGTCTCTGGGATTGCCGCTGGGCTTCGGCGGGCCGTACCTTGGGTTCATGGCGACCACGCGCGGGCTGGTCCGCAAAATGCCGGGCCGCGTCGCCGGCCGGACCGTCGACCGCAACGGGCGCGAATCCTTCGTCCTGACGCTGCAGGCCCGGGAACAGCATATCCGCAGGGAGAAGGCCACGTCCAACATCTGCACCAACCAGGCGCTGTGCGCCCTGCGGGCCCATATGTACCTGTCCCTGGTGGGCCGGGAAGGAATAAAGGAAATTGCAAACCTGTGCCTGGCGAAAACCGCCTATGCCATGGAGCGTTTCCGAGCGATCCCGGGCGTCGAGGTCGCCGACTGCGGTCCGGCGTTCAACGAGTTCGTCGTGCGTCTGTCGGTCGACGCCGCCGGCCTTATAGGCCGGCTGATCGACCACGGGATCGCTCCCGGCCTTCCCCTGGGGCGATTCTATCCCGGCATGAATGAATACCTGCTGGTCGCGGTAACCGAAAAACGGACGAAATTCGAAATAGGCCGTCTGGCCGAAACCGTGGAGGCTGTCTTATGCCAGTGATATTCGAAAAATCCGTGCCCGGGCGCCGGGGAGTCCGGCTGCCGGAGTGCGATGTCCCGTGCAAGGGGGACATACCGGAAGCCTGCAGGCGCGGCCGGGACGCGGAGCTGTGCGAACTGTCCGAACTGGACGTCGTGCGCCATTTTACGGAACTGTCCCGCAGGAATTTCGGCATAGATACGGCTTTCTATCCCCTGGGCTCGTGCACGATGAAATACAACCCGAAGGTTAACGAAGCCGTGGCCGGCCTCGACGGCTTCGTGAACCTGCACCCGTTCCTGCCCCAGCTGGACCGAGGCGGAATGTTCACGCAGGGAGCGTTTCAGGTCATGTACGAACTGGAGCGCCTCCTGTGCGAGATCTCCGGGATGACGGCCTTCACCCTGCATCCCATGGCCGGGGCGCACGGGGAGCTGACCGGGATGATGTGCATCGCGGCCTACCACCGGGACAGGGGGAACCGGAAGACGGAAGTGCTGATTCCGGACGAAGCGCACGGCACCAACCCCTCCAGCGCCGCGATCGCGGGCTACAGGACGCGCCCCATGCCTACCGACAGGAGGTCCGGCATGCTGGACGTGGGGGAGCTCGAAAAGTTGGTCTCGGAAGAGACCGCAGCAATCATGCTGACGAATCCCAACACTCTCGGTATTTTCAACACCCACATTCACAGGATCGCGGAGATTGCGCACCGGCACGATGCCCTGATCTATTACGACGGGGCCAACCTGAATGCCGTGCTCGGCAAATTCCGCCCCGGCGACGCCGGGGTGGACGTCATGCACATCAACCTTCACAAGACCTTCTCGACGCCGCACGGCGGAGGCGGCCCCGGCGCCGGCCCGGTCGGCGTCCGGGAGACTCTGGAACCCTATCTGCCGATTTCGCGGGTCGTCAAGCGCCGGGACGGCACCTATGTACTCAACTACCAGTACCCGAAGTCGATCGGCTACATGGCCCCCTTTTACGGGAACTTCCTCGTTTACCTGCGCGCTCTCGCCTATATTCTGGTTAACGGGAAACAGGGACTCGTCGAGGTGAGCGAAAACGCCGTGCTGAATGCCAATTACGTGATGCACGGCCTGAAGGATGTCTACGCGCTCCCCTACGATCGGCCCTGCATGCACGAATTCGTCCTGTCGGCCTCGCGCCAGGCGGAAAACGGCATACGGGCCATGGACATCGCCAAGGCTTTGATCGATTGCGGGTTTCATCCCCCGACCGTCTATTTTCCCCTGATAGTGAAGGAAGCCCTGATGATCGAGCCCACGGAGACGGAAAGCAAGGAGACGCTCGACGCGTTCATCCGGGCGATGCGCGAAATCGCGGAAAAGGCCGAAACGGCCCCGGACGAAATCCGGGCGGCTCCGCAGAAGACTTCCGTCAGCCGTCCCGACGAGGCGAAAGCGGCCCGGGAAATGGATCTGTGCTACCGCGGCTGATTGCTAAAGATCCTCGATCGACATCCCGATGCGCTCGACCACTTCCCTGTCCGTCCGCGGGTTGAAGAAAATCGCTTTCCATGCCGGAATCGGGCGGCCGTGCGGCGAGAAGCCGATCGAGGTCGTGAAGCTTAGGCGCGCATCCAGCGCCCGGTCGAGGTCGGACGCGCGTTTGTCGAACAGGTGCCTGATCTCGGCCCAGTAGCGCAGCCGCTCCTCTTCCGGCAGCGTCCCGGCGATCAGCCTTCTGTATATTTCGCCGGCGTTGCGGCCCTTGGGCAGCACCCACCATACGACGCTCGGCCCGAGGCTGCGGGGATTCAGGACCTTGCAGTAGTCGAGTCCGCCGATCACGTTCCTGGCCAGGGCCGCCATTTCCAGGGAGTGCGCGACCAGCATCTGGTAGCCGGTCAGTCCGATGCCGTTGAGGCTGGCCATGACCGAGTACGGTCCGATCGCCGGCCGGGAGCACTCCAGGGTGAACAGCGCCGGGTCGTGGCGGTACTCCGCCTCGCTGAAATAGGGGACATCCGCCTTGTCCCGGGTCAGGTAGCGAAGATCGTCGCGCCGGTTCACGATAAAGGCGCTCGACGGGTAGTGCCCCCAGCCCATCTTGTGGAAATCCAGGGTTACGGAATCGGCCTGCTCGAGGGCGCGCGCCCTTTCCTGGGCTTCCCGGACGACCGCCAGAACTTCATCCGGGAGTTCGAAGGGGTTGCGGACCGCATTGTATTCGTTCAGGAAGCAGAGCACCCAGCCGACGGCCGCGTCGACGTGCAGCTGCGGCGGCGGCTCGCCGGCTTCCGCGGCCTTTTCACGGATTACCCTGCGGACGCCGGCGATGTCGTCGACCCCGAATGCATCCGTCGTACCGAAGGTCGCGATGACGAAAGCGACTTTCTTCCCATCGGCGTAAGCCTTCTCCAGCACGTCCGCCAACAGGTCGAGCCGCATGGCCATGTTTTCGTCCGTCGGAATCTGAAGAAGATTTTCCGTTCCCATTCCCAGCCATCCGGCCAGTGTCGCATTCGAATAATGGGCGGCTTCGGAAACGATCCCGACCAAGTTCCCTCCCCCCACCCCTTTTGCCATGGCATTGGGCAGGACCTTTTCGATCCCGATGCGCCCGCCGTACAGATTCGAGACCGTGCCGCCCATGGTAAAAACTCCCCAGGGCGCGTCGGTGTGATAGAAAACCAGGTTGGCGAGCGAGGTGATCGCCTTCACCTCCAGCTCGTTGGAGCGCTGGCTGTAGGTGTCCACGCACAGGTTGGGATTCTTGAGCAGGCAGGCGAGCGCCCCCACCAGGGAGGCGTAATTGGCCGGCCCTTTCACGTTCTCCAGGTGCAGTTTCGAAAACCACTCGTCCGTTCCCCAGAAATAGGGGAAAACCGCGTCGCGGGCGTCCTTCAGGTTTCCGGGCAGCGCGTGGATCTCGGGATTGGCCTGCGCCGTCTCGTAGTTGCGCGACATCGAACTTCCCGGAGAAAGGGAACTTTCCGCGTCCAGCGCGTTCAGAAACTCGCCGAAAATCTCGACGAGTTCGTCCCTGCGGCAAACGAAGAACGTATCCACAATTTTCTTGAGCGCGTCTTCATCCATAATCCCCTCCCAAAACAGCGTCCCTGGGTTCCAGGACCCGCTTGATCCGGTTGAGACCACTGTCCTGCAGAAATCAGGCCGGCGGTCAATATAGGAGCCTTGTCCACCGGCCCGGTTTGAGGCTATGTTTCCATGAGAAAAGACCGGTTCCCTCGCAGGGCGACCGGAAACGCCTTACCGGGCACATCTCTCCTTCACTTCCGCTACTCATTTTTTTTGTCGGTAGTATGATCGCAGAAATACAAGTTCATATAAATCGATAATTTTGCTTGTTGCCGGATTCCGGATTGGCCTGATGTGCCGGATCGTGATGTTTCTTGCAGGGAATGATGTGTGGCTCTTTGCCGGCAGTCCTGCGTTTTAGTCAGTTCAGCGGATCTCCCAACGAAGATCTGTGCGCAATTGCTTGCGCTTTTTACCGACAGTTCTTTATTCTCCTCGGTGTTACCATGATTTGGGAATATCGCTGATCTATGAGGCGCAGATATTCTTACTCCCCTGTCAGGCATTGCTAAGATAAATAAAGAAAACATTGCCTTCAGCTCTGCAGCCCATACATTCCGATGGCGGCGAATCCGCTTTGCACTATAGGCATGCTTGAAATCCCTTTCTAAACCCCCGATTCCGACATAAAATGCCGTCGAATTCGATTATTGGGCAAATTCAAAGCCCGCAGTTGACATAAGGCCGTTTTTATCGAAAGTTGCAGGGAGCCCGGACAGCCGGAACTCGCTACAGATGGCAGCTTATTCCGACTATCCCTTGCGCGGAGTCGGCCTGAAAAAGGGTGTCGGATACAGGATCCTGTGGATCTTCCCCGGAGGATTTCGTAATGGCGGAAAAATTAAGCAAAGTGCTGCTGTACACCTACGGCATTCCGGATCTGTGTTTCAGCCTGATGATAAACATGTAAGCCTTTTTCTTTATGATCTTTCTTACCGACTATGCGCAATTTTCGCTGATACTTGTCGGCCAGATACTGGCTCTCACAAGCATAATCGATATCGTCTGCTCCCTGGCGGGGGGAGTTTTTCTTGAGAAGATAAACCTGAAGTTAGGCGGGAAATACCGGTCGTGGTTTTTAATCGGCCCTCCCCTTGTCGCCCCCCTTTTCATTCTGCAGTTCACCAAAATAGGGAGCGACTGGACGGCGGCGGCCATAATCATGTTCGGTTTTGTAACAAGCCATCTGTTGTTCAATGTCGTATTTGCCGCCAGCGGCTCGATGGTGAGCCGGATGAGCCGGCTGCCCGAGGAAAGAACCGTATTGTCCGCCAGCAGGGCGCAGGGCATGTCCGCCGCGGGCCTGGTTTTTTCCGTTACCGCGATACCCATGATCGGTTTTTTCAGCGCCGTTACCGACAAGACGACGGGGTACGCGTTCACCGTGGGCGTTTATGCGCTCTTGATGATTTTCGGCTACTGGTTCATTTACAGGATGACCGCCGGCAAGGATCCCTACGATGAAGCGGAGATGCATCCTTCCCGGAAGAGATCCGGGCCGTCTGTCGGGGAAATTGTCGGCCTGGTTTTTGAAAATCCCCCGCTTATGTATATGATTCTTGTCCTGACATTCGTCAGCAGCAGTTTCCTGATCATTACGGGCATGGCCGTTTATTATTTTACCTATGTCATCGGCCGGCCGGCCCTGCTGTCCTTATTTATTCTGGTTATAAGCATAGCGAGGCTGATAGGCACGTTTGCGGCCCCGTGGATCGGAGTCAGACTCGGCAAGCGCAATTCCTACTGGATATTTCTTTCTCTGGCTGCTGTCGGATTCGCTTCAGGCTGGTTCGCAATGGAGGCGTCCTGGCTTTTCACGCTGCTGTTCTGCGTCGCTACAATGTTTGTGTCCGTCGCCGGTTCCATGAACACGGCGTTGTTTGCGGATACGGTAGTGTATGGAGAGTGGAAAACCGGCAAAAACATCCGCGCCTTCACGATGGCCCTGATGAATTTCCCGATCAAGCTGGGCGTGTTAATCCGAAGCGGCATTGTAGCCTTCGGGTTGATGGCCATAGGCTTTGAGGCCAATGCGGCCCCGACCGCACGCGTGACCGAAGGTATCGTCGCCATCATAACCCTTGTACCGGCGGCGGCGTATGCCGTCGCGGCCGTAATTTTCTACTTCGGGTATAAAGTGGAGGAAAGAGACATCCTGCAAATGCAGGATGAAATAGCGTCGCGGACGGCTTTATGAATTCTAATAGGATTTATCGATTGGACGGAGTTCATGGCGTGCGGCGGCGAGCGAAGCCATCCAGTGTCCTATGGCGTTGGCGACTGCGCAGACGGGCAGCAGGGGGGCGCCGCCATGCAGTGGCTGATGCCGGAGGCTCCGTCATGCATTGCCGCAGCGGGTTTCCACCGCATAGGTTTCGATCGGCCCCAGATCCAGCATTTGGTATTCATGCCGGTCTTAATTCAACGGCATATTTAAAAGGAAACAAAACGGACGTTTGACATAATCCTCAAAGAACCATGGATCAGGTTTCATGCGGCAAATGTTATTCTTGCCCTGCCGCCGCGCCTCGCTGCCGCAACAATTCTTTTTGAACCTGATCTTCCGCGGCAATTGAATCAGGCAATGCTCAGCATCGGCACATGGATGGCGGGCCATGCAAAATTCTGTGCTTTCTATAAAGAACCCTTCTGGCGACAGTCGGGACTGTCGGGGCAGGCTTTCAGCCAATAGGGGCCATTAAACGAAATTCATGATGGATCCAATGAATGCAGTGGTCCTTACTGACTGACAGGATTTGTAGGAGTTCCGGCCATGCAGCGCGGCCATAAACAAAGGCTCATTGAAGCCATACGGGTTCAGCTTTCAGACATCTATGGAGAAGAAGCTGCGCGGCCAACCGGCTTTTTTTACCGGGACTGGACTTGCGAACGATACACGGCAACCGAATTCGACCGGCCACCGATGTGCGAACATCCCCTATACCAATCGGCTACAACATTCGCACACCCCTGAATAATATTCAATTGAAGTTGACTAAATTTCATGTCAGGGATATACAAATCGCATCATCGCCATGGTTTTTGCCGTCACTTTTTTTCCCGTGATTTATGTCCGGAATCTTTGTGGAAAGTCCGGGCAACGCCAGGACGGGCATTATGAAAAATCAAATCAATTTTCCGGAAACATTCACAAGGTCCGATTTCTTTTCCGGCATTGACGAGCATGAAGTATCGGCCATTATCCGATCCGGCCATCAGGTTGTTTTTAAATCCGGAAGCACGCTATTCCGGCAGGGAATGCCTGCCCGGAAACTCTATCTTGTAGAGAAAGGCCGCCTCAAGCTGAGCAAGCTCCATCGGGACGGCAAAGAAATTATCGTTCGTTACATCAATCCCGGCCAGATTACAGCCGCCGTCGCCGCTTTCAGTGAAAAAGAGTTGCCTGCCACGGCACAAACCGTCGGATCGACCGAAGTGATTGAGTGGACCCGCGAATCCATCTTGAGGATTATGGGAAAATATCCCCGGTTGGCTATCAACATGCTGCATGCCGCCCTCGAGCGCCTGGATGACATACAAAACCGCTATCTGGAATTGACTGTGGAGCGAGTGGAGCAGCGCGTGGCCCGGGCGCTGCTGCGCATCATGAAACAGTCATCCCACAAAACCGAAGAAGGCATTCATATCGACTTCCGCCTCAGCCGACAGAATCTGGCCGACTATACCGGCACAACCCTTTTTACAGTCAGCCGTATCCTGAGCGACTGGGAAAGAAAAGGCTGGATTTCTTCGGGTCGCGAACGGATTGCCGTAACGGATCCACACGCGCTGGTCACCCTTGCGGAAACCGGCTGAGCTCTTATTTCATAGACACGGCATCGTAGATATTTTCCATACTTTCAGCTGCTTGCTCCGGCGCAAAGACCCCCCTCAAGGTCGTCTATTATATTGCTCCGGTTATGAAACTCGATTTAAATATGACTGTCGGCGAATTGATGGTGCAACACCCGTCGGTAATGGATGTATTTATAAAGAAAAAAATGCTTTGCATCGGTTGCCCCGCCCAAGACTGTCATACGCTTGAAGATGTCGCGGAAATATACGGCCATACCCGGGAGAGTTTTCTGGAAACTCTATCCGCCGCCATTAAAAAAGAGAAAAACCATAACAGCAGGGATACTTAATCAAGGAGGGTGACGTTATGTTTTGTTTTCAATGCCAGGAAACCGTTAAAAACCAGGGCTGCACCGTAAAGGGCGTGTGCGGCAAACCGGAGGAAACCGCGGATCTCCAGGATTTGCTTGTCTATGTATGCAAAGGCATTGCGATCTACGGAGAGCAACTGAAACAACAGGGCGTTGTTGACAGGAAAAGCGGCCGTTTCCTTTGCCAGGCTCTTTTTACAACCATCACCAACGTGGCCTTTGATGATGACGCCATTATTGAGCAGATCCGGGAAGGCATCCGGGTCCGGGAAGGCGTTAAAGAAAAAGCCGGGAGCGCCATATCCGACGGGTTGCCCGAATGCGCCACGTGGACGCCGAAGAGCAGGGAAGAAATCACAGCCAAGGCCATGTCCGAGGCCCTCCGGATCACGGCCACCGAAAATGAAGACATACGCTCCCTGAGGGAGCTCCTTATCATCGGCTGCAAGGGCATTGCCGCCTATGCCGATCATGCCGCCGTTCTGAGGCATGAAAAAGATGAAATTTACGGCTTTCTCATGGAAGCGCTTGTGTCCACGACCCGGGACCTTTCCACGGACGAGATGATCGGCATGGTAATGAAAGCGGGGGAGACGGCGGTAACGACCATGGCCCTTCTGGACCAAGCCAACACATCCGCCTACGGCAATCCCGAGATTACGGAGGTCAATCTGGGCGTAGGCAAGAATCCCGGCATCCTCATTTCAGGGCACGACTTGAAAGACATGGAAGAGCTGCTCCAGCAGACCGAAGGAACGGGCGTGGACGTTTACACGCACGGAGAAATGCTTCCAGCCAACTACTATCCGGCGTTTAAAAAATACGGTCACTTTGTCGGCAACTACGGAGGCTCCTGGTGGCGGCAGAATGGCGAATTCGAATCCTTCAACGGCCCCATCATTTTAACGACCAATTGTATTATCCCGTTGAGAAAGGATAATACGTATCTGGATCGTTTGTTCACCACCGGCATGGCGAATTATCCCGGAGCCCGACATATCGCGGAAAGGCCGGAAGGAGGAACAAAGGACTTTTCTCGGGTCATCGACCTGGCGAAGAAATGCAAATCACCGGAAGAGATCGAATCCGGGAAAATCATCGGCGGATTCGCGCACAACCAGGTCCTGGCTCTGGCCGACAAGGTAATCGACGCCGTCAAATCGGGGGCCATCAAGCGTTTCGTGGTCATGGCGGGCTGTGACGGGCGGCAGAAGTCGCGCAGTTATTTTACCGAGGTGGCCGAAAACCTGCCCAAAGACACAGTGATTCTCACGGCCGGATGCGCCAAATACCGATACAACAAACTGCCGCTTGGAGACATAGGCGGCATTCCGCGAGTTCTGGATGCAGGCCAGTGCAACGATTCCTATTCGCTGGCCGTGATCGCCCTTAAACTCAAGGAAGCCTTCGGACTCAACGACATTAACGAGCTGCCCGTCTCCTACGACATCGCATGGTACGAGCAGAAAGCGGTAGCCGTGCTGCTGGCCCTGTTATTCCTCGGGGTCAAGGGAATTCGTTTAGGCCCCACCCTTCCGGCTTTCCTGTCGCCCAATGTGGCGAATGTCCTGGTGGATAAATTCGACATAAAACCGATCGGCAGCGTCGAGGAGGACATCCAGGCCATGATGGCCGGCAAGTAATGTATGAATTGAAGGTTATTTTATAAGGAGCGCCTGAAGTTCGGTCTCGGGCGCTCCTTCCTCAACTTGAAGCCCGACGGCAACTGCCGCCGGATCATATAAAACGCGATAACCTTAATTGTAGTATCCGCCTGGAGTTCACTGTCCAATTAATTTGGTGTCAGGCTAGGCTGGCAATAATTATAGTTGCAGGCAACTCCCATGATTTCTGCATTTATACAATAGGGGCTTGTCGGCCCCGGTTCCAAATTGCACAGAAACCTTATAAATGCAATGGTTTCCAGTAGATATAATTGGTGCCA
>JAFGAO010000220.1 GCA_016933615.1 Acidobacteriota bacterium
AACCACATTGCCTGCGTCGCGGCGCCTTGCATCTGCCCGTCCGGCGCTCGCGCCAAAATGTAAACTTATTTTTGCGCGAACCCTAAGGGATTCCCATCTACGAAATTTCGTGCACCAGGAAGCGGCCTGATTTTAACGTGCAACGGCCGTCATTTGTTGTTGTGGCCTCCGCCCCGACGCACTACTATTATCTTCCCTGTTGATAATCGGAGTTCCGTGTGAACGTTCTCGGCCGGCTGAATGAGTACCTGCTGTTTATGGGAATTCCGGGGCTGCTGCTGATTTCTTTTGTCGATTCGGCCGCGGTTCCCATGGCCGGAGGCCCCGACGCGGTCATCCTGCTTCTTTCCTGGCGGCAGCCTGCGCTGTTTTTTTTTATCGCCCTGGTCGCGACCGCCGGCTCCACCCTGGGTTGCCTGGTGCTTTATCAGATCGGGCTCAAGGGCGGGCAAAAGGCTCTCGCGCGGTTCGGTTCCCGCAAGAAGGAATGGGTTGAACGAAGGATGCGGGATTACGGCATCTGGATCATTATCGCGGCCGTCGTCGCGCCGCCCCCGTTTCCCACCAAACTCGTCATCCTGGCCGCGGGCGTTCTCCGGACGGGCAGGCTGCAGTTGGTTTCCGGTGTTTTGATCGGCCGGGTGATGCGCTACTCCGCCATCGCATATCTGGGCGCCAGATTCGGAGAGGATGCCGCCCGGGTCATCCGGGAAAATTACCTCACCGTTTCGCTTATCCTGGTTGCCGGCCTCCTTCTCGTCATCCTGATTCGAACTCTCCGAAACCGCCGCATCGATTCCGGTGTCCGCAAAACATAAAACCGCCGCACGTTTCGGAAGGTTCTTCTGATAAAAAAGGATGCAACCCGTTTTATCCCGAAACGAAGCTTTTACTTTTAACGGGCAACGCGGCCAGTGGCGGCGGGGATATCGTCAGCCGGGATGATTTTTAGCGAACTCCGGCATTGGGGGAAGCGTCCTTGGAGTGCGGGAGCTTGCTCCCGCCTTGTTTAGGAAATTATATTACGAAGGCTGGAGCAAGCTCCCGCACTCCACATGAGTTCCCAGAAGACATCCTGGTTTTGACGTGCAACGGTTTTTACTTAAAACGACTTCTGCGACCAGCTCAGAATCCGGAAAGGCTGCTCCATCAGGTTGTCGTCCAGGCATCCCAGGCTGAAATGCACTTCCGGAGTCCCGGTCAGCGCCAAAGTTCTTCCGATGAAGGACCCGAAGAAATCGGCGTTTCCGGCCAGTGTGATCGGCGCCTCCGGCGCGTACACTTCCATATAAGCCTCTGAGCCGCCGACAAATTTGGCTTCGGAGGTGCCGTCGTAGTAAATCGTCAGTTCGGTGGGATTGCCCGTGGGATTGATGACACCCTGGCCGGACAGGTCCAGGGCGCTTTTCACATATATCGTTGTGTCCCCGGTGATTCTCAGGGATCCGGTGGCCGCTTCCGCGATGCTGTCGACATAGTACACGCCCGGATTGAGTTCCAGGACACCGTTGCTTTTTATGTCAAAACTTCCGTAAGTTCCCGGGTTGATTGTGATTGTACCGCTTTTAGGGCTAATGTCGGGAGATCCCGCGGGTATTGTGAAATTGGGAATGGGCGGGAAAATGCGTTCCTGCGGAAGCTGCTGGATGGTTCCCGAAACCGTGATATTGGGCCCGCCGCTGAAGGAACCCGTGGGGCCGTACGCCAGGTCTCCCATAATGTCCACGGTGCCGGTTGCCGTGATCGATGCATTGGACCCGACATGGCCGTCGTTGCCCGCGTTCGTGATCGGGTCGTAATGCCCGAGCGCGGGATCGTAGCTGTCGACCAGCACGGTTCCTCCCAGGTCCACGCCCTCGATGCCCCAGAGGGCCCGGTCGAACAGGGCGTTGCCGCTGTTTTCAATGACGGCCTCGATGCGGGAAACGCCGATGGGTTTGTTGGCATTGCCCCAGTTGCCGACGCTGTCGATGCGCCATCGTTCCATGGCGGACTGGTAGGCCGCGAATGTATTGGGATCGATGAACGAAACCGCTTCGTGTTTCAGCAGGGTCGCGTTGACGGCATAGGACCCCGAATTTTTGACGTCTGCCGAGAGTGTTTTGTTTGTGAACTCGCCCGCGAAGGATGTGCTGCAGTTGGCATCCGGAAAGTTCGAGCTGTAGCCGGTCTTCCCGGCCAGCATGACCGGCAGGTTGTTCATCTCGACCGGACACTCGGTCATATCGAAGCTGCCCGCCCCTGTCGCGGCCGTCAACGGGTTGTAGCTGTCGCGGAACCAGTGGACGGCTTTCTGCACGCCGGAATCGGCGACATAAAACGCCTGCTGGCTGTATTTATAGGAGGCGCTCGACTGCATCTCGTTCTGAACCGTGAAAACGAGTGTGGTGGAAAGCAGCGCCATTACGGAGAGGAAAAGCAGAGTCGTGACGAGAGCCATGCCGCGCTCGCTTTCCCGGCCCTCGATCGTTTTTTTGATTTTCATGGCAGTTCATCCCATTAGATGTTTGTATATAAAGCAATGCGCTGCGGTACCGGAGGCAGACGGTTGGCGCCCCCGAACAGCAGGATTTCC
This sequence comes from Acidobacteriota bacterium, assembly GCA_016933615.1. Classification (GTDB taxonomy): domain Bacteria; phylum Acidobacteriota; class UBA6911; order UBA6911; family UBA6911; genus UBA6911. Next base: position 2,576 of record JAFGAO010000220.1, read on the forward strand.
CGCAACAGATTGGAAGCCGCCGAGATGCTGGGTATGGTTATCCTGGATGATAAAGCGATCTCTTCGAGTTTCGGCGAGTATCTGGTTTTGTTTTCGACGGTCAGCGAAAGGGTGACCGAAGTGACGAATCCCTGGTTGTCGGTGTGCAGCGTGAATCCCGCGGAATTCCCCCGGATGCCCGTTATAAGCGGGACCGCCGGTTCTTTCCGCGTCCGGCTGAAGGGGGTCATGGAACGGGTGATCTGCCTGTTCTGGCTGTCGTAGGCATACTCGACGTAGTAGAGATTCCCGTCCCCGTAAATGTCGCCGAAGAAACGGAGCGTTGTTACGGGTGTCGCGGAGCCGGCCGCCAGGCCGTTGGGGCGGAGAACCCCGTTCAGGTAGGGCATGGCAAAGAGGCGGATTTTGTCTCCTGCGACATAATTGTTCAGGAAAGCGCCGCTGAGGGTATTGGAACCGACCCCCGTGATCTC
>JAFGAO010000221.1 GCA_016933615.1 Acidobacteriota bacterium
ACGCAACTCTTGAGTTGCGCCGCCTTAGCATCTGCCCGTCCGGCGCTCGCGCCAAAATGTAAACTTATTTTTGCGCGAACCCTTAGCTGTCGGGCAGTTTTGAGGGGCGATGCCGTATCCGCTGCTGGAGCGGTCCGTAGTACATCCGGGTTGTGTACAGAAACGTAACCCGGCCGTCGGACTGGTGCGTATAAAAAGCTTCCTTCAGGGCTTCGAGCATCGGGATATGGTTGGGATGGCCCTCTTCGGGCGTATAGGAGGACGACAGCAGGCGCCCCTTGGCCCCCTCGAGATCAAATTCCTGCCGGTTCCGGAAAATCCCGGACCGGAATCCTTTTTCCCCGAAAAAGTCCGCGACCGAGACCTCGTAGATCTCACTGAAATTCAACCGCGTGTAATCCGGGACATGGCGCCGCAGCAGGTCCTCGTAAGCCTCGAGAAAAGGAGTGGTTCCGATTTCGCGTTCGTTCCACACGATCATGGCCGTGCCGCCCGGCCTGAGTATGCGGATAAATTCACTCCGGCTCCTTTCGACGTCGAACCAGTGAAAGGCCTGGCCCGTGATCACGAAATCCACGCTGCATGCCGGCAGACCGGTGGCTTCCGCCCGGCCGTCGATGCTGCGGAATCCCGGGAAACCGGCCAGCAGTTTTTCTCCGGCTTCGCGCATTTCGGGGTTCGGCTCCACGGCGTACACGGGATTGCCGTTGCGCAGAAACAGTTCGGACAGAAAGCCGGTCCCGGAGCCGATGTCGGCGACCGGAGACTCCGCCGTCAGGCCGCATTCGTCCCGCAGCCTCTCGATTACCTCTCGCGGGTACCGGGGGCGGTACTGGGCATAATCATCCACCCTGCTCGAAAAGCGTTTCGTCGAATCCAGCATGCGTGAAACTTTACCATTGAGAATACAGATTGGCAGCGATATTTTACCGGAAACGGAAAGGACGGGACCGTGAATCTCGAAGAACTGAGGAACCAATACCACTTCAACAGCCGTGTCATTGTCGTAACCGGCGGCGCCGGGGTTCTGTGCCGTCCTATGGCTGCCGCCCTGGCGGGATGTCACGCGAACGTCGCAATCGTCGACCTGCAACCCGGGGAGGTCGAGCGGTGGAGCGGTGGGGATTTTCCCCCCGAGCGCATCATGATTCTAGAGGGAGACGTGTTGCGGAAGGAGTCGATGGAGCGGGCGGCTCAAAAGATACTGCAGGCGTGGGGCAGGATCGACGGCCTGATCAACGGCGCCGGAGGGAACCGCCGGGACGCCGCGACGGGGGACGCCGGCACGTTTTTCGATCTGCCGGAAGAGGCGCTCCGCTTCGTTTCCGATCTGAACCTGCTGGGAACCGTGATCCCGTGCCAGGTTTTCGGGAAACGCATGGCATGGCAGAACGAGGGCGTGATCCTGAACGTTTCGTCGATGAACGCATTCCGCCCCCTGACGCGCATCCCGGCCTATTCCGCAGCCAAAGCCGCCGTGTCGAATTTCACGCAATGGCTGGCCGTGCACATGGCCCAGGAGTATTCGCCCAACATCCGCGTCAATGCCGTCGCTCCCGGTTTCTTCCTGACCGAACAGAACCGCTTTCTGCTCGCCGACGGGGAAACGGGGGAATGGACGGAACGGGGCCGCCGGATCCTGGACCACACCCCCATGGGAAGATTCGGAACCGCGGAGGATCTGCTGGGCGCGGTCCTGTGGCTTCTGTCTCCCATGTCCCGGTTCGTCACGGGTATCGTGCTTCCCGTCGACGGCGGCTTCTCGGCCTATTCGGGTGTATAAACCGGATTGTGGGGGCGAACCTTGTGTTCGCCCTGCCTCCCGAGGAAGCTTGTAATGGCGAACCTTGTGTTCGCCCTGCCTCCCGAGGAAGCTTGTAATGGCGAACCTTGTGTTAGCCCTCTTTCGATCAATACAGAGATGCGCACCCAGCCTCAATGGGCTCGAAGGTGCGGCATTCTGAAAATATGAATTTTCAAACACGACCATGATCCTCTTCAGCCAGGGTTCATCCAATACGGAATTCACGGCGCCGGAAATGCGCAACGCCCTTTTCGGCAGCCTCGACCAGCTGGGTGAAAGAAGCCGCGTGGCGGCGGTCCCGCCCGATTTTACCCGCTGTCATTCCCAATCGGGGCCGTTGATGGAGCTCGTGTGGCAGTACTACGGGAAAAAACTGGCGGACGTCCTGCCCGCTACGGGAACCCATCGTCCGATGAGCCGGATGGAGATGGAGACGATGTTCGGGCGCGTGCCGGAGAGCCTGTTCCGGGTTCACGACTTCAGGCACGGCACGTCGACTCTCGGGGAGGTGCCCGCAAGGTATGTAAGGGAAGTGTCCGGGGGGATTGTCGATTTCAGCATCCCCATCCAGCTCAACCGTCTGCTCGCCGAAGGGAAGCACGACCTGATTCTGTCCATAGGTCAGGTGGTGCCCCACGAGGTGATCGGGATGGCCGGGTTCAACAAGAATCTCTTTGTCGGGGCCGGGGGATCCGAGGCGATCGACCGGACCCACTTTCTCGGGGCCGCCTACGGGATGGAACGGATGATGGGCCGCGCCGACACTCCCGTCAGGAAAGTCCTGAACTACGGGTCGGAGCATTTCGCAGGGCGCCTGCCGGTTGTCTACGTCCTTACCGTGGTCGGAAGAAACAACGAGGGGAATCTTGCCGTCCGGGGACTTTTCATAGGGGACGACACGGAATGCTTCCGGCGGGCCGCGGAGCTTTCCCTGAGCGTCAACGTTCAGATTCTGGAGGCCCCGATAAAAAAAGCCGTGGTCTGGCTCGACCCGTCCGAGTTCAAAAGCACCTGGCTCGGCAACAAAAGCATTTACAGAACCCGCATGGCGATGGCCGACGGAGGCGACCTCGTGATTCTGGCGCCGGGGGTGGAGCGGTTCGGCGAGGATGCGGCGATCGACGCGCTGATACGCAATTACGGGTATTCCGGGACCCCGGCAGTTCTCGAGGCGGCGCGAACGCAGGCGGACCTTCGGGGGAGCCTGACGACGGCGGCCCACCTGATCCACGGGTCTTCAGAAGGCAGGTTTCGAATCACCTATTGTCCGGGCGCCGTTTCGCAGAAGGAAATCGAGGGAGTCGGCTACCGCTATGAGGATCTGGGCCCGATGCTGGAGAGATACGATCCTGCCGTGTTGAAAGATGGCTTCAACACCATGGCGGACGGAGAGGAAATCTATTACATTTCCAACCCCGCTCTCGGCCTCTGGGCCTGCCGGGGGCGCCTCGAATAGAACGGCCAACGGAATCACGGAGACAGAAGGATGACAGAGAAAGCGGATATCGGGATGGTCGGCCTGGCGGTCATGGGCGAAAACCTTTCCCTGAATATGGAAGGCAAGGGCTTTACGGTGGCCCTTTACAACAGGACGGTTCCCGGGGTTGAGGAGGAGGTCGTCCCCCGTTTCCTCAGGGGCAGGGGAAAGGGGAAGAATTTCATCGGGACGGGCAGCCTCGAGGAACTGGTGCAGTCTCTCGCCACGCCCCGACGCGTCATGATGATGGTAAAGGCCGGCGCGGCCGTGGATACTTTGATTGAACAGCTGCTGCCTCTCCTCGATGAGGGCGACATCCTGATCGACGGGGGCAACTCCCATTTCGCCGACACCGTGCGCAGGACGAAATATGTCGAATCCAAAGGAAGGCTCTTCATCGGCACGGGAGTGTCGGGGGGAGAAGAGGGCGCGCTTCTGGGACCCTCCATCATGCCGGGCGGTTCTCCCGGGGCCTGGCCCCGCGTGGAGCCGGTTTTTCAGGCCATAGCCGCTCGCGCAGACGGAGGAAGCATCTGCTGCGACTGGGTGGGGCGCGACGGCGCCGGCCATTTCGTCAAAATGGTCCACAACGGGATCGAGTACGGGGACATGCAGCTCATCTGCGAAGTGTACCAGGTCATGAAGGAACTGCTTGCAATGTCGCCGGTGGAGATGCACGAGGTCTTCAAACGATGGAACGAAGGGGATCTCGACAGCTACCTGATTCAGATCACGGCCGACATCCTGGCATATCCGGATGCGGACGGCGAGCCACTCGTGGAAAAGATACTCGATACCGCCGGACAAAAAGGAACGGGGAAATGGGCCAGCGTCGTGGCGCTGGACCTGGGAATCCCGTTGACCCTTATCAGCGAAGCCGTCTACGCCCGGTGCCTGTCCGCGGTCAAGCAGGAAAGGGTGGAAGCGGCTGGGGTGCTGCCTGCACCGGCGGGGAAGTTCACGGGGGATAGGAATGCGCTTCTGCAAGACCTGGAGCAGGCTTTGTACGCTTCCAAGATTGTTTCCTACGCGCAGGGATTCGCGCTTCTCCGCGAAGCGGCGAAGGAGTACCAATGGGGCCTGGACTACGGAGCCATAGCCATGCTCTGGCGCGGCGGATGCATCATCCGCTCGGTGTTTCTTTCAAAAATCAAAGCAGCTTTCGACCGGAATGCCGAATTGCCCAACCTGATGCTGGATCCCTTCTTCATGGCGAGGATTCAAACGGCGCAGGCAGCCTGGCGCAGGGTGGTTTCGACGGCGGTTCTCTGCGGCGTCTGGATACCCGCCCTGTCCACGGCGCTTTGCTACTACGACGGCTACAGGAACGCGCGGCTGCCGGCCAATCTGCTTCAGGCGCAGCGCGACTACTTCGGGGCGCACCAGTACGAACGCACCGACGCACCGCGCGGGCGTTTCTTTCACACGAACTGGACCGGCCGCGGTGGAAAAACCGCGTCATCGTCCTACAACGTCTGAATCATTGAGCGGCAAACGGGGCGAACCTCGCGTTCGCCCCGCAGCAAAAACTGAATTCCCGGAATATGTAACAATCGTTGCATAAATCCAATACCGTCTTTATTCGGATTTTTCCTGCAAATAAAATTTGGACCATCCGGCTTCGAGGGCAATTAGACCTGTTGCCGCCCTTTCACTTTCGAAAAGGCGGCGATGCCGATGGACAGAGGCCTTTCAGTTCCGGTTTCGACGGTTTGGCAAGAGACTCCTTTTGCATACGATGTCTTCGTTGCAGACGGTGAAGGTCTCTGCGTCTGTGAAGCGTCGGCCGAATACCGCCCCCGCAACCCGGAGGATAACCCCCTCTACGGAGTCGTCGCCGGGCACCTGGAGACCTTCCTGGCCAGGCAGCGGGAAAGGGACCGCCCCGTCCCGCGATTCGTGGAACGGGAGCTGAGAGCTTTCCTTGACTGCGGCGTGCTGTCCAGGGGTTTTCTTCGCGTGCACTGCGACGCCTGCGGCAAGGACAGGGTGGTCCCTTTCTCATGCCGGTCATACTACACCTCCTGTGTGCAAGTTGCTATCTTCGTGCAATGGTCGACGCCACAGCTATCAGGATTTTCGTAC
>JAFGAO010000222.1 GCA_016933615.1 Acidobacteriota bacterium
ACGCAACTCTTGAGTTGCGCCGCCTTAGCATCTGCCCGTCCGGCGCTCGCGCCAAAATGTAAACTTATTTTTGCGCGAACCCTTAGACGCGATCATTGCTTTTATCGCTGCATGTTGGGATATTTAGAGTATTTTCATGTACAATGTGCCGGCATGCCTTTCCGTTAAACTGACAACTCAGGAGTGATCGTGGAACACGAATATGCGTTTGAGATGGCGACATCCGGCATCCGTTACGGTCCGGGCGTCACGCGCGAGGTGGGCCAGGATCTGTCGCAGCTGAAAGTGAGCCGCGTCATGGTGGTGACGGACCCCAACCTGGCAAAACTGCCTCCCGTGGCGGCGGTTCTGGAGTCGCTAGAAAGGGAGAAGATCCGGTACGAACTTTTCGACCGGGTCCACGTGGAACCTACCGATTCTTCCATCCAGGAGGCGATAACCTTTGCCCGGGAAGGCCGGTTCGACGCTTTCGTAGCGGTGGGCGGGGGATCTTCGATGGATACCGCCAAAGCGGCCAACCTCTATTCGACCTATCCGGCCGATTTCCTGGAATACGTCAACGCCCCCATAGGAAAAGGAAGCCCGGTGCCGGGGGCGCTGAAACCGCTTTTTGCCGTGCCCACCACCGCCGGAACCGGAAGCGAGACGACGGGTGTCGCGATCTTCGACCTGGTTTCCATGCGCGCCAAGACCGGGATCGCCCACCGGCACCTGAAGCCGACTCTGGGCCTGGTGGATCCGGAAAACACCCGTAGCATGCCTTCCATGGTCGCAACGGCCACCGGTTTCGATGTCCTGGTCCACGCCATGGAGTCGTACACGACTATCCCTTACACCCGGCGCGAACGGCCCGCTCACCCTGCTCTCCGTCCCGCGTACCAGGGGCATAACCCCATCAGCGATCTCTGGTCCGCCGAAGCGATCCGGATCGCGTCACGCTGTCTGCCGCGGGCGGTGGAGAATCCGGATGACGGGGAAGCCAGGGGAAAGATGATCCTGGCGGCCGCTTACGCGGGCGTCGGCTTCGGAAACGGCGGCCTGCATTTGCCGCACGGCATGTCCTACCCGGTTTCCGGCATGGTCCGCGGCTACCGGGCTCCCGGTTACCGGGTGGACGGACCTCTGGTCCCCCACGGCATTTCGGTCGTGCTCAACGCCCCGGCCGCCTTCCGCTTCACCGGTCCGTCCGACCCTGAACGCCATCTCGAGATCGCGGGTTTTCTGGGCGCGGACGTTGCGTGCGCCAGGCCGGAAGATGCGGGCAACATCCTGGCCGATCGGCTGATCCGTCTCATGCGGCGTTTGAATGTGCCCAACGGGCTCAGCGCCATCGGCTATAAAAAAGAGGACATACCGGCCCTGGTGGAGGGGACGCTGCCGCAGCACCGGGTGATCAAGCTTTCCCCGTACCCCGTGGGCCGGGAAGAGCTGACCCGGCTTTTCGAACAATCGATGGTTCTATGGTGAGGTCCGTATATGAATGTTCCGGTATTGAAAAATTATACGGGCGGGAAGTGGACGGCCCCTGAGAATCACGGGCTTCTGGATGTGGAGCGGCCGAGCACGGCCGACGTGATCGGCAGGGTTCCGCTCTCGACGGCCGCGGAAGCAGGCCGTGCGATAGCGGCGGCCCGGGCGGCTTTCCCTGAATGGAGCGCCGTGCCCGTTTCCCGGCGCTGCGAGCTGCTGCGGCGGTTGGCCGACCGCATCCGCGACCGCAGCCGGGAGCTGGCCGAAACAATCAGCCGTGAAAACGGAAAATCGCTTCCCGATGCGGAGGCGGAGGTCAAGCGGTCGCTCGAAAACGCGGAAGTGGCCTGCGCAATGCCGGTGCTGCAGCAGGGGGACAAGCTGCACGGCGCCTCTCCGGACATCGACGGAGAGGTTTTACGGGTTCCTCTGGGCGTTTTCGGCATGATCGCGCCTTTCAATTTCCCGCTGATGGTGCCCTTCTGGTTTTTCCCTTACGCTTTGGCCGCCGGCAACACCTGCGTCGTCAAACCCTCCGAGCAGGTGCCGCTCTGCATGGCCCGGGTGGCGGAATTCATGGATACAATCGGCTTTCCGCCGGGCGTGTTCAACCTGGTGCACGGCGACGGGCGTGCCGGCCAGGCCCTGCTCGAAAGCCCGGACATCGCGGGTATTTCCTTCGTGGGCACCTCGGGGGTAGGCCGTATTGTCGCCGAGCGCTGCGCCCGAACCGGCAAACGCTTCCAGGTATTCGGCGGGGCCAAAAATCACCTGGTCGCCATGCCGGACGCCAAAATGGACGACATGATCCGAAACATGATCACCTCCTGCTACGGCTGCGCCGGCCAGCGCTGCATGGCCTCCTCGGCGATCGTGGCCGTGGGGGACGATGTTCATGAAGAAGTCTGCGGGCGGTTTGTCGCCGCATCGCGCGAGGTCCGGGTCGCCGACCCGCTGGATCCCGAGGTAGCCGGCGAAGCCATGGTCATGGGACCGGTGATCTCGGCCAAGGCCAAAAGCTTTATTCTGGACATGATCCGGACCGGCATCGACGAAGGCGCGACCCTGGCCCTGGACGGCCGCAATCTTGCCGTGCCCGGCTGCGAGCGCGGACATTTTCTCGGCCCCACGGTGTTCACGGGCGTAAAGCCGGGCATGAAGATCCACCGGACGGAAATTTTCGGCCCCGTGGTTGTTATCTTGAAGGCGGACAGCCTTGACGAAGCCATCCGGATCATCAACGGGCACGAATACGGCAACGGCGCATCCATTTACACGCAGAACGGATACTACGCCCGAAGGTTCAAGCTGGAGGCCCAGGTGGGCATGATCGGCATCAACGTCGGTATCCCCGCGCCGGTCGCCCAGCTCCCCTTCGGAGGCATGCGGGCATCCCTGATGGCCGACACCAAAACCCAGGGGAAGGCGGCCGTCAACTTTTTTACCGACCTTAAGATAATCAGCGAGCGTTACTGGCGGGAATAACAGGTCCTGTTCCGTGCCCGCCCGGGATTGGCCCGAATCGGGCAGGAAAACCGGATGGCCGCGGCGCTTCCATAAATAGGGCAGCGCATCCGGCTCCATCGCTGCCGCGGCCGCGGGGGACGATTCCCGGAAGGAGGAGGTTGAAAATGAGCAGCCGATGGCGCGAACGCATCAGTCAACCCGAATACAGCGTCATTACTGAAAAGGATGTTTATGCGCCCGTCCGCGACGGCACCCGGTTGTGCGTCAACGTCTATCGCCCCGACCGGGAGGGGAAATACCCGGCCCTGCTGGCGATGGGCGGATACGGAAAAGAGCTTCAGGAATTGCTGCTGCCGCCGCAGCCTCTTCAGAAGAGCGCGGTATGGGACGGAAACATCGAAGCCGGGGACACGCCCGATATCGTCTCCCGGGGCTACGTTCACGTCATAGCCGACGCGCGCGGCACCGGAAAGTCGGAAGGGGAATACCCCGGCATGTGGTCGTCCCAGGAGGGCAGGGACGGCCACGACCTTGTCGAATGGATCGCCCGGCAGCCCTGGTGCGACGGCAACGTCGGTATGATCGGCTATTCCTACTACGGCTGCATCCAGTTGAAGGCGGCGATAGAGCGGCCTCCGCATCTGAAAGCCATTTTTGTTTCCCATATAGTGAACGACTTCTACCGCAACGGCGTTTACAACGGCGGCATCCTCAGCCTGTTTTACTATGGAATCTGGGACGGCCGGCACGGCACCAGCGGCTTTGCCCCGAAAAACGCTCCATCATTAATGGAAAAGGAACTGCCGGCGGAGGAATTCGAGCGCCGCCGGCAGGCGCTGCTCGAGGATCCCGATATCCGGCACTACCCCAATATCTACCACCTGCTGAATTATCCGTATAAAAATCCCTGGGTCTTCGACATGCTGATGAATCCTTTCGACGGCCCGTTCTGGAGGGACCGGTCGATCTACCCGTTTATCGACAGGATCCAGGTTCCGGTATTCGTCGTCGGCAAGGCGGCGCACAGCGCCGGAGGCTTCTGGGACATCTATTGCGGAATTCAGTCTCCCAAGAAACTGATGGTCAAGCCGTTCGGTCCGGAAGAGCGACCCTGGCGCGAGGATGCCGAACTCCTCATCCGCTGGTACGATCACTGGCTCAAGGGCGTGGACACCGGGATCATGGAGGAGCCGCCCATCCGCATGTTCGTTCAGGGGGTCAACAGATGGCGCGAAGCACACGAATGGCCGCTTCCGGGTACCGAATGGGAGAAGTGCTATCTGCGCCGCTGGGAAGGGCTGGCCTTCGCTCCGGAACGCCACCAGCCGCACCCGGACTGTTTCCTGCAGCAGCCGCTTTACCTGTCGAACAAGAGGGATTCGGTCCGGTATGTCAGCATGCCCATGCCGGAGGATTTGACCGTCATCGGCCCCGCGGCTTTCAACTTCCATGCTTCCATCGATACCGAGGACACCCACTGGATCGTCAAGCTGAGCGACCTGGCCCCCGGGGGGTCCGAGACGCCGCTGGCCAAAGGCTACCTGAAAGCCTCGCACCGCGCTCTAGATCCCGGCAAATCCAAACCCTATGCTCCCTACCACAAGCATTCCGGCTCCGATCCCGTCATCCCCGGTGAAATCAACGAGTACAATGTCGGCCTGGGCAAACTCACGAATGTATTCCGCGCGGGGCACCGCATCAAGCTCGAGATCCAGAGCCTGGAGTCCCCCCGGGATCCGGAGATGCAGATCCATTACCACCCACACCTGCCGAGCAGCCGGACCACGCTGCACAAGATCTACCGCAACAGGGAATTTCCGTCACACCTGGTGCTGCCTATTGTGGGTAAGAAGGAAAGCGTTATGGAATATCTGAGCGACGAAAACATGGTCGGGGCTCTATAAGATCCGTTTCTTCTGCGGAGTGCGGCAGCTTGCTGCCGCCTTCTTCAATCTATTCATAATCAAGGCGGCAGCGCTTGTCCGGCGCAGCTAGGGCGAGGCCGGAAGCTGCCGCACTTTCAAAGAAGCTACTCTTTGGAAATCTTTAGGATGACATCCTTGGGCAGGGCCAGTCCGGAAGCCACTTCAACCGCCTTGATAATGCCGACGGGTACGGGACAGGCGGCGTGTTAACAGTGCTCGAGCCCCATTTCGAGTGTCTTGGTAGTTGCCCGTTTGGCCGAGATTTCCTGCATGGGGTCCGACCTCTGGGAGCTCTTCCGCGAGCTGCCGGATCGCCTTGCAGCTGCTGGTGATGCTGAGTCTGCACACTTATCAGGCGGGGGCATGAGTAAATTCCGCAATTCATGACAGGAATTGCAGCAGCGGATCAGGCTGTTTCGAACGGAAACGTATACGGAAGATTGAGTTCATCCCTCATTTCGCAAAGCTGACTCTGCAGGACGGAATCCAGGGGTACTCCTTTGTCTTTGTATTTCTGCCAGGCCAGGTATTCCTTCTCGCCGCAGGTGTAGATGCGCTCCCGGCCCGGGACTTTGGCGGACGCGCGCAGGCCCCGGAGGATGTCGCCGGTGGTTTTTTTGAATGCGGCGGGATCCGTGAAGCATGCGATGTCGATGGCCATGAAAAAGTGCCCCAGGGCATAAGGGACAGGATTCCCCTTTTCGTCCCGGCCGTTGAGGCGCTTCAGAAAGGCTCCCTGCTGCAGGGCCGCGGAAAGGATTTCGACCACCGTGGTGAAGCCGTAGCCTTTGTACCCGCCCGTTTCCTCCCCCAGCCCGCCGACGGGCGTGAAGGCGCATTTCCCCTGGAGCAGCTTTTCCAGGATCGTATGGGGATCGGTTTCCGTTTCGCCGTCGCTGTTGACGACCAGTCCTTCGGGGCATTGCATGCCCTGCCGGGCATACGCTTCCACCTTGCCCCGCTGGATGACGGATGTCGCGTAGTCGTTGGTGAAAGGGAACTCTTCGTCGGTCGGGAATGCGAACACGAGGGGATTGGTCCCCATCATATTTTCTGTGCCGTGGGTCGGGGCGATGGAGGGGCGGGCGTTCGTGCCCGTAATGCCGATCATCTCGGATTCGACGGCCATCAGGGGGTAGTGGGCCGCGTAGCCGTAGTGGGTGGAATTTCGGACCGCCACCATGCCCAGGCCGTGCGCGCGGGCTTTTTCAATTGCCATTTCCATGCTGCGCTTGGATATGACCATGCCCATGCCGTGGTGGCCGTCGACTACGGCCGTGGCCTTGCAGTCGCGGACTACCTCGAATTCCGCAGCCGGGAACTGGATGCCTCCCTGCACGATGCGGTCGTAATAGATGGGCTTCAGCCTGCCGACGCCGTGGGAGTATATGCCGCGTTTGTCGGCCATGATGAGGACCTCGGCGCAGACCCTGGCGTCGGCATCGGGGACGCCCACTCCCCTGAAGACGTCCGCCATGAAATTTTCCAGCATGTCGAATGGTATCCAAACAGTCGGTTCCGCCAATATTCGCTCCTGTTTTGTTCGCCGATGCAATCAAAAAATGAGGGGAAAGGATACCACAACCGGCAGGTTCAAAATATTCATAAAATTAAGTGGATGGGGTGGTCTCCGGGAATGGATCCGCGGCGGGCAACCAGGGGATACCCGCCGCGGATTCAGCGGCGCAGGGTGGCCATCAGTCGTTTGGGAACCAGCAGCAGTTCCAGAGCGGTTTGAATGTCCGGAGTGACGATTTTCGCTTTTAGCATCGATTCTGCGGCGGCTCCCTCGGGCCCGATGACGCAGATTCCCAGTCCGGCGTGCTCCAGCATGGCCGCATCGTTGAAGCCGTTCCCTACGGCGACGACGGTGTCCGCGTTCAGGCGGTTTATATAATCCAGTTTGGCCTGTACCTGGTTTTCGGCGGAAATTTTCACGGCTTCCATGGAAAGGATCCGGTTGACGGCTTCCTGTCTGCCGTGGGTGTCTGCCGTGACCAGATGGATGTCCAGTCTCGAGCGCAGCTCTCTGAGCAGGGGGACGGTGCCTTGGATCAGAAATCCGTCCTTTGCGAGGGTCCCGTTGACATCAAGGACAAGGTGATGGAATGTAAAAGTCCTGAATCCGGGAATTTCGACCGTGATCATCTGGAGCCTCACCGCGGCGACAGAATGCCGATTAAGTTTTTGGGGGCGTTACCAATTATTATTTGTTTGCCTATCCCTCATACAGGATCGGCAGGTACTCGGGCGTCCACATGGCCCGGCGGACGGTTTCCTCCAGATTTTCAAGAATTTTTCCATCCGCATGACCCTCTTCCACGGCGCGGCGGACCGTCGCGCAGGCGACCGCGTGGGAGCATTCCCGTATCCGTTTCAAATCGGGATAGACGGCGTTTCCATCCAGGTCTTCCTGGGTTACCATCGCGGCCATCGCCTTGGCGGCATCGAGGAACATGCTGTCCGTCACACGGCGCGCGCGCGCGACCGTGACGCCCAGTCCGACACCGGGGAAAATAAGGGCATTGTTTGCCTGGCCTATGCGGAAGCGCTTCCCGCCCAGTTCGACCGGGTCGAAGGGGCTGCCTGTAGCGACTATGGCTCTCCCTTCGGACCATGAAAGAACGTCTGAGGGGACGGCATCGGATTTGGAAGTGGGATTGGAAAGGGGAAAGATTATGGGCCGTGCGTTGAGTTCAGCCATTTTCCGGACAGCGGCTTCCGTAAACGTCCCCGGGGTTCCCGAAGTGCCTATCAGTATGGTCGGTTTCACGTTATCGATAGTTTCTTCGAGGCTTATTGCAGATCGGTTTCTACAGGCGTAATTCTGGATTTCCGCTCCGGGGCGGGCGAACTTGAGCTTGAAGTCGTCCAGGCCCTTGCGGTCCTTGATGCAGAGGCCTTTGCTGTCGACCGTCCAGATCCGTTGCACGGCCTCCCGCTCGCTGAGACCGTCCTCCTTCATAGCTGCGACCAGAAGATCCGAAACGCCCTGGGCCGATGCGCCGGCGCCGGCGAAGACGATTTTCTGCCCGGCCATGGATTTGCCCGTTATCCGCAGGGCGCTGTAAAGACCGGCGGCGACTACGCCCGCGGTTCCCTGGATGTCGTCGTTGAAGGAACAAAGTTCGTCCCGGAACCGGTTGAGCTGCCGGATGGCATTGCCCTTCAGGAAATCCTCCCATTGCAGGCAGACATGGGGGAAAACCTCTTTTACGGCTCCCACGAATTCATCGATGAATGCCTGGTAGGCTTCCCCCCGGATCCGTTTCTGCCGCAGCCCGATGTAGAGAGGGTCCTCGAGCCTTTCTTCGTTGTCGGTGCCGACGTCGAGGGTTATGGGGATCGTGCTGTAGGGCGACACCCCGGCGCAAAGGGTGTACAGGCAAAGTTTGCCGATAGGGATCCCCATTCCTCCCGCCCCCTGGTCGCCGAGACCCAGAATGCGCTCCCCGTCGGTCACCACTATGATGGAAGGATTTTCGATACTTGTGTTCTTGAGAACGCGGGCGATTTTGCCCCGGTCGTTGTAGCTTATGTAAATCCCGCGTCCCCGCCGGTATATGTGGGAAAACTTCTGGCAGGCTTCGCCCACGACGGGGGTGTAGACAATGGGCATCATCTCTTCGATGTGCTCAAGAAGCAGGCGATAGTATAGGGTTTCATTCCTGTCCTGAAGCGCGGTCAGGTAAATGAATTTCTCGATGTTTGTCGTTTTGCCCGAAAAATTCTCGTAGGTTCTGTCGAGCTGCTGCTTCATGGTGGAAATCTGCGGGGGCAGCAATCCCTCAAGGTCCAGTTCCTCCCGTTCCCGTGCGGAAAACGCGGTCCCTTTGTTGGTTTGGTAATTGAACAGAAGTGCCCGGCCTCTGACGGGCACCGCCATGTACTTTTGTCCCGTAGCCTGGTCGATCTTGATGCTGAATTTCATGCCGTCGCCTTTCTAATTTGAGATAAATCGGGCCAATAACTGCTTTTTTTCTTTATTCGGTACCTATTCTACACCCTGAGAGGTAATTTGTTTATCCCCGTTTGACCCCCATTTTAACCAGGATTTCTTCCATAAGGCACCACCGGGTCAGGGCGGACTGCAACAGGTTCAGCCCCACGAATGCCGTAAACCAGAGCCAGTAGGGATGGACCCAGTGCGCCAGCGCGAGGCTGGCCAGTATTAAAATTCCTGCAATCAATCGTATCCATCTTTCGACGACCATAACTCAATTCCTTTCCCGGCACATTCTGCCGGCTGACTAAGGGCTCGCGCAAAAATAACTTAACATTTTGCGGCCTGCTCTATGGTGTAAAGATTTAATGAGAAATTCTGTACTATATTGCATTCTCAAGAGCCGGCCGCCCTTCGGGG
>JAFGAO010000223.1 GCA_016933615.1 Acidobacteriota bacterium
AATCGCCGGTTCCGCCGCCTCCTCTGCCGGTTCGACCTCGACTTCCGGTTCCGCCTCCATAGCGGATTCGGGCTCTTTCTCTTCCACTAACTCGGCTCCGGCCGGAATCGCCGGTTCCACAGGCTGCTCCTTCAGTTCGACTGCAGGGAGAGGAGGCGTGCCGGCCGCCGGCGTTCCTTCCGTCAACGCGTAAAGGATCTTCAGGGCAACATTCTCCAGGCGCATCTCCGTCAGGATCGCCAGGAACGAAAGGGCATCGCACCTGGCGGCGGCGGCGCCCTGAGCCAGGAGGACGGCGACGGGACGCTGCATGACGTGAAGGGACACCAGGTAGGCCGTTTCCTCGGATTCCGCTTGAAGAAAACTCAGGGAGCTGTCGGCGTACAGGTCGGGAGCAGGTTGGACGTCTCCGCTTTCAAGGGCCTCCCGGAACCGGGGGCATTCGGAAAGCGGGATGGAACAGCCGGCTATGGAACGGGCTGTTTCCGGGGAGTATCCCCTGGAGGACCATCCGACAAACCGGTCATTGCGAACGGCGAACAGCGCCGCCCGCGAAAAAAAATTGCAGGCGTGGTCCAGCAGAAGCCCCAGGATTTCTTCCTGTGTTTCCCCGGCGCGCAACTCGCGGGCGAAGAGCGCGAGAGACCGGTCTTGCTGATCCTTGCGGCGAAGGACGTCCTGCAGAATCTCATCCAGAACGGCCTTCGTTGTGGGCAGTTCCACCCGGTTTATGGCTTCGAGCTTCCGCTCGATCTGGTAGATGCCGGCGGAAAGGGCATCGCTGAATGCTTTCAGCTCGCTTTCCAGGCCCTTAACCTGGGGTGAGAGCGTTTTATAGGCTTGTTCCCGAAGACGTTCCGCGTAATCTCGTTCGGAGGGCATGGATCACTCCTAGGCTGTAATTAGTGGTTGAAGACTACCTAAAGCTCCCGGGGGTGTCAATTCCAATCCGAACCGTCCACTGATGCGATTTCCCCCCATCGCGCGCGCTTCCTTTCCTTCATCGGCATTTTCTGGAATTTCGTGACAAAGTAGCCCATTGCGGATGTAAAAAACAGGAGCCTCCCGCGCATACATATTGAAATGGGCGGACTTCGGTCCGGGCCTTCCCGGCCCGGAATCTGTTGCGGAGGGAGCGGAATCGATCCCGCCCCTCCGTGGAATAGAGGTGGTGCTAGGTCTGTGTGGTTTGTCTTGGTATCTATACGCATCCATTGCGTTATGTTACGGCTTTTAATTGGACGGCAGCCGTGGACAGGGTATAAATGGAGACCATGGCGGATTATTTTGCTTCCGCCGTGCCGTTTGCCTGAGAGGCATGGACGCCCGGTTTTAAGGCGATGGATGTATTCCAAACGGGAGGCGGTAAGGTATGAAACTCCGGATTTTCTGCAAACAGCTTGCGCTTTCGGCCGGGATCCTGCCGGCCCTGTTGGGGGCTGCGTGTTCCGGGAGCGGGAGCGGGACCGGAAAGACTGCCGCGGTACAGGACCCGGTGCTTTCCGTCAGGGCGGCGCGGGATGAGGCGTTCCGGTCGGACGGGGATTCACCCATTCCGGAAAAGGATCGGGGCATGTTCAAAAGGCTGCAATACTACCCCGTCAATGAGGGCCTGAAGTTTTCGGTCCGGTTGAACCGGCATCCCCGGCCCGAGCGTGTAAGGCTGGCAACCAATACGGGAGAAGTCCGCAGCGGCCTGCGTTACGGATATTTCGAGTTCGCGGTCGAAGGTCGGGCCTGCCGCCTTCAGGTGTACCGGATGGACGATTCCGCGGGCAGCGGCGCTCCCAGCCTCTTTATCCCTTTTCGCGACGCGACGTCGGGAAGCGAAACCTACGCATCCGGCCGGTACATGGATCTGGCCGAGAACACTTCGGGGATCTACGACCTGGATTTCAACCGGGCCTACAATCCCTACTGCGCCTACAGCAGCGAGTACAGCTGCCCCATCCCCCCGGCGGAAAACACGCTGACTGTCCCGATAAGGGCCGGGGAAAAGAAGTATATCCCGTAACAAACCGCAAACCGGAGACCATTAATTCTATTTGCCGTTTGTCGTCGCGCCGATAAGAAATAATTCGGTGACACGCATGTCGATCCACGCAAAACTTACGGCGACTTTGTTGAATCTGGCGGCCGCAGGCCGGAGCGGGGTTTTCAGGACCGGGAACTCTTCCGGCAAGAGGCAGCTGGTGCTGAAAAACGGGGCCATCTCCTTTGCCGAAAGCAGCTTCCCGGAGGAACACCTTGCCCGCATAATGGTTTCCATGGGGCTGCTGCGGCGGGCCGACCTGCGCGAAATCGCTTCCATGATGAAATCGGGGAAAAGCAGCGAGCAAGCCGTTGCATCCCTGAAGCGCACGGACGAAAAAACTCTCGAGAAAGGCCTGCGGGAGCAGGTGATCGTGGTTCTTTCTTCCACAATGGGATGGAAAGAGGTCGAAATGCGGTTTTTCCAGGGCAAGGATCTGATAAAAAACCGGCGCAATCTCGGACTGAACATTCCGGAAATGCTGGTTTCCGGCGCCCGCCGTGCCGTTTCAAAACGCCTTGTGAAAGCGCCCCGCGGATTCCTGGATGGAAAGATAACGGTCGATCGGGATTTTGCTGAAAAGAGAACCGAGCTTCCGCTGAATGCCATCGAGTCCCATGCATATTTGCGCGCGCACGATGAAATCCCGGCGAAGGAACTTGCGGCCCTGCTTTCCTCCGGCGAAGAAGCGGCTCCCGAAGAGGTTCTTCTGAGACTTTACGCCCTGGGCCTGATTGGGCCGGAAACGTCCCCGGAGATTCCCCCGGAAAATATCCGGGAACCGGCCGTCTCCGGCGAGATCTCGATGCGGATCGACGATCTGCTGCTGCGTTTTAAGAACGCCGGCCTGTACGAAATTCTGTCGGTGAGGACGGATGCAGGCCCGGACGAGATCCGGGACGCCTATCACAATCTGGCGAAAGCGTACCATCCGGACCATTTCCAGTCCGAAGAGTATCCCGGCGATCTGCAAAGCAGGGTGGAACGGGTTTTCACCTACATCAACGACGCGTATACGACGCTGAGAGACCCGGATTTGCGCTCCGAATACGACAGCAAGGGTCTTTCACGGACGGGCGGCGCCGCCGCGAGAACCGGGGGCCCGGCCGGCTCCGAGCAAGAAGAAGTGATCGACGCCCTTTTCCGGCAGGGCCGGCAATCCCTGGCACGGGGGGAATTCGAAAAGGCTGCGAAGGAATTGAAAAGCTGCGTCCACCTGCGTCCCGGGAACGCGTCGTACAATTATTTTCTCGGCCTGGCGGAATCGGAAGTCCCGGGCCTGTACAAAAGCGCGGAACAGCACCTGATCAAGGCAATAGAACTGGAAAGCATGTCGGCGGACAGCCACATCGCCCTGGTGAAGTTTTACCTGAAAGTGCGCCTGCCGCGCAGGGCGGCTGCAAGGCTCAAGGAGCTGATGCGTTGGGACCCGGAGAATCCGGAAGCGAAACGGCTCCTCCAGCAGATAAAGTCGATGGCGGACCTGTAACGACCGCCTCTTGCCGGCAAGGTTCGCCCTCCGGGTTCACGGAAAGTTTTAAAGGTTCGCAGCACCCCATATATTGCGAGGAGCCTTCGACATTGGAGCGGGGCGAACACAAGGTTCGCCCTCCGGATTCATGGGAAAAATTAAGGGTTCGCAGCACCCCATATATTGCGGGAAGCCTTCAGCAT
>JAFGAO010000026.1 GCA_016933615.1 Acidobacteriota bacterium
CCCGGATTCATGGTCTCGTCCAAGAACCTCCTGGACAAGAATCCCAATCCCACCGAAGAGGAATGCAAACAGGCGCTGGCCGGCAACCTCTGCTGCTGCGGCACCTATCCCCGCCACCCCACCGCGATCATGGAAGCGGCGCCTCAGATAGCGAAAGGAGGCGCATAGCATGGCGGACCTGGCAGGAGTCAACGGTACCAGGAAAGAGTTCCGGGTCGTCGGCAAACCGAACCTTCCGGGAGTATGGTCCTGGACGCAGGCATCGGGCATCGCCAAGTTCGGCTGCGACTACGTCGTGCCCGGCATGCTCCACGCCAAGTTTCTCAGGAGCCCGTATGCCAACGCCCGCATAAAGTCGGTCGACACCGCGAAAGCCCGCGCAATCCCGGGCGTCGCCGACATCGTCACATGGGAAGACGATGATTTGAAGGCCCTCAGCACCGGCGGCGGATTCATGGCCCCTCCCATGCCTTTACTGGACGACATTGCGGATCAGGAAGGTACGGAGGTGGGCGTCATCGTCGTCGCCGAAAACGAAGACATCTGCGAAGAGGCTCTGCGGGCGCTCGAAGTCCACTGGGAAATTCTTCCACACGTTGTGGATCTGCGCAAAGGACGGCAACCGGATGCACCCGCGATCCGGCCCGCTCCTGCCTCCAAGCAATCCGGCGGTCCAGGACCCGGCGGCGGCAATCCTCCCAAAAGGGGCAACGTCTCCTATTCGAACGTGAACCAGGGCGATGTTGAAGCGGGTTTCCGCGAGGCCGACCACATCATCGAATATGACGTGAACCTGCCCGCCTTTTCCGGACATATCCCCAACCCCGTCGGTTCCGTCGCCTGGTGGTTCGACGATGCGTATCACGGCGAAGGGAAGAACCTGCGCATCGAAGGCATCCCTCCCTGGACGGATGACGCGGTGGCAAGCATGTACCGGCTGCCCCCGGGAAAGATCGTCCGGGAATGCATGTTCCTGGGAGGCAGATACTGCGACTGGGGGAACCGTAAATCCCAGCTGGTTACGCCCATGCTTGCCCGAAGAACCGGGCGCCCCGTCCGTTGCGTCAACAACCGTTACGAGATGTACGACTTCAACCTCAACCAGCGCTTCATGCATCTCAAGGTCGGATTCAAAAAGAACGGTGTGATTACAGCAATAGACGATTTTTCCATTGCGGATTCCGGGGTTCGAGGCAGCTCCAGCTTCGGCAACACCATGGACCAGACCTACGGCCCCTATTTCACAACAAGGTGCGTCAACGTCCGGCAGAACATGGACGTCGTGGACAGCAACCGCGGAATGATGTATGTCAGCGGCCAGCATAATCCGATGAATTGGGACTCCCTGATGGTGGCGCTCTATCTGATCGCGGAAAAGCTCGGCAGGGACCCGATCGCAATCGCGACATTAAACCTTCACGGGCCGGGATCCCAGGAAGATCCCAATCCCGTCCCCAGCTATGAAGCTTGTGTCGCGGAATTGAAGAAAATGATGAACTGGAACTGGCATCGCGCGGGAGCCGGAAAGATGCCCGACGGCAGGATGCACGGGGCCAGTTTCCGCTACAACCAGTGCCCGCGCCATTCCGTTTCGGGATACATCTGCAAACTGGAGCTTCGAGACGGCGTCGTCCATCTGCCCTCCAAGGGCCCACTCATCGGGCACTACGGCCTGGAATGCAACGCGATGGTCGTGGCCGAAGAGCTGGGTCTCGATTTCAAGGACATCCGCATCGATCTCGATTTCAAGGAAAACTACAGGCCCTACGGCGGCGGCAGCGACGGATCGACCGCCTCTTCCTGGGCCATGAAAGAGTGCGCCGACATCCTGAAGCAGCGCATCCTGGAACAGGCTGTCGAAGAGGCCGAAAATCCGCCGGCGCCCATGGGATTCGGCATGATGGGCAAAAAACCGGCTGGCAGCAGCCCGCTCAAAGGCCTGAAACCCGAAGATCTCGACATGAAAGACGGGAAAGTCGTCGTGAAAGGCGATCCGGGCAGGGGCGTGCCGCTGGGGCAGGCTGTTCAGGCCAATCTGTTTGCGACTTACTCCGGCAGGCCTCCGGCAGCCGTGTGGACCCAGCAGGGCCGCGCCCTGGATACCATGAACGTGGCCACTTGCGAGGTCGCGGTGGACACGGAAACCGGGCTGGTTGAAATAATCCGGTTCGGGGTCGTGGCCGATCCCGGCAAGATCATGCGGCGCACGTCGCTCGAAAGCCAGATCGACCAGGTTATGGATTTCAGCGCCGGGTGCCAGCTCCAGGAGGACTATTTCTACGACGAGAAGACCGGCGTAAAACTCAACACCGACATGTTTGAGTACAAGAAAGTCGGCATGCTGGACATGCCGAAGGTGGATCTGCAATTGCTGGAAACGCGGGCGGGCAACGCAGCCTACGGCAGCAACGGCATCAGCCATTCTCTGGCCAACACCCATCTTGTCATTATGGCCATTCACAATGCGATCGGCAAATGGGTCGATCCGCCGGCGACGCCGGACAAGGTTCTCAAGGCTTTGGGCAAGGCATAAAAAACGGTTCCCCGTTTC
>JAFGAO010000224.1 GCA_016933615.1 Acidobacteriota bacterium
CCCCCCCCCCCCCCGCGGCTTCATCCTTTGCCCGCCGCGCACGCAAAACCGTAATTAAATTCCTTTTCATCTCATCCGTTTCCATTTCCGTCCTTGCATCCGCGTCGCCGGCATTGGCCCGGATCATGCTCGTCCTGACCGCGCCCGGCCGGCCCGCCTTCGAGAATCCGGTTTTCGAGGCGGGCCAGCCCGCCCCGCTGATGTTCATTGCCAACCAGGGACAATTCGATCCGGCCGTTAAGTTTGAATTGACCGGCAGCATGGGATCCGCCGTCTTCACCGACAATTCCATCCGCATCGCGGTCCAAAAACCGGGTTCCATCCCGCCCTGGGCGGCGGAGGAATCTCCGGGAGGCGCCTCGCCGACCCCGACGCCCCCGGCCTATTCCGAAGAAGATCCGCCGCGGCCGGAATATTCGGTGGTGGAGATTCAATTCGGCGGGGTGAACGCCGCGCCGCAGGTCGGAGGCGAGGACTCGCTTGCAACCAGGATCTCCTATTTCCTCGGTAACGATCCGGCGGCCTGGAGGATGGACGTGCCGGCCTTTTCCAAAATCCGGTACGCGGATTTCGCAACGGGGTACGACCTGGAAATCGATGGCTCGAGCGGAGCATGGGAATGGAGGCTGGTGGAAAGCGGGGATGCCGCCGGGGCTGGAGGGGGAGGGGATCCCGAAGGCTACGCCTCGATGCAGGCGGAAGACGGCGAGGAATTGCCCGACCTGACGCTCACGGTGGAAGGCGGAGAGGTGGGGGTGGAGGGCGACAATATCGTCATCGAAACCGAAGCGGGCGAGGTCACCCTGCCACTGATCGAAGTCCCGCAAGGCTCTCAGCCGGAGGATCCGAGCGTGGAAGGGGATACGGTCGAATCCCCCTACTCCGAGGGGGAAGGCGCGGAGGCGTCGGCGGCGCGCAAACCCGTGGAGAAACGCGCCGCCGGGAAAGGCGCGCGGGATTTCTTCTCTTGGATTTCGGCCAGCTCGTACGATTCGCTGATGAACCCGGAGGCCCTGCAACCGGTGGAAAACGGGTCCGGAGAAAAGGGCGAGTTGCTGTTTTCCAGCTACATGGGCGGAGCGGGGGATGACGTCGTCTCCGACGCCGCCTACGGCCCGGACGGTTCGATGTACGTGACAGGGACGGCGGCGCAGACCTGGTACATATCCGGCGCGACCAACGTCGTTTCGGGATCGCTCGGCGACTACAACGTCTTCGTGGCGAAAATCGATCCGCAATACCATTGCGAATTCATCATCTTCCTGGGCGGTGAATTTTCCGAAGCCGGCTCCGGGATCGCCGTGGATGAATCCGGGAGCATTTACGTCGTCGGCCACACCTATTCGCCGGATTTTCCGATGACCAGCGCCCACACCCCCTACAAATCCGCCCTGAGCTGCGAATATTATTGCTACGCTGATATCCTGCTGTTCAAGCTTGCGCCGGCCGGCAACAGCCTGCTGTACGCGAGCTACCTCGGCGGGTCCATATTCGATTACGGATACGATATCGCCTACGTGCCGGGGTCGGGCGGGGTGGTTTACATCGCCGGCTATACCGACTCTAAGCATTTTTATCCCTTTTATCAAACCGGGGTTGGACTATCTCCTGACGGCGTACTCGCCGGATTTAATACAACCCTAGACGGCAACGCCTCCCTGATCACCGTCCAATTCATCGGAGGAAACGGAACGCACGAACAGGCCCATTCCGTGGCGGTGAGTCCGCTCGACGGCAGTTTGTGGATCGTCGGCCAGACCGCGCCGCTCGGCGGATCCGGCCGCTTTACCGCTTTGAACGGGTTCGACAGCGAACCGGGCGGCGGGTACGACGCGTTCGTCGTGCATTTTTCCACGCCGAGCTTTTCCAAAATGTCGTCGTCCTACTTCGGCGGCTCCGGGGACGACTGCGAACGCGGTGGCAGCGCCCGGGAATGCGCCATCGGAGTGGATGCGGCGGGCAACGCCTACATCACCGGGAACACGCGCTCCCCGGATTTGGCGCAAGCCTACGGGGAGGGTTTGCAGGCTTACGGCGGCGGGGAGGATGTTTTTGCCGCCAAGATATTCACCGAGACGTGCGCCGGGGGCGGGGAATGCATGCGCCTCGGCTATTGGCGCTACCTGGGCGGCTCCGGCGCAGACAGCGCCTTTTCCATCGCGGTCAGCGCCGAAGGCGACGCGTATATTTCCGGGGAGACGGGTTCGGTCAACTTCGGAGTGGATTCGTTCCCGAAAGATCTCTCCATGGATCCGGTCTTGGATTTCATCGACGCTTTCCTCATCCGTCTCGCCCCCGCCGGATACGTTTCCTATTCCACGTATTACGGCGGGCCCGACGCCGATTTCAGCAAAGGGGTGGCGGTCACGGAGGATGGGCAGAAAGCGGCCGTCGTGGGGGGCATCAGCGACAGGAAGCGGGATTTCCCGCTGGTCAACCCTGTCGACGGCGATGGCGGATCGGGCTTTGAAGGGATCGTCGGAGAATTATCGATTCCGGATTGGACGCCGAGAATTGCTATCATCTCACCAACAGATTGGGCGATGGTGCTTTCTGTGGTTCCCACCTTCACTTGGAAGCCCGCCTACGAGGCGGATCGATACATTCTTGAAATACATCGTGTCAACGCACAGGGCGAAGCGCTTGAAGCGGCGTTTAAGAGTAAGATACTCCTCGCGGCTGATGTATGCAACAATGACGGCACTTGTTCGTTCAAATTGAACAACCCGGAGGAGGTCAGGGATATCACGAAAGATATCCTACCGAGCGGGTCCACCCTTGAAACCGGCGGTTATGCCTGGAAAATAACGGCCGAAGCCGCGAATGGGAAGATAATAGCGGAAAGCGAATATGGATATTTTCAGATACCAAGCTTGGGTGGAACTTGGAAGGATGTGAAAGATGCTGGATTATGTGACTCCCTTAGCTGCTTTATGAATGGAAAACCAATAGTGGAAAATCCAACATGGAATGAATATGACGATTGGATATATATCAATGCCGAAAGATGGGATATTCCCCCCTCATTAATTAAAGCAATCATGGCGGGCGAAACCGTACACGGTATCGCGCCCTGGATCTTTGGAGACGAGTCTTTCCCTCCGAATGAGAGTTATTTATATGAACCGGGAGAAGATTGTAAATTCTTTGTAATTGATAATGATGAATTTATCCTTGAGGACACCTACAAAATTAAGGATTTTGCCATCGGAATTTTCGAAAATTGGGACATGGGGGCGAATCCGCCTTGGGAAACGACCTGCCAGAATGGAAAACCCTGTACCGCGCCGTATAATCTTGACGGTAATAATCTGATGATGAGCATATATGATTTTGCTATAGGAAGAGGATATGGAATAGGATATAAAGATCCTTTCGATAAGTATACTGATGATATTCCTGGATGCAATACCCGCGATCATATTGCGCAATACAGGATATCGGCGGGGTATGGATTGGGGGGGATTACATATATCCATGAGTATCGGGATATACTCGAACACGCCAGTAAATTTTATGGGTCATCCGTGCCGCAATATATTCCGCCGGAGTTTCTTTATGATCCCGGATTTAATATTTATATGATGGGTAAAATCCTGAATGATAAGCGGTGCGCCTGCAACGATCCAGTCAGCGCATATACCTACGAGGCGTTGGAAGAATGGAAGAATATGGTAAGTGCGTATAATGGCTGGGGGAATTGTCCGTATGGAGTAAAAAACCTTGGAAGGGTTAAATTCACATTGCCAAGATCATTGAAGCCTGAAGTTAATACAGTCCTTAGGGAAAAAACACAGCATACAGATTCGGCCTACAAGCTAAATGACGAGACATGCGACAGATATAAGGCATGCAATTCCACCAGGAAGAGTGCCACTAGTGCAAGCACGACCATGGGCGGGATGTCTTTCGCTCGCGCAGATAATTCCGATCCGCAAATTGTCTCCTCCCAAATGGTGGATTTGAAGGAAGATCTTGGTTCCGTGCGGGTCGATCTGCTCATTGAAAAACAGGATGCCTATTACATCGGATGGATTCGAATCTATCGCGATGAGGACGGAACCGAACTGATTTGGCAATCGGATCCTATCGGTAACATAACCCTGCCCGCCTGGATCGACACCCTGGAATATGAAGGCGGGGTCATTATCCTGACAAATTGGGGCGATGGCGCGCATGCCACCCGGGTAATTCCGGTTATCTGGGATGGAATTTCCTTCAGGCAGGTGATCGCAAGGGATGAAAACGAGCAAGATGTTTACATCGGCGGCGATGGCGGAGCGATCATTCCATACTCCCAGGGATATTTGGC